>JBKJSF010000040.1:0-41673 GCA_046595895.1 Caulobacter sp. | reverse complement strand
GTTCACGGCCAGATAGGCCGGGTCCTTCATCTTCTCGAAATCGAGGATCTTGGTCTCGTAGGGTTGGTCCACCTCCTCCAGCATCCAGCGGATGATGCGGCCGCGCGACATGGGGTTGGTGTAGAAGACGAGATTGGTCATGCCTGACTCCGGTTGATCGCCACACCTTACCCCAAGCCTGCTGACAGGGGTGTGGCAGCAGCAGGGGGGCGGCAGCCAGATGAATATGTCTAGACATATTCATCTGGAGGGTCGCGGCGCACCCCTTGGTCCGTCACCGCCGCCTGCTCAAGGGATCTGGCGGACGTCGACCGGTCGGATGACGGCGGGCTGGCGTCACCGGCCGGGGCACATTCCGACCAACAAACCCAGCGCCTCGAGCTACGTCCGGCCTACGACGGAAGCTACATCCTCGCAGCCTGGACCCACGCCAAAACCCACGCGCCATGGGGTTTGGCCGGCTTTTCGTGCTCCCGGAAATGCCGCGGCTTTTTTGTAGGTCGGGCGCGGCGCGGTATAATGGTCCCCGCTTCGATAAGGCGGCCCTTGAGGGGAAACGCCCGGCGACTCCTGCTAACGGACCTCCATGCCGACCAACCTGCGCCTTGGCCTCTACTACTGCGCCATCTTCATCGGCACGGGCGCCAGCCTGCCCTACATGCCGGTGTGGTTCCGCAGCCAGGGGCTGAGCGGCGCGGAGATCGGCATCATCCTTGCTGCGCCGGCCCTGGCCCGCGTGGTCATTTCGCCGATGGCCGCCGTCTGGGCCGACGGCTTTCGTCTGCGCCGCACGCCGCTGGTCATTCTGGGAACCGTCGCCGCCCTGGCCTACGGCGCCATCGGCCTGGTCCACGGCTTCACCGCCTGGCTGCTGGCCTGGACCATCGCCGCCGCCATGCTCGGCACCCTGCCGTCGCTGGCCGACGTGATGGGGCTGCGGTTGTCTCGCCGCGAGGGGTTCTCCTATCCCTTCGCCCGGGGTCTCGGCTCCGTCGCCTTTATCGTCGGCAACCTCACGGTCGGCGCGTTGCTCGGCGTCCTCACCCCTGACCTGGTACTGTTCTGGACCATCGCGGCCGCCACCCTGGCCGCGATCTTCGCCCGGGCGCTGCTGCCGGCCGAGCCGGTCCACGAAGCCGGCGAGGCCCCCCCGCGCTCGGCCCGCTGGCGCGGCCTGTCGGACCTGATCCGCAATAGGGGCTTCATGCTGGCCGTGATCGGGGCCGGCGTCATCCAGGCCAGCCACGGCTTCTACTACGCCTTCTCCGCCCTGCTCTGGCGCAAACAGGACATCGGCGACGCCTGGATCGGGGCCCTCTGGGCCATAGGCGTCATCCTCGAGGTCGCCTTCATGTGGTTCGCCGAGCCGTGGCGCCGCCGCATCTCGCCGGAGGTGATGGTCGCGATCGGCGGGGTCGCCTGCCTGATCCGTTGGACGGCCCTGGCCTTCTCGCCGCCGCTCTGGCTGCTGTTTCCGTTGCAGGGCCTGCATGCGCTCAGCTTTTGCGCCACCTTCCTGGGCTCCCTGGCGCTGATCGAGCGCTATGCCCCGCCGCACGCCGCCTCGGCCGCTCAGACCGTCAGTTCGGCCCTGGCCGGCGGCCTGTTCATGGGCCTGGCGACCCTGGCGTCAGGGCCGCTGTTCGACGCCTTCGGCCCCTTCGGCTACCTCGCCATGACCGCCATGACCCTGACTGGCATGGCCTTCATCGGCGTCCTGATCCGAAAGCCCTGATTGCAACCTGTCCAATTGTTCATGTTTGGCCGTCTTGCCACATCGGGGAACCCGTTGGATAACCGGGATATCTGGTTCCGGGGAGGGACGCCCCATGCAAGCCATTGTCGAATTGATCGCGGCCGTCATCGTCTGGATGGCAGTGGCCAGCCTCAATCACCTTGGTCTCAAGGTCGATCTGCCTGACACCCCGGCCAAGGCCGAGCGGGTGATTCACCGCGAATCGCCGCCGCCTGAAAAGGCCGAAGCCAAGGCCAGCGACTGCCCGGATGCCATCAAGGTTGAGAAGCCGAAGGCCGCCGAGGTTTGATCTCGCCGCAATCCTTAACGAAATCGTCGCAAGCCGCTTAACTCGCGGCACAATCGCGTCTAGGTTTCTCCCGTTGCGCGAGGCCGGGGTCGGAGCCTTGGCGCAGGTATTTGGCCCGGCTCCCAGGACGACGCTAAGCGCATGGTCAAGAAGCGCCCGACGCTCGACTTTACCCGTATCGCGCCGGAGGGAATCGTCCCGCGTTTCGAGCCCGCCCTGGACCAGCGGCTGGATGCGCCGCCCGTGGTCGAAGCCGACCTTGAGATCATCGACGCGCCCGTCGTGGAGATGGCGGCCGAACCCGAATCGGCCCTGACCCCGCCAGCCCCTGAACAGATCCTCCGCCCCACCGCCGAGCCGCCGCTGCCGCCGGCCGTCCTGCAACGCGCGCCCAAGGTCAAGGAAGCCGGGGGGGCCGTCGTCTGGGCCGCGGCCTGTGTGGTCTCCGCCGTCTGGGCCGCCGCCCCGATCGCCTACGCCTTTGGCTATCGCCAGAATGTCGCCCCGCTGCAGAACGACCCGATGGCGATGACGGTCTTCGCCCTGCTGGCCATCGGGCCGTTGGCGCTGATCTGGATCGCCGCCTATCTGATGCGCCAGGGTCAGAAGCTGACCGGCGAGATTCGCCGCACCCGGGACCTCGCCCAGACCATGGTCGGTCCCGCCGCCCTGGCCGCCGCAGAGGCCGGCACGGCGATCGACGCCATCCGCTATCAAATCGAGGCAGCCACTGCCTCGGCCTCGGAGGCTCGCGACACCATACTGGCCCTGCGCCATGCCCTGGCCGAAGAAACCGAACGCCTGGCCGAAACGGCCGCCTCCGCTGACCGCACCGCCCGCGCCCTGGCCGAGACGCTGGGCCGCCAGCGCGATGCGCTTGGCGCTCTGAGCGGCGAGCTCGACGCCCGATCGACCGCCGTCTCCGACAGCATCTCGATGCAGGCCCTGATGGTCGCTGAGGCCTCCGATCTCGCCGAGACGCAGCTACGTGAGGCCGAAGCGGCCCTGACCGCCCGCGCGGCTGACCTGGCCGCCGCCGCGGGCGAAGCCAGCGACGCCGCCCGTGTGGCCGGCGAGGACCTGGCCCGCCAGGTCGCCCGCCTGGAAACCGCCGGCGTCGGGGTCGGCGACCAGATGCGGCTGGTCGAGGCCGGCCTGTCGCAACAGCGCGCCAGCCTGGTCACCGTCAGCCATGCCATCCGCGCCGACCAGGAAGACTTCGCCGCCCAGGCCGAGACCCGCGCCGCCCAGCTGTCCGAATTCATGGTCCAGGCGACGATGAGCGCCTCCGAGTTGGGCGACTCCGCCGCTCGCGGCGGCGAGGCCCTGCGCCATCTGATCGGCGAGGCAGCCAGCCAGATGACGGCCCTCCTGGAAACCGCCGCTTCCGAGCGGGAGACTCTGGCCGGCGAGTCGCAGAACGCCCTTGGCCTGCTCAGCGACGCCGCCGCCGACGAACGCGGCCGGATGGAGCGCGACCTGCGGGAGTCCATCGGCCGCCTGACCCAGGCGGCCATCGACGCCAAGGAAGCCGCCGAAGGCCACGCCGGCGCCGCCCAGAACCGTGTCGATCAACTCAACGAAGCCGCTTTCGCCGCCCATCAAAAGGCCGACGCCATCTTCCAGGCCCGCCTGGACGATGCCCGCGACCTGATCGAATCCTCGGCTCAGCTGGTCGAGCAGGCCGGCGCCCAGACCGCCGCCCGGCTGGAGGAGGGGGCCGCCTCGGCCAAGGCCACCCTGGCCGAGCTGCAGGCCCTGCTGGCCGACCTCGAGACCCGCACGCAATCCCTGCCCGAACAGGCCCGGGTCCAGACCCAGCAGGTCACGGCCGCCGTCGACCGGGGCATGGCCGACCTGATGGAGTCGGCGCGCCACACGGCCGAGGAAACCCAGGCCATCGACACAGCTTTCCAGGAGCGGGTGCGCCGCAACTACGACATGCTGACCGACGCGGTGAAGCTGATGGGGGTCGTCGCCGGGGCCGCCGGCCAGTCCGCGCCCGCCGCGCCGGTCACCCCGCCGCCGGCCTCGCTGCGCAGCCGCGAGATCAGCGGTGAAGCCGCCGCCCGCGAGGCCGGCCTGCGCCCCCGCCTGCGCCTCACCCCGACCGCCACCGATGAGGAATTCCGCAGCGTCTTCGAAGCCGCCGGCGGCCGCGCACCGCCCGAGCCGGCGCCGGAGGGCGAGCCCACCGCCTGGAGCTGGAAGGACCTGCTCTCCACCATCGACGGCGACGAGAGCGACGCCGAGGGCCTGGCCGAACGCCTTCTGGCCGAGATCGAGGCCATGGGCATCGATCCGACAGCCCTGCTGCCGCGGGGCCGCATCGACGAGCTGGCCGCCGCCGTCCAGACCCGTGACTACGGCGGGGCCCGCGAGGTGGTCCGCCGCCTGGCCCCGGCCGCCATCCGCCGCCTCGTCCGCCGCCTGTTCTCCGACGCCGCCCTGCGCGGCCAGGCCGAACGCTACCTGCGCCGCTTCACCGGCATGCTGGACGAGGCGGCCGAACGCGATCGCGGCGGCATGCTGGTCGCCAGCCTGCTCAGCTCCGACGCCGGCCGCGCCTGGCTGCTGCTCGACGCCGCGCACGGCGACCTGGTCTGATCTGTCGATGCCGCCCCACAAACCGACGCCAGCCACATCCCTTTCGGGGAACGACACCGATTTCTCGCGCAAGCGGGCGACCATCAACGACGTCGCCCGTCTGGCCGGCGTGTCGAAGAAGACCGTCAGCCGGGTCATCAACGACAGCCCCTCGGTGCAGCAGGAGACCCGCGAGCGCATCGAGGCGGTCATCAAGCAGACCGGCTATGTGCCTGACCCCCAGGCCCGCGGCCTGGCCTTCCGCCGCTCGTTCCTGATCGGCCTGATCTACGACAACCCCAACCCGCAGTACGTCGTGAACATGCAGCTGGGCCTGCTCGACGCCATGCGCGGCAGCGGTTTCGAACTGGTCGTCCACCCCTGCGACCGGGCCAGCCCGCCGTTGGTCGACGACATCCGCAACTTCATCGAGCGCCAGAAGCTGTACGGCGTCGTTCTCACTCCCTCGGTCTCCGAGGACGAGCGTATCGCCGAGATGCTGCGCGACATCGGCTGCGCCTACATCCGCATTGCTTCGGTCTCCCTCGATGCTCCGGGCCATATGATCGAGACCCAGGATCGGCTGGGTGGCCTGGCCGCCGCCCGCCACCTGGCTGAGCTCGGCCACAGGCGCGTCGGCTTCATCTCCGGCGTCAGCACCTTCCGCTCCAGCCATGAGCGTCGCTCGGGCCTCGAAGAGGGCCTGGCCGAGCACGGCCTGAAGCTCGATCCGGAGTTGGTCGCCGTCGGCGCCTATACCTTCGAGTCCGGCCACGACTGCGCCCGCCAGCTGCTCAGCCTGCCTGGCCGGCCCACCGCCATCTTCGCCGGCAATGACGAGATGGCCGCCGGCGCCCTGCATGCCGCCCGGGAGCTGGGCCTATCGGTGCCGGGCGACGTCTCCATCGTCGGCTACGACGACTTCCAGATCGCCAGCCGCGTCTGGCCGCCGCTGACTACCGTTCACACCCCGACCCGCCGGATCGGCCAGATGGCGGCCGAGAAACTGATGGGCAAGGAGACCGCCCAGGCCGCGCCGGAGGACCGTCTGCCCAGCATCGTCGTCAGGCAATCGAGCGGCCCGCCGCCGCGCTGAGCACGGCAGGCGAAAGTGGTTGCCGGTTTCGCCGCCCGCCGTGCGGCAACAGAAAGCGTAAATCCCTGTTCCACTCTTCCGCGCCGCACACTAGATACGCGCCATGAAGACCCTGAACGACATCCGCGCCACCTTCCTCGACTACTTCGGCAAGACCGGTCACACCGTCATGCCGTCGGCCCCGCTCGTGCCGCAGAACGACCCGACCCTGCTGTTCGTCAACGCAGGCATGGTGCCGTTCAAGAATGTCTTCACGGGCGCGGAGACCCCGGCCGGCCCGCGCGCCGCCAGCTCGCAGAAGTGCGTCCGCGCGGGCGGCAAGCACAACGATCTGGACAACGTCGGCTACACGGCCCGCCACCTGACCTTCTTCGAGATGCTCGGCAACTTCTCGTTCGGCGACTACTTCAAGGAACAGGCGATCGAACACGCCTGGACTCTGCTGACCCGCGACTTCGCCCTGCCGAAGGACAAGCTGACGGTCACCGTCTACCACACTGACGACGAGGCGGCGGCCCTTTGGGGCAAGATCGCCGGCCTGCCGGAAAGCCGCATCATCCGCATCGCCACCAACGACAATTTCTGGTCGATGGGCGACACGGGCCCCTGTGGTCCCTGCTCGGAAATCTTCTACGACCACGGCGACGCCCTGTGGGGCGGCCCGCCCGGCTCGCCGGAAGAGGACGGCGACCGCTTCGTCGAGATCTGGAATCTCGTCTTCATGCAGTTCGAGCAGCATGCCGATGGCACGCGGACAAACCTGCCCAAGCCCTCGATCGACACCGGCATGGGCCTGGAGCGAATCTCGACGGTCCTGCAGGGCGTCCACAGCAACTTCGAGACCGACCTCTTCAAGACCGTGATCGGGGCCAGCGAGGATCTCACCGGCGTCAAGGCGGAGGGAGACCGGGCGGCGAGCCACCGGGTCATCGCCGACCATTTGCGCACCAGCGCCTTCCTGATCGCGGATGGAGTCACGCCGTCGAACGAGGGCCGCGGCTACGTCCTGCGCCGGATCATGCGCCGCGCCATGCGCCACGCCCACCTGCTGGGCGCCGAAGATCCGCTGATGCACCGCCTCGTGCCGGCCCTGGTCGGCGAGATGGGCGGCGCCTACGGCGAGCTGCGCCGCGCCGAGCCGGCCATCATCGACACCCTGCGACAGGAGGAAGAGCGGTTCCGCCGCACCCTCGGCCGCGGCATGGGTCTGCTCGACGAGGCGACCGCCAACCTCGCCGAAGGCGACGTGCTGTCGGGCGATGTGGCCTTCAAGCTCTACGACACCTACGGCTTCCCGCTCGACCTCACCCAGGACGCCGTGCGCGCCAAGGGACTGACCGTCGATACCGACGGCTTCGACGCCGCCATGAAAGACCAGCAGGACAACAGCCGGGCCAACTGGAAGGGCTCTGGCCAGAAGTCGGCCGGGGCGGCCTGGTTCGGCATCCGCGACCAGGTCGGGGCCAGCCAGTTCATCGGCTATGACGGCGTCGACGGGACCGGCAAGGTCGTGGCCCTGCTGGTCGGCGGCGAGCCCGTCGACACCGCCGCCTCGGGGGAAACCGTCCAGGCCGTATTCGATCGCACGCCCTTCTACGCCGAGAGCGGCGGCCAGGCCGGGGACAAGGGCGTGGTTGAGTGGGACGGCGGCTCGGGCGAGGTGCTCGATGTCCAGAAGCAGGCCGGCGATCTCTTCGCCCACGACATCAAGGTGCTGTCCGGGTCCCTGTCCGTCGGCGCGACGGCGGCGCTGCAGGTCGATCCGGCGGCGCGCCAAGCGACCCGCGCCAACCACTCGGCCACCCACCTGCTGCATGCCGCACTGCGCCATGTTCTGGGCCCGCATGTCAGCCAGAAGGGCCAGATGGTCGATGGCGAGCGGATACGCTTCGACTTCAGCCACGGCGGTCCCGTTACGGTCGCCGAGATCGCGGCCATCGAGGACGAGGTGAACACCGTCGTCCTGCAGAACCTCGCCGCCGAGACGAAGCTGATGAAGCCGGAGCAGGCCATCGAGGCCGGGGCCATGGCTCTGTTCGGCGAGAAGTACGGCGACGAGGTTCGCGTGCTGGCGCTCGGCAAGGCGCTGGACGGGGAGGGCGACTACTCGGTCGAACTCTGTGGCGGCACGCACGTCTCGCGGACCGGCGACATCGGCCTGTTCAAGGTGGTGTCGGAAGGCGGCATCGCCGCCGGCATCCGGCGGATCGAGGCCCTGACCGGCGACGCGGCTCGCAAATGGCTGGAAGGCCAGGCGGGCGTCGCTACCGGCTTGGCCGAACGGTTCAAGGTTCCGGTCGCTGAAGTCGCCGCTCGGGTCGAGGCCCTCGAAGGCCAGCGCAAGGCGCTCGAAAAGGCCCTGGCCGACGCCAAGAAGGCGCTGGCCCTCGGTGGGGGCGGCGCGGCGGCGTCGGGTCCGGAAGATGTCGGCGGCGTGGCCTTCATCGGCCGGGTGCTGGACGGCGTCGGCGGCAAGGACCTGCGAGGCCTGGTCGAAGACTTCAAGAAGCAGGTCGCCTCGGGCGTCGTCGCCCTCGTCGGCGTCTCCGACGGCAAGGCCGCCGTGGCCGTCGCCGTCACCCCCGATCTGGTCGGCCGCTTCAACGCCGCCGACCTCGCCAAGGCCGCTGTCATCGCCATGGGCGGCCAAGGCGCCGGCGGCAAACCCGACTTCGCCCAGGGCGGCGCCCCGGACGACAGCAGGGCGACCGAAGGCGTCGCAGCGGTGAAGGCGGCGTTGGCGGGGTAAAATCCTCCTTCGGCAGGCCGCAGGCCTGACGGGGGAGGGGGACCGCGCGCGCAGCGCGTGGTGGAGGGGGCAGCGCCGGCCCCCGACGATGATCCTGAACGCCGTCGTTGCCGCCCGCACCAGAACGCGGCCAATCCCATCCGCCGGCGCTGCCCCCTCCACCCCCGGCCCTAAGTCGGGCCGGCGGTCCCCCTCCCGCGTGACGCTTCGCGTCCCGAAGGAGAATTTTCATGGCCCGCTGACGGCGGCGAGAATGGTCAGGACGGCAGAGTCCATGTCTCCGAGGATCAAGGAGGCTGGCAGGCGGAGAACGCGAACCCCTGGTCGGTTATCCAACGGTCGAGAACCTCGTCCCGATCGGGTCGGTCACCGACGTAGTGTGATTGCCCATCAACTTCGATGACCAGGCGACAGGCGCCACAGTAGAAATCCGCCACATAAGGACCGATCGGCTGCTGACGCCGAAAGCGGATGCCTTCGAACTTCCGACTTCGAAGGACCTGCCAGAGCAGAACCTCCGGCAGGCTCATCTCACGCCTCAGCGCTCGCGCCAGGGTGACAGTCGTCCGCCGACTGCGAATGACCTCACTCGGCCTTGTGGAAGGCCGACAGCTTGTTCCCTGTCGGATCCCGCACATAGGCCAGGTAATACCCCTCGCCGTACGACGCTCGCGGTCCCGGCGGTCCTTCGCAGGATCCGCCGTGCGCCAACGCCGCCGCATGAAAGGCGTCCACCTCCGCCACCGACTCCGCATGCAGCCCGATCATCACCCCATTGCCGGCCCGCGCCGGCTGCTCGTCGAACGGCGGGCAGAGGAGGATCGTGCCGTGGTCGTCGCCCGGTGGACCGTAGCCGGTCCAGCCGTTCTGGGTCCAAACCCGTCCCATGCCCAGCGCCGCCAGCACCGGGTCATAGAAGGCCACAGCCTGATCCAGATTGTTGCAGCCAATGGTCAGATAGCTGACGACCTTGCGCATCGCCGGCTAGGCCGCCGCGAACAGGGCGATCTTGTTGCCCGTAGGATCGCGCAGATAGGCACCGTAGAAGCCCGGCGTGCCCGGCGGGCGATGCCCCGGCGCGCCTTCGTCGGTCCCACCGGCGGCGAGGCCGGCCGCGTGGGCGGCGTTGACCTCGTCGGGGGTCTTGGCTTGGTAGGCGACCATAATGCCGTTGCCGGCCCGGGCCGGCTGGCCGTCGAAGGGCGGGCAGAGGGCGGTGTGGCAGTCCGCGAAGCCCTCGCCGCCGCCCTTGGGGCCGTAGCCGATCCAGCCGCCGCCTTCCGTGCGCCGGTCATGACCCAGCGCGTCGAACACCGCGTCGTAGAATTTTCCAGACTGTTCGCTGTCCAAGGCCCCGATGGTGACGTAGCCGATCATGAAAACCTCCCGTGTGTGATGGGAGACCTTACGCCTTCACAAGAACAAAACAAGAACTATCGTTCGCCCAAGGGCAACTGGACATGGGTCAGCTTCCAGGCGAACAGGCCGCGGCGCTCAAAGGTCAGGAGGGTGACCTTATCAGGCGCGTTCGGCCGTCGAATCGCGAACCGCACCCGCTCCAGCCCGAAGTAGGCCACCCCCGGCCAGGGCCCGCTGAGCATTCCCTTGGCGCCGCTCATCAGGCTGCCGTCGGGCTTGGCTTCCGGCGGCGCGGTTCCCGGCGCGTAGCCACGCAGCACATCGCCGAGGCCGGCCACGGTCACATAGCGGTCGACCTTTGGCGGCTGCGGCGCGACGTCCTTCCAGGCCCGTTTGATGGCCCCGACCGGGTCCTGCCAGATGGTCGGCGCCTCGGCGGTGCGGGTGGTGTCGGGGTCGAGCTGGCCGGCCAGGCTCTTGCGGACGGCGGGGAAATCGACGAGCTGGCTCATGGCCTGCACGTCCTCGGCCACGGTCGCGGCCCGCAGGGCGCGGTAGCTGTAGAAGGGCGCCGCCACGAAGGCGATGGCGAAGATCGCCAGGGCGAGCAGGACAATCCGGAAGAGGCTGGTGCGCATAGGCCATTTAAGAGGGCCAAACCGGCGGCTCCGCAAGGGCGCTCACCCTTGAGGCGGCGCCTCACACTCGGCCAGGGTCCGCGCCACCAGTTCGGCGTGGCTCATGGACAGGAACCGCGAGGCGTCCTCGACCCAATCGAAGCGGGCATCCGGGAGGATGTCTCGCCAGACTGCATAGGTCCGGGCCGGATCATGTAGGAAGTCGTGGCGCCCGAGCAGCACACGCCAGCGCCCGGCCCCTTCGAGCGGCGGACTAGTCCAGCGGCCGATGGCCGTCTGCTCGGCCACATAACCGGCCACGCGCCCCGTCGCGAAAAGTCGGAAGCCCTTCCGGTAGTCGGCCAGATTGCGGGGATCGGAGAAGGTTGCCATGTCGAGCGGGCTGCCCTCAACGGCCTTCAACATGATGCGCCTGGACTGGTCGGTGGAGAGGTTGGCCACGATCAGCTTCACCAGTCCTTCGATCAGGTCCGGATGGCGCAGATAAGCCTCCTGAAGCGCTCCGACCGGCCCTCGCCGGCGATCGTGCGAGGCGCTGGAGGGGTCGGGGTTGACCAGCAGCACCCGGCCCATCAGCTCCGGCGCCAGCCTGGCCATCGCCACCGCCACCTGGGCTCCGCCCCGCGCCACCACGTCGATGCGGTCGAGCTTCAGATGCCTGAGCAACAGCCGCACATCATCGATGGCGGCGTCGAAAGGCGCGGCGCGACCCCGAGCCTTGTCCGGGTGCGGGTCGGTCAGCCCAAACCCTGGCCGGTCCAAACTTAGCGGCCGGAACCCTTCCGCCTGCAGCGCCGCCACCAACCGGCTGGGTTGAGGCCGCGAGGCGGAGCTGGAGTGCAGCACCAGAACCGGCTTGCCGGACCTCGGCCCATAGTCGCTGAAGGCGATCTGCGAGCCGTCTGGCCGCCGCAGCAGACTGAGGGGCTCGGTGTTGTCGCTGTCGATCTGGGCCTCGCCATGGGTAGCGTCAGTGATCAGCGCCAGGGCCCGCGCCTCGGTCACCGCTCGCGCCAGGCCGGCGGCCGAGCGCACCCCCATGACCTCGAAAACCACCTCCAGCTCCTTCTTGGCGGTCGCTTCGGAGATGCCGGACGCTGTTGCCGCTTCGCCCCGGGTCATGCCCTCGGCGATGCGAAGCGCCAGGCTGGCTTGTCGGGCCGACAGGCCCCAGACGTCCGTCAGTTCGGCGGCCCCGGCCTCGCCTTGCGGCCATATCCCGAAGGACAGGCGGACGAGCCGCTCAATGAAGCCGGTGATGCGCCGGGCCCCGACCCGCTTCATGGCGTCGAAGGCGACCTTGCGGGCGGTCTGGTAGGAGACGCCGGCCTGATCCGCCGCGCCGCGCACATCTCCGGTGCGTACCAGGCCGATGGCGATGCGAGTCTGCAGGTCGGTTAGGCCGAACGCCTGGCAGACGTCGGCCAGCACCTGGGCCGCGGACAGCGCGCCGACGACGATGATCACCGCCGCGGCCTGTCTGTCCTCCAGACTGGCCATCGCCTCGGAGGGCAGCGCCCAGTCGCGGGCCAGTGATACGGCGGCGTAGAGGGCGGTAGAGCGGCCGGCCGAAGCCTCACCGTGCTCGATCTGCACGGTGCGACGGCCGCCATCGGCAATCACCCCGGCCAGTACCGCGCGGTCGGGTGGAGCGGCGTCGAACGCCTGGCGCCAGGCCGGATTGGCGAACAGCGGGGCTCCCAGCCGGTTGACGACCGCCACACCGAGCCGCTCGGCTCGCACCAGGGCAAACGCCGTCGCCGGCCCGTCCAGACCCTTGGCGAAATCGCGCGAGCCGGTGCGCAGCAGTTCTATCAGGGTGGCGGATTCGTTAAGCCATGGCTCCAGCGAGCGACCGGGCAGGGTCTCGTCGTCGGCGAACGGAGTCTGGCGATCCACCTGCGACCTCAAAAGCAACTGTAACGCGTGGTCCCGGCTACTGAACTCAATGCATACCCACGAAGTTGGTGGATAGCATTACAGACATAGTGTGACAGGGGCCGTGACAAGGATCACGCCGATTTCTTTTCAAAAGCGTTAGTTGCGGTATTGAATGAACCGCAGGTTCCGCGCCACCTTGTCGTAGAGGATCCGGGCGGCGGCGTTGCTCTCGTGGGTCAGCCAATAGACCCGCGCGGCGCCGAGGTCTTCGGCCCGGCCATAGACCGCCTCGATCAGCGCGCGGCCGGCCCCGGATCCGCGCACCGCCGGATCGACGAAAAGGTCGCCCAGGTAGCAGTAGGGGCTCAGCGACCAGGTTGAGGCGTGCAACACGCACTGCACCAGGCCGATCACGGCGCCGTCCTGCTCGGCGACCAGGGCGAACATCGGCGAAGCCGGGTCGAGCAGGCGCTGGAAGGTCGCTTCCGTCACCTCTTGCGGCACACTGGATTGGTAGAAGTCGAGATAGCCGGCCCACAGCCGTCCCCAGGCCGGCCGGTCGGTGGCGGCCAGGTCGCGAAGGGTTCCGGAAAAGGCCATGCTCAAAGAAGAAGGGGCGGAGGTTTCCCTCCGCCCCTGCTCATCCTCAGGCCGTGGCCATCGCCAGCTTGAGGTTCTCATCGACTTTGTCGAGGAACCCTTCGGTGGTCAGCCAGCTCTGCTTGTCGCCGACCAGCAGCGCCAGGTCCTTGGTCATGAAGCCAGCTTCAACGGTGTCGATGCAGACCTTTTCCAGGGTGAGGGCGAAGTTGGCCAGGTCGGTGTTGCCGTCCAGCTTGGCGCGGTGCGCCAGGCCCCGGGTCCAGGCGAAGATCGAGGCGATTGAGTTGGTGGAGGTGCTCTCGCCCTTCTGATGCTGGCGATAGTGGCGGGTGACGGTGCCGTGGGCGGCCTCGGCCTCGACGGTCTGGCCGTCGGGGGTCAGCAGCACCGAGGTCATCAGGCCGAGCGAGCCGAACCCTTGCGCGACGATGTCCGACTGCACGTCGCCGTCGTAGTTCTTGCAGGCCCAGACGTAGCCGCCCGACCACTTGAGGGCCGAGGCCACCATGTCGTCGATCAGCCGGTGCTCGTAGGTGCCGCCGAACTCGGCGAACTTGGCCTTGTAGTCGGCGTCGAACACCTCCTGGAAGATGTCCTTGAAGCGGCCGTCGTAGTATTTGAGGATGGTGTTCTTGGTTGACAGATAGACCGGATACTTGCGGGCCAGGCCGTAGGCGAAGCTGGCGTGGGCGAAGTCGCGGATCGAGTCGTCGAGGTTGTACATCGCCATGGCTACGCCGGCGCCGGGGGCGTCGAAGACTTCCTTCTCGATGACCGCGCCGTCTTCACCGACGAACTTGATGGTCAACTTGCCGGGGCCCGGGAACAGGAAATCGGTGGCGCGGTACTGATCGCCGAAGGCGTGGCGGCCAACGATTATGGGCTGGGTCCAGCCGGGCACCAGGCGCGGCACGTTCTGGCAGATGATCGGCTCGCGGAAGATGACGCCGCCCAGGATATTGCGGATGGTGCCGTTGGGGCTTTTCCACATTTTCTTCAGGCCGAACTCTTCGACCCGTTGCTCGTCCGGGGTGATGGTCGCGCACTTCACCGCGACGCCGTGGCGCTTGGTGGCGTTGGCGGCGTCGATGGTTACCTGGTCGTCGGTGGCGTCGCGGTGCTCGATCGAGAGGTCGTAGTAGTCGAGCTCCAGGTCAAGGTAGGGGAAGATCAGCTTGTCCTTGATGAGCTTCCAGATGATGCGGGTCATTTCATCGCCGTCCATATCGACGACGGGATTGGCGACCTTGATCTTGGCCATGGCGTGGGGAGTCTCCCGAAGGGTTGGCGCGCTGGTAGCGGGGGGACACAGGCCCGTCCGCGCCGCGCAAGGCGGGGAGGGCTATAACCCTGATTGCCGCGTGGTCCAACAGCGCTGCGCGCGAGATGGACGCCAGCGGGCTTGCGTGGAGCTTGCAGGCAGGTATGAGCGATACATGCCGCTCGATCAGCAGACCGCCGCCGCCGAGGATCAGGGGGTGCTCGACACCGCGCGATCGACATTCTCGAACCTGGGCTTTGAGGCTGCGGACTTCGCCCACATCGCGATGGGCGCCGGGCTGACGCCGACTGAACTGGCGGCGCTGTACCCCGACAAGAAGGCGCTGTTCACCGCCGTCCTGATCGCCATGGAGCAGGCTTTCGACGCCCATTGCCGCGCGGCGTCCTCCCACCTGCTGGGCGAGCCGATCGACCTTTTCCTGGCCGGCTGCCGGGCGGCGCTGGAGTTCGGCGACCGGCGCGACTTCGCCCGCATCGTCATGATCGAGGGTCCCCGCGTCCTGGGCGAGGCGGAGTGGGAGCGCATCGACCACGGCATGGCCCTGCCGACCATCCGCCAAGGCCTGCGCAACCTCGCCCCTCAGGCCAGCGAGGCGGCGGTGCGGCCGATGGCGGTTATGATCATGGGCGCCCTCAACGAGCTGATCCTTGCCCTGGCGCGGGGGGAGAAGGGCGTCGAGGTCGACGATAGCCTGGCGGTGCTGGAGCGCCTGTTGCGGGCCTGGGCCGGCCGTTAGGCGAAGCTGTCGGGGAGCAGCCGTTCGTAGACGCCGCGCACTGAGGCGTAGCATTCGCAGGAAACAGCCTCCAGGCCGGCGCGGTCGAGGATGTCGACCACACCCCGACGATAGCGGATCAGCCCCTTGACCTGCAGGCTGCCTGCGACCGCGGTGACGGTCGTGCGCTGGACCCCCAGCATGTCGGCGAGGAACTCCTGGGTCAGGCTGACGGTGTCGCCATCGATGCGGTCGCGGCAGGTCAGGAGCCAACGGCTGAAGCGCGCCTCGACCGAGTGGAGGGCATTGCAGGCCACCGAATGGACCGCATGGCCGAAGAGGGCTTCGCTGTGACGATCGACCAGCGACAGAATTGCCGGACTGCGTCTCGCGCATTGCTGGAAGGCGGACGCCGAGATGCGCGAGGCGGAGCCGGCGATCTGAATGACCGCCCGCGACAGGGCCGCGCGAGGACTCAGCGCCGTCAGCAGCCCGAAGGCGCCCTCACGGCCAATGGTCACCGACTCAATGGCGGCGCCGTTGCGCATCAGGGTCAGGAGGGAGATGACGCAGTCATGCGGGAAGTATACCGTCTCGATAGGGTCGCTCGGCTCGTACAGCAGGCGGCCCTTTTCCATATCCACGGGCGATAGCTGCGCCGAGAGAAGGACGAAATCCTCCGGGGGCAGGCTGGCGAGGAGGCGGTTTTTCAAGTGGAGCGAACTCATCATAGCGAATCGGAACGCCGTTACCGCGACGCGGGTTGCAAGCTACTGACGAGCAGAGACAAGGACTGTCAGTTGGCCGACATAGTCCTTTCGGGTATCGGACTTTGCCGGTGATATCGAAAATACGGCGGAGCCAGGCTGGCGTTTCAAGAGTTTCTGAGGATGTCGACCAGTCGACATTGTCTCCATTGAACAACACTTGATCAGGGTCATATTCGGAGAATAACAATGAAGTACCGCCGCCTCGGCCGCACCGGCCTCTATGTTTCCGAGATCTGCCTGGGGGCGATGACCTTCGCCGAGGAAAACGCCGGCATGTGGGGCGCCATCGGGGCCGTGGCCCAGCCGGGCGTTGATGCCATGGTCGAGCGGGCCCTGGCCGCCGGGGTCAACTTCATCGACACCGCCGACGTCTATTCGGCCGGCCAGTCCGAGCGGATGGTCGGGGCCGCCCTGCGCAACCTCGGGGTCAAGCGCAGCGACGTGGTCATCGCCACCAAGGTCTATGGCGACATGGGCCGCGGCCCCAACGACCGGGGCGCCTCGCGCGGCCATATCATGGATGGGGTCAAGGCCAGCCTCGACCGCTTGGGGCTGGACCACATCGACCTTTTCCAGATCCACGCCAACGATTCCATCACCCCGGTCGAGGAGACCCTGCGGGCGCTGGACGACCTGGTGAGCCAGGGGCTGGTTCGCTACATCGGTTGCTCCAACTGGCAGGCCTGGAAGATGATGAAGGCCCATGGCATCTGCGACCGCATGGGGTATGCGCGGTTCGAGAGCGTGCAAGCCTACTACTCCATCGCCGGCCGCGACCTGGAGCGCGACATCGTGCCGATGCTGGAGGACCAGCAGATGGGGTTGATGGTCTGGTCACCGCTCGCCGGCGGCCTGTTGTCAGGCAAGTTCGGGCCGGAGGGCGAGGGGCCGGAAGGCTCTCGCCGGGCGACGTTTGACTTCCCGCCGGTGGACCGTGAGCGGGCCTGGCCCTGCGTTGCCGCCATGCGCCAGATCGCCGAGGCGCGGGGCGTTTCGGTGGCCCGCATCGCGCTGGCCTATGTGCTGAGCCGTCCTTTCGTCACCACGGTGATTATCGGCGCCAAGACCAACGAGCAGCTCGACGACAACCTGGCCGCCGCCGAGATCGAGCTGACGGCCGAGGAGATGAAGGCGCTGGACGAGGTCTCGGCCCTGCCGCAGGAGTATCCCGGCTGGATGCTGGCGCGGCAGGGCGGCAGTCGGGTTCCCGGACCGTTCAGGCCGAAGAGCTAGGGCCAGTCGACCTTCGGCGCTTCCCTCATGGCTGCTTATCGAAACGGCCGACCATTATACCGCGGCGCGCGCGACCAACCCAAAAAGCATGCACCGATTCAAAGCGGCCAGAATGCGGTTCAAATGCCCCTATCCGTGGGTTTTGGCGTTGGTCCGAGGCGCAAGAATGTAGCCCGGGGCGTTGGTCAGTGTGTTGGCCGATCGGCGGGGTTTGTTGGTCGAAAGCGCACCACGGCGACCAACACCTCCGGCCGGGGCTTCCGCTCGGAACGCCAAGACCGATGAATATGTCTAGACATATTCAATAAGACGTTGATCAGGAAGGACTTTATACGGGCCGTCCGTACCGGATGCCTATTGGAAACTAGTTCAAGGTCACCGCCGCGCGCCCGCCGGGACCGGGTTCGCGGCCGGTGGCGTTGGCCGCCCGCCACCGGAACGTCACCGGCCCGGCGTCGCTGATCCACACCTGGGCGTCATGGCATTCGAGGCGTAGCAGGCGCAGGTCCGGGTCGTCCTTGCCGTCTGGCTGAAAGGCGGCGAGCATCGGGCTCCACCACTGCTCGATCCGACCACGGTCCATCTCGACGGTCAGTTCGCCGCCGACGCAGCCCTGGCACTCGCCGTCCTTCGACTGAAGGATGAACATTGCCTGGCGGGCGCCGTAGCTGGCCTCCCGGGCCAGGTCGGTCTCGGCGCGGGTGATGAACCAGATCTCGCGGGCTTCGGGCACGGCGAAGGCGGTCATCGGCTGGAAATGCTGTGGCCGGCCATCGACGATTCCCACCATGCCGACGCGCGCGCCGTCGATCTCGGCCCAGAGGCGCTTCTCGATTTCGGCCGGATTGTGGTTATCGATGGACATACGAACTCCGCGAAGGTGTCGCGGAAGAATGCCAATTGGCTGCTGGACGTTCCGAAGAAACTCAGTCCTTGGCGGGCAGGGCGATCTGGTGGTCGACGAGGATCGACCAGGTCTTGCCGCTGAGCACCCAGAGCCGCACGTAGTGGCCGCGCCTGGGCTTGTCGCCTTCGGCCCAGCGGGTCTCGCCCCAACTGTAGGCGAAATCCCCGCTCTTCGACATCGACCCGCCCAGCCAACGCGTTTCCACGCGGGCGGGGTCGGCCTTCAGCAGGGCTCGCCTGGCCTCGGGCGTGGCGGCTGGGGCATGACCGGCGCGGATCACGCGGCCGCCCGGGTGCAGCCTGGCGGCTATGGTTCCGCCCGCATCGCGGGACAGGCCATCGGCCAGCACGGCCTCCAGGCCGGCGGCGGTCGCCTGGCTGGCCTCGTCGGGGCCGGGAATATAGACGCGCGGACCCACGGCGGGCTCGACGTAGAGGTTGGGCGTGCCGGGCGTGGCGCGATCGAGCGCGAACATCCAGCTGCCGTCGGGCTGTTTGGCCCAGACGGTGATGTAGTAGCCGGGATCGACCTCGCCCTTGACCGTCCACTGCGAGGGACCCGAGGCGAAGGCGAGATCGCCGGCCTTGGAGACGGCGACAAAATCGGCACGCCATTCGATCAGGCCGGGCCAGTCGGCCGTGGCCAGGTAGTCGGTGGCGACGATCGGCTCGGGCAGGAACATCACCACGCCCGGCGCCGCGAACTCGCGGAAGGCCGGGACATTGCCGATCTCGACCGCCCGTTTGGCGAAGGCGGCCTCGACCGCAACGACGCTGTCGAGGCGGGCCTTCTGCTCAGGCGTCGGGTCGGCGGCCAGGGCCCCGCCGCAGAGAGCCAGCCCGGCGGTCAGCGCCGCCATGCCGGCGCGCAGGGTCGCCCTCATCCCAAACAGGCTCATCGGGGACTCGCGAAGGCGCTGCTCATCCAGCCCCGGTTGCCGTTCTCGTCGTCGACCTCCATCCAGACGCCGTTGCGGGCCCCGGTCGGATAGACCAGCACGCCCTGGCGCAGGGTGTAGAGGATCGGCGCCGACGGAGAGGGGGTCCTGCGCAGCTTGACCTCGGCGGTGGTCACCTGGGCGACCGGGCCGGCGTTGTATTTGGCGTCCTCGCCGCTGGCGACGCCGCCGGCCTGGATGTGGCCGATCAG
The DNA here is from genome assembly GCA_046595895.1 of Caulobacter sp. GTDB lineage: Bacteria > Pseudomonadota > Alphaproteobacteria > Caulobacterales > Caulobacteraceae > Caulobacter. The sequence goes on along the minus strand of JBKJSF010000040.1, from coordinate 22,660 downwards.
ATCGACGAAGGCGTTGAAGTAGGCGGCGCTGATGATCTTGCCGATGTCGGTGTCGCTGTAGCCGCCGCCGACCGCGCCGATGATGGCGCCCAGACCATAGCCGCCGGCCCCGCCGCCGAACGAGATGTCGCGCTTCTTGGCCGTGCCCTCGGCGACATAGACCTGTTCGGTGGTGCGGGCGTCGACCAGGGTGATCAGCGCCTGGGCTTCCATGCTCTTGCTGCGCAGGCCGCCAACGATGCCGCCGGCCGTGCCGCCAAGCAGCCCGCCGACCACGCCGGCCACCTCGCCGCCGCCGGTGTTCTGGTCGGCGTTGGCGAGGTCTGGGATGATGAAGTAGTCGGCCGCCTTGACCGTGCCCTTGCCGATGCCGCTGTCACGGCGCAGCTCGCCGCTCTCCGACAGGGCGCGCTCGCCTTGTCGCATGGCCAGGCCGGCCCCGCGATCGACCACCCGCAGGCAGTTGGAGCGGGAGGCGAACAGCTTGAGCAGCTTCTCCGGGTTGGAGAGGCCGTAGGAACGCCACCATTGAACTTCCGGCTCCTGGATCGCCACGGTGGCGATGGGCGTGGCGCAGCGCGGCAACTCCGGCGTCGCCGCCTTGGGGGCGGGCTTGGCGCCGTACTGCGCGTAAGCCGGCGCCGACAGGGCGGCGGTCATGCCGATGGCCAGGAGGGTGGCGATGATCTTGCGCATGAAAGATTCCCCGAGTGATTGCGCGAACGGTAGTCACTGAACGGTACGCAAGCAATCGGTGGGTGGATCGCGGGCGATCAAGTTTTGACGACGACCGGACCTAGAACCCCAGAACCTTGGCGTAGCGGTCCTTGTGGAAGCCGGCGCCGCCGAACAGTTGCTCGGTGACCCGGGCGCGCTTCATGTAGAGGCCGGCGTCGTGGACGTCGGTCATGCCGATGCCGCCGTGCATCTGGACCATCTCGTTGCTGACCAGATGGATCAGCTCGCTGGCCTTGCACTTGGCGAGGGAGGCGCTGGCGCGGATGTCACCGTTGTCGGCATCGAGGGCTTCGAGGGCCGCCTCGATGGCCGAGCGGGCCATCTCCAGGTCGGTGAACATCTTGGCGGCGCGGTGCTGCAGCGACTGAAAGGTTCCGATCACCTGGCCGAACTGGGTGCGGACCTTGAGGTAGTCGAGGGTGATCTCGAAGGCCTGCAGGGCGCTGCCGAGCATCTCGGCCGACAGGCCGATGCGGGCGCGGTCGAGGATGGCCTCCAAGGGCTCCCAGCCCTGGCCTTCCGCACCGAGCAGGTCGCCGGGGGTGTTGTCGAAAGTCAGTTCGGCGGCGCCGCGGCTGTCGGCCAGGGCCAGATGGCGGACCGACAGGCCCGGGGCGCCCTTGGGCACGAGGTAGAGGGAGAGGCCATCGGTCTCGCCGGGCTTCCCAGCGATGCGGGCGGCGACGATGAACAGGTCGGCGACGTCGCCGTCGATGACAAAGGTCTTCTTGCCGGTCAGCTTGCCGCCGGAAGCGGCCAGGGCGGTGCGGGCCGGGTTGTGGTGCGGGCCTTCATCGACGGCCAGGGCGGTAACCACCGCCCCCTCGGCGATCTTCGTCAGCCACTCGGCCTTCTGAGCCTCGGAGCCGTAGATGGTGAGGGCGCTGGCGCCGATCAGGGCGGTGGAGAGCAGGGGGGAGGCGGTCAGGGTGCGGCCGGTCTCCTCGAGGATCAGGCCGAGCGACAGGTAGCCGAAGGCCGAACCGCCGTGCTCCTCGGGGACGATGACCCCGGCCCAGCCCATGGCCCCCATCTCGGCCCAGGCGGCCGGATCGAAAGGCTGGTGGCTGCCGCTGTCGCGTAAGAGCCGGAGTTTGGTGGTCGGGGACTGCTCTTGCGTCCAGGCCTTGGCCCCGTCGCGCAGCATGGTCTGTTCTTCGTTCAGGACGGCCATCAGGCGGTCTCCATCGATCGGTGGCGGACAGCCCAGTCGAGGGCGGATTCTAGACGGTCGTTGCCCCAGAAGAGCTCGCCGTCGGCGGTGAGAAAGCTGGGGGAGCCGAACAGGCCGCGCTCGCGGGCCTGGACGACGTGGTCCTTGAGGCGGGCCTTGGTGGCATCAGCCCCGGCGGCGTCGAACACCGCGCCGGGAGAGGCCCCGACCTCGGCTAGCAGCGGCTCGAGCACCTCCGGTTTGGAAATGTCGAGGTCGGCGACGAAGTTGGCCTGGTAGACGGCGCGGCTGAAGGCGGGCGTCCAGCCGTCGTCCAGGCCGACGATGGCGCAGCGGGCCGGCAGGATGCTGTGGCGGGGAAACTGGCTGGGGTGGGTCAGGGGCAGGCCCTGCTCGCTGCAGACCCGCTCCATGTCGCGCCACATGTAGGCGCCCTTGACCGGGAAGGTGTTGAACGGGCTGTCGGTCAGGCCCTGCTGCTCGTTGAACAGGGGGCCGAGCAGGAAGGGCCGCCAGGCGATGGCGACGCCGCGTGTCGCGGCCAGGGTCTCGATCCGCATGGCGGCGGGGTAGCTGTAGGTCGAGGCGAACTCGTACCAGAACTCAAGCATGGGGCCGCTCCGGCGCCACGACCGCGATCCTTCTCCCGCTTGTCGGGAGAAGGTGGCCGCGTAGCGGTCGGATGAGGGCAGCACCGGCCGTCGTCGGTGTCCTCGTTCTGGCGCGGTTAGCGCTGGTGTTCATGGTCATTGTCATCCGCTTGGTGCTGCCCTCATCCGACCCTGCTTCGCCGAGGCTTCGCAGGGCCACCTTCTCCCGGCAAGCGGGAGAAGGGCGCTATCGATTTTACTGGTGATCCAGCAGCCCAAGCACGCGCTTGGCGATGACGTTTAGGTTCACTTCGCTTGTGCCGCCCTCGATGGAGTTGGCCTTGGCCCGCAGCATCGAGCGGATGGCGCCCAGCTCCTCGCCGGAGAAGCCATCGCCCTCCCAGCCCAGCCCCTGCAGGCCCAGGCTCTCGACCAGCAGTTCGGTGCGCTCCTGGTTCAGCTTGGCGGCGGCGTATTTGATGATCGAGGTGGCGGCGCTGGGCCCCGCGCCCTGCTTGCTCTCGGCCTCGGCCCGCCGGATGGTCAGGCCAAAACAGGCTTGGTCCATCTTGTGGCTGGCGATGCGGCCGCGCAGGTCAGCGTCCTCGATCCGCCCGGCCTCGTCGGCGCCAACGTACTTTTTGGCCGCGTCGATGACGTCCAGCCCGGCCCCGCCGCCGAAGCCGCCGGCCGAGATGTTCTGGCGCTCGTACTGGAGGAGCCGCTTGGCGATCTCCCAACCGCCGTTCAGCTTACCCACCAGCTGTTCACGGGGCACCTTCACGTCGGTGAAGAAGGTCTCGCAGAAGGGCGAGCTGCCGCTGATCAGCTTGATCGGCCGGGTCTCGACGCCCGGCGACGTCATGTCGAACAGGATGAAGCTGATGCCCTCATGCTTCTTTGAGGTGTCGGTCCGCACCAGGCAGAAGATCCAGTCGGCCTGGTCGGCGTAAGAGGTCCAGACCTTCTGGCCGTTGATCAGGTAGTGATCGCCCTGGTCCTCGCAGCGGGTCTGCAGCCCGGCCAGGTCCGACCCCGCGCCGGGCTCCGAGTAACCCTGACACCAACGGGTCCTGCCCTTGACGATATCGGGCAGGAACCGCTGCTTCTGTTCCTCGGTGGCGTACTCCAGCAGCACCGGCCCCAGCATCCAGATGCCGAAACTGGCCAGCGCCGGCCGCGCCTTGATCCGCCGCAGCTCAGCTTCGAGCACGCGGTTCTGCTCCTTGGAGAGCCCCCCGCCGCCATAGGCTGCCGGCCACATCGGCGCCGTCCAGCCCTTCTCGCCCATGCGGTCCATCCACAGCTGGATGTCGGGGTTGGAATAACTGGCCTTGCGCCCACCCCAGGGCGTGTCGTCCTCGGCGGCCGGGCCGTTCAGCGAGGTGGGATAGTTGGCTTCGAGCCAAGCCCGGGTCTCGGCCCGGAATGCGTCGAGCTCGGTAGCGCCGAAGTCGGCCATGGCGTGGTCTCCCGCGAAGAGGTGTCGTCCGATCTGAGCGCGACCGGTTCGGGCGGGAGATTAGCGGGGGAGGTGGGGAGGGGGAAGGGGATTCAAACGGATGTTTGGCTTAGAAGGGCGCGTTGAGGAATTCATCAATGGGAATTGGACGCGCGACACCGAACGCGACTTCGTCTACGGACACGATAGTAACGCTATCCGCGATCAACCGAAGTCCGGCGTTTCGCTCTTTCGACAATTCAAAAGCTGCCATCTCGAACACCGACATGGAGGGTCTCGGCCGAACGTCTGACGCGTCAGGCGTGTTTTCGAATGTAGGGACACACACCACTCCCGAGCTCTGGCGTGGGCCCTCGTCCCGCGCTCCCGACCGCGCTATAGGACATTCCCCGTCGTCGGCGCTTCGCGCCGGACGTCGCCCGCTTAGAGTTCCCCCCGATGTCCGATCAGGACGACCCCACCGGCCTGCTGGCCAGTTCCGACCTGGCCCAGGTCCTCGAATCCGACCGCTTCAGGCAGTTCCTCGACCAGGTGCCGATCGCCATCGCCGTCGCCGACCTGCGGCCGGATGAGTTGATCTGCTACGCCAACGTCGAGTTCGAGCGGCTGTCCGGCCTGGCCGCCGCCAGCCTTGAGGGCCAGCCCTGGTCGGCCCTGCCCGGATCGGCCACGCGGGATGGACGGCCGCTGGCCGCGGCGGTCACCGAGGAGAGCGAATACATCGGCGTCTTCGCCTTCGCGCCGCCCGGGGCGGTGCAGGCGGTCGATGTCTGGAGCAACCTGATCGCTGACGAGGGCGGCGAGCCGGTGTTCCGGATGATCGCCCTGGTCGCGGCCGAGGAACGCGGCGAGGTCGACCTGTCGGCCTATGAGCAGCGGATCAAGGAGAAGGACACCCTGCTGCGCGAGCTGCAGCACCGGGTGGCCAACAATCTGCAGATGATCACGGCGCTGATCCGCATCGAGGCGCGGAACGTGTCGGAGGCGGTGGCCGACGCGCCGCACGACAACCGCTTCGACCGGCTGGCCGGGCGGATCGAGGCCATGGGGCTGCTCTACCGGCTGCTGTCGGGGGAGGACAAGGCCGACACCGTCGACCTGGGGACCTATCTGTCGGGCATCGCCGCCTCGGTGATGCAGGCCCATGCGGTGGAGGGCATCCACCTGAACATGCAGGTCGATACCTGGCCGGTGTCGATCAACGTCGCCATGCCGACCGGGCTGGTGGTCAACGAGCTGCTGACCAACGCCCTCAAGCACGCCTTCGCGGGCCGGGAGGGGGGGACTATCACCCTGCGATGCGAAGTCGACGAGGGCGGTTGCCGGGTGGTGGTGGCCGACGATGGAATCGGCCTGGCCGAGGGCTTGGTCTGGCCGCGGCCGGGCAAGCTGAGCAACCTGATCGTACAGTCCCTGCGCCAGAACGCCAAGGCGCGGGTCGAGATCGAGACCGCGCCCGGCGAGGGCATGCGGGTGACGGCGTGGTTCACGCGGGAGAATGCGCTGGATTAGGGGGGCAGCCAGAACGATAATCCGGGGACACTATATAGATTTTCGCGGCGCCCGGGTTGCTGACCCGCCCTGTCGAGGGACAAAAATCTATATAGTGTCCCCGGATTATCGGCCACCAGCGGCGGCCCTTTCGCAGGGCTTGGCCCCTAACGCCGCGCCTTGCGGGCTGCGTATTTGGCGTCGCGGGCGGCCTGGGCTTCGGCCTTGGTCAGGGCCTTGCGTTCCTTGCGTTCGCCGCGCTTGGCGTCGAGGGCGGCGGCTTCGTCAGCGGCGCGGGCGGCTTCGGCGGCGGCGGCGGCGTCGGCCTGGGCCTGCTTCTTGGCGGCCTTTTCCTCGGTGCGGGCGGCGCGGACCTGCTCCAGCTCGGCGGCCTTCTTGTCGGCGCGCGGCTTGAGGTTGGGGTCGGTGACGGTGGGCTTGGGCTTGAAGCGGGCGAGCAGGGCGGCCTTGGCCTCGGCGGCGGTCTTCTGGCGGTCGGCGAAAGTATCGCCCAGAGCGTTTTTCATCAGGGTCCTTGAAGGGGGAGCGGCGGTAGCGACGGAGGACTAAAACCTCACGCCATCTTCACAACGCGTCAGAAAAGCCGTGGGGGCCAGCGGGCGTCGCAAAGTCGTTTGAAGGTTGCCGGTCCGAAGCGCTGGACCGACATGCGAGGGCGTAGAATGCGATTTTCGGAGCCAAAAGGCAAGGAATATTGCCGACTCAAAGTCCGGCCGCCCCTATAGGACGACCGATGATCCCCTGGCTCCACCTCTCGACCGCGACCATGCCCGGCGGCGGCGGAACCCTGCGGCTGATGCGGCGTGGCCAGGAATTTTCGATCATGGCCGAGGGCGGCATCGAGCTGATGAACAGCCGGCTGAGCGGTTCTGAACAGGCGCTGGCCCGGCTGACCGCCGACCGCCTGGCCGGGCGGCCGGGGCCGCGGGTGCTGATCGGCGGGCTGGGGATGGGGTTCACCCTGCGGGCGGCGCTGGGCGTGCTGCCGGCCGACGCCCGCATCGTCGTTGGCGAGCTGGTTCCCGAGGTTGTCGACTGGGCGCGGGGGCCGATGGGGGCGGTGCACGGCGCCAGCCTGGACGATCCGCGCGTGAGTATCGTGGTCGGGGATGTGCGTGGGCAGATCGCCGGAAGCGCCGTGTGGGACGCCATCCTGCTGGACGTCGACAACGGCCCGGAGGGCCTGACCCGCCGCGCCAACGACAGCCTGTACGACGCCGCCGGCCTGGCCGCGGCGCTGGCCGCCCTGACGCCGGGCGGGGTTCTGGCCGTCTGGTCCTCGGCCCCGCACACGCCGTTCAGCCGGCGGGTGGCGGCGGCCGGCTTCGCGGTCGAGGAACTGAGGGTCAAGGCGGGGCCGGGCCGGCGCAAGGCCAGCCACGTGATCTGGCTGGCGACAAGACGCTAGAATCGCTTGCCGACCGTCGCGGAACCTCTGTCAGGATCGCGCCCACGACTGGGAGAAACGCCATGAACGACCGCGTCACCATCGACATCCAGGACGGCGTCGCCGACGTCCGGATGGTTCGCACCGACAAGATGAACGCCCTGGACGACGCCATGTTCGCCGCCCTGATCGCGGCCGGCGAGCGGCTGAAGACCGAGCCGGGGGTGCGCGCCGTGGTGTTGTCGGGCGAGGGCCGGGCCTTCTGCGCCGGGCTGGACATGGGCAACTTCGGCAAGATGGCGTCCGGGGCCCGCAGCGGCGGCGACGGGCTGGTGGGTACGGCCCGCACGGCCAGCGGCGCCAACCGGGCCCAGAACGCAGTCATGGTCTGGCGCGACATTCCCGTGCCGGTGATCGCCGCCGTGCACGGGGTGGCGCTCGGCGGCGGCTTCCAGCTGACCCTGGGCGCCGACATGCGGTTCGTGGCCCCGGATGCCAAGCTGGCGGTGCTGGAGATCAAATGGGGGCTGATCCCCGACATGGCCGGCGTGGCCTTGCTGCGCGGCCTGGTGCGCGACGACATCGCCCGGGACCTGACCTACACCGGCCGGATCTTCACCGGCGAGGAGGCCTATGGCCTGGGCATCGCCACCCGCCTCTGCGCCGATCCGCGGGCTGAGGCGTTGGCGGCGGCGCGGGAGATCGCGGGCAAGAACCCGGCCGCCATCCGGGCCGGAAAGCGGCTGATGAACCTGATGGCCGATGGCGATCAGCAGGCCATCCTGCTGGAGGAAAGCGTCGAGCAGGGGGCGCTGATCGGCTCGGCCGGCAACATCGAGGCGGTGATGGCCAACATGGAAAAGCGCGCGCCGATCTTCCAGGACTAGGTGAGCGCGGCGAGACCCGCTAAGTCAGCCGCGTCAATGCGCACCTCCGAAATTCGAACCGCCGCCCTTGCGATCGCCCCGACCCTGTCGGCGGCGGCGGCGCTGTTCGGCGGCGGGCTGCTACTGGCCTCCGGCGCGACGCCCACCGATCCCGAGCGGCTGAGCTTCCTTTTGCGGATGAGCGAGCCGGCGGTCATCGACGCCAGCCACTTCGCCTCGTCGCTGTTGGGCATCTTCCTGATCCTGCTGGCTTTCGGCCTGCGGGCCCGGCTGGGCGCTGCCTGGGGGGCGGCGGTGGGGTGCCTGGCGGTGGCGGCGGCCCTGGCCCCGTTGAAGGGGATCAATCTCGAGGAGACCGGCATCCTGGTGGTGCTGCTGTTGCTGGTCCTGCCATTCCGCGCCGCCTTCACCCGCACTGCCCGCCTCAGCCGCATGGAGATCACCCCCGGCTGGCTGCTGTCGGCCGCCGCCGCGGTGATCGGGGCCGGGCTGCTGGGCTGGTGGTCGTTCAGCAATGTCCAGTATGGTGATCGCCAGATCTGGCGCGTGATGTTCGACGCCGACGCCGAGCGGGCGATCCGCAGTTCGATAGGGGCCGGGGTGTTGCTGCTGGGAGTCGGGGTCTGGCGGCTGTTCGCCACCCCCGCTACCCCGGCCGTGGCCGGCGAGGACGACCCCGATTTTGCCCGGGTTCGCGCCATCCTGGCCACGGCCGAGAGCGCCGAGCCGGAGTCCAACCTGGCCCTGCTGGGTGACAAGCGGTTCCTGTTCTCGGCCTCCGGAGAGACCTTCCTGATGTTCGGGGTGCGGGGCCGAAGCTGGGTGTCGATGGGGCCGCCGGTCGGGCGGCGTGACGAGCACCTGGAGCTGTTCTGGCGCTTCCGGGAGATGGCCGACGCCCATGCGGCCCGTCCCTGCGCCTATGGCCTGGAGCCGGAAGACCTAGCCGACGTGGTGGAACTGGGCTTCTTCATCCAGAAGACCGGCGAGAGCGCCCAGGTGCCGCTGGCCGACTTCTCCCTGGCGGGGCGGCGGCGCGAAGTCCTGCGCCGCAACTGGCGCAAGGCCGGCGAGGCGGGGGCGAGCTTCGAGGTCGTCGAGCCGGGCCGGGCGCCGATGGATCAGCTAGAACGAATCTCCGAGGCCTGGCTAGCCGACCATGCCGGCGGCGAGAAGAGCTTCAGCCTGGGCGGCTTCATTCCCCGCTATGTCGCCGAGTTTCCGATCGCCCTGGTGCGGGTCGACGGCCAGATCGTCGCCTTCGCCACCCTCTGGCTGACGGCGGCCAAGACCAGCTTTTCGATGGACCTGATGCGCTACGGGGCGGGGGCGCCCAAGAACATCATGGACTTCCTGTTTGTCGAGCTGCTGTCCTGGGGCCGCGACCAGGGCTACCTGGCCTTCGACTTCGGCGTCGCGCCGCTGGCCGGGCTCGATGACCGCCCGCTGGCCCCGATCCTCAGCCGCGTCGGCCGGCTGCTGTTCGAGCGGGGCGAGGACTTCTACAATTTCCGTGGCGTGCGCCGGTACAAGGACAAGTACGACCCGCTCTGGCGGCCGCGCTACATGGCCTGTCCGCACCGGTGGCAGGTTCCGTTCCTGCTGGCCGACATCGGCCTGCTGTCCTCGGGCGGGGTGGCCGGGATGATGGGGCGGCCTCGCAAGGACCCCTAGCGGGTCACCATCATCCCGAGCAGGGCGGCCAGGTGGGCGCCCATCATCGCCGTGCCGGCCGCGAAACAGACCATCAGCGGTCGCCACGGGATCATCCTCGGCCCCTTGACGAAGTTCGGCGGCAGCGACCCGCGCCAGCCGGCGAACAGGGTCAGGGCCGCCAGGGTCGCCATGAGGATCAGGGTCAGCTGCATCGACATGGGCGGCAGATGGAACCCAACGGTCCCGGACGCAAGAGCACCGCGGTGTTTCAGCGCGGGCGCGGTTTGCGGGTCACAACTCAGGCGCTGGAAAGGTCTTGTTAACCATACGCGGCGCGAAGTGGGGCCTGAAGCAGACGGTGCGTCCATCCGTCCACAGGATATCGAGGGCAACGCAAGATATTGCGTTAACCTCGCGTTTACACACAAGGGCTCGCTAGCTAGCGTCCAATGCCAGTGCCGGGAGAACGATTCGAATGACGGCGGGGGCGCCCTGGAGCGTTAAGGGAATTGACCCCAAGGCGAGGGAGATCGCGAAGGATCTCGCACGCCGGTCCGGCATGACGCTCGGCGAATGGCTGAACCGCATGATCGTCGAGGGCGAGGCGCCCGAAGGCGAGCCGGCTCAGGAGGATCCCTCCGTCATCACCTATCCGCGCCAGGACGCTCCGGCCCGCTACGAGGCCGTACATCACCCGGCCGACGAGGTTGGCAAGGTGACAGACGCCATTGAGCGGCTGACCAGCCGCATCGAGGCGGCCGAGCAGCGCTCGACCCTGGCCATCACCGGCATCGACCAGTCGGTGCGCGGGGCGCTCAGCCGCCTCGAGGGCGCCGAGCGCGAGCAGATCTCGGTCGCCGCCCGCTTCGAGGGCGCGGTCGACGAAATCCGCACCGAACAGGTCCGCGCCGTCGAGCGCCTTCGCCGCATCGAGGCTGAAAGCGCTGGTCCGCGCTCGGCCGAAGCCTTGCGCGCCCTGGAAGGCTCGGTCGGCAAGGTCGCCAACGCTGTCTACGACACCGAGGCCCGCAGCCGCGAGGCCATCGTCGCCCTGGAGGCCAAGGTCGCGGCCCTGGAGGCCGGCGGACAACCCGTCCCCGACACTGCCGCACTGGCCGACGAGGTCGCCGCCCGGGTGCTCGGACGGCTTGAGTCCGCCGAGACCCAGACCAATGAGGCCATCCGCGACCTCGGCTACAGCTTCGTCAAGCTGGACGGCCGGCTGCGCAAGATGGAGGGGGCCGACAACACCGCCGCCCTGCAGACCCTTTCGCACGGCCTCAACGCCCGGCTCGAACAGGTGCGCCAGGAAATGGCAGAGCAGATGCGCCGGTCCTCCGATGGCGGTTTCGGCCGGGTCGAACAGAAGCTCGGTGAAATGACCGCCCACGTCCATGCCGCCGAGCAACGCTCGGCCGCGGCGATCGAGCGGATGGGCCGGGAAATGGTCAACATGGCCGACAATCTCAGCCGCCGGGTGCAGTCGGTCGAAGGCCGCAGCGCCCAGGCGGTCGAGCACGTCGGCGGCGAAGTTTCGAGGATCGCAGGCTTGGTCGAGCAACGGTTGGCTCATACGGACGGCAGTTCGGCCCAGGCGCTGGAGCGACTCGGCGTCGAAATCGCCCGCATCACCGAGCGGCTAAGCGAGCGAATCGCCAATTCCGAACGGCGCAGCGCCCAGGCCATCGACGACGTTGGCGAACAGGTCGCCCGGGTCACCGAGCGTATCAGCCAGCGCCAGGAGCGGGTCTCCACCGATCTGGCCGAACGCATCCGTCAGAGCGAGGAGCGCACGGCTCGGCTGCTGGAGGAGGCGCGCGAGAAGATCGACGCCTCGATGACCAGCGCCACGCGCCGCATCGCCGACTCGGTCGCGGCCGGCCCCCCATCGACGCCGGCCGCGCCGGTGCGCCGCACCGAGGCCGCGGGCATGGATCCGTTCGCGCCCGATCCCTTCCCGACCCGCGGCCAGGCTATTCCCGAGGACGCTTTCGCTCCCCGCGCCCCCGAACAGCCGAGCTTTGGCGGCTTCTCGCCAGGCCCGGCCGAGCCCGGCTTCGACGATGACTTCCCGGCCCGCGAGACCGGCCCCGCCGCCTTCTCGGACGCCGACTTCGACGCCGCCGACGAGTTTGTCTCGCTGGGCGACGAGAACGAAGGCCTCGAATTCGACGCCGCTCCGGCTCCGGTGTTCGCGCTCGCCGAGCCCGGCCGGCCGCTGAGCACCCGTGAAGTGATCGAGCAGGCTCGCGCCGCCGCCCGCAACGCCGGCGGGCCGACCGCTGAGCCTCGGGCCGACAAGCCGGCCCGCAAGGGCCTGTTCGGTGGCCGCTCCAAAGCCCCGAAGAAGCCGGCCAGTTCGACCCTGACGACGGCCTTGGCGATCACGACCGTGCTGGCCTGCGGTGGCCTGGCGACCGCCGGCTACGTCACCCTCAACGGGGGTCGCGATGGGACGATGAGCGAGCGCATCGCCCGTACCCTGCAGATCAAGGCGGCCGACCAAAAGGAAATCCTGACCGCCGAGGCGGACACCACGCCGGTCCTGACCGCAGGACCCCGGGTCGCCGTGGCCATCGCGCCCGACCTCGCCGATCCGGCCGCCATCCCAGCGGCTGCAAACCCGGCGCCGCCTGCCGGCGCGCCGCCGACCGCCGCCGCCCTGTTCGGCGACGCCGTCCGCAAGGTGGAAGCCCGCCAAGCGGGCGGCCTCAATGACCTTCGCAAATCGGCCAACCAGGGCTATGCCCCGGCGCAGTTCTATCTGGCCAAACTGTACGAGAATGGCGAAGGCGGCGTGGCCAAGGATCCGGTCGAGGCCCGCCGCTGGACCGAGCGGGCCGCTCAGGGCGGCGACCGCAAGGCGATGCACAACCTTGGCCTCTACTACTTCGAGGGCACCGGCGGCGCCACCAACCAGACGACCGCCGCCCAGTGGTTCCGCCGGGCGGCGGACCTGGGGCTGACCGACAGCCAGTATAACCTGGGCAAGCTCTACGAGATTGGCTCCGGCGTCACCCAGAACGGGGCTGAGGCCTACAAGTGGTACCTGATCGCCGGCCGGGCGGGCGACAGCGAGGCCAAGGCCAGCGCCGAACGCATCCGCGCCGACCTGCCGCCGGCCGCCCGCAGCGGCGCTGAACGGGCCGCTGGCGGCTACCGCGCGGCTTCACCCAACCCGTCGGCCAAGCTGGCCGCCGCCGCGCCTGTCGGCTCCGCCGCCCAGGCCCAGCGGGCGCTGTCGCGGCTCGGCTATTACCAGGGTCCGCAGGACGGCAGGGCCTCGCCGGCGCTGCAGGGCGCCCTGAAGGCCTACCAGAAGGACAAAGGTCTTCCGGTCACCGGGCAGATGGATACGCAGAGCTCGGCCAGCCTTGCGATCTACGCGCAGTAAGGTCTAGTCCCCGCCAAGCATTGCCCAGCTGAGCGGGTGTGCCCTGTCCTTGCCCAGCGCCACGGCCAGAGGGGCCGCATTGAACATCCCGGCGTAGGCCTTGTCGCGAATATTGAGACCCCCCGCATAGGCCCCGAAGGCCGGCAAGATGACCCGCTCGCCATCGGTGGCGAAGCAGCGTCGGCGGACGGCGCGGGCTCTGCCGACGAGTCGGGCGCAGGGGTGGAGGTGGCCGGCGATCTCACCGGGCTGGCGGCCGCCCTGCGGTTCGTGGCGGAGAATGAGGGTCCCGACAGAGATCTCGTCGGCAAGGTCGCCGGGCAGGGCGCGAGGGCCGTCCTCGTCGTGGTTGCCGACCGCCCAGATCAGGGTGCGGCCTGAGGCGAGTGCGGCGATGCGTTCGGCGACCAGGGGGGGGAGGCGGCCCTCGGCATCGCCGTCATGGAAGCTGTCGCCGAGAAAGACCAGGGTGGTCGGCGTCGTGGCGGCGGTCTCGGTCTCCAGGCGGGCCAGGGTCTCGACGGTGTCGTATGGCGGCAGCAGCTGGCCGCGCATGGCGTAGGCGCTGCCCTTTTCAAAGTGCAGGTCGGCGACGATCAGCATCCGCTCGACTGGCAGCCAGAGTGCGCCGCTGCAGCGCATGACCACCGGATGGCCATTGATGGCCATGGCCACCCCGCCGCAGGGGCTCATGGCGAAGGCGCGCTCGCGCAGGGCCTGGGCGTTCACGACAGGGCCTCGGCGATCAGATCTTCGGCCGCCTCGGCAAGGATCATGTCGGCCGTGTCGCCGCCGACCCGCTCCTTGCCGATCTCCAGCAGGATCGGCACGGCGAAGGGCGAGAGATGGTCGAGGCGGGAATACAGGATCTGGCCCTTGATGCGGTCCAGAAGCTGGCCGACGCGGGCGACGTCGATCATGCCGCTGGCGGCGTCGGTGCGCGCTGTGCGCAGCAGCAGGTGATCAGGTTGATGGCGGCGCAGCACGTCGTAGATCAGGTCCGTCGAAAAAGTCACCTGACGTCCCGACTTCTCGGCCCCCGGCATGCGGCGTTCGATTAGGCCGGCGATCAGGGCGCAGCCCTTGAAGGCCCGCTTCATCATGAAGCTCTCGTCAAGCCAGTTTTCGAGGTCGTCACCGAGCATGTCCTGATCGAACAGTGAGTCGAAATCGAGGTCATCCATGGGTTTGAGCGACCAGATAGCCAGGGCGTAGTCGTTGACCACGAAGCCCAGCGGGCCGACGCGAAGGCGGTCCAGCCGCTTGGTCAGCAGCATGGCCAGGGTGGTGTGGGCCAGGCGTCCCTCAAAGGGGTAGATGACCAGGAAGTGACGCTTGCCCCGGGCGAAGGTCTCCAGCAGCATCTGCTCCGGCGTCGGGATCATCGACTTGGCCTGCTGGGCGGTCAGCCATTCGCAGACGTCGGTCGGCAGGTCCTTCCAGGTGTCTGGCTCGCTCATCATCCGGCGCACCTTGGCGGCCAGGAAGGTCGAGATGGCGAACTTGGATCCGCCCCAGCTGGGCAGCTTGGGGTCGTCGTTGGGGGCCGGGGTGACCAGGGCATCGGTCGAGGTGACGCCCTGCAGTCGCCAGACGCCGCCTGCGAAGATGAAGGTGTCGCCGGGCTCCAGCATCTCCAGATAGCCCTCCTCGACCTCGCCGATCTTGCGCCCGACCGTGCCGCGGCGGCCGGCCAGGCGAATGTTGAGCACGGCAGGCGAGACGATGGCCCCGACGTTCATCCGGTGGCGCTGGGCGGTCTGGGCGTTTCGCACCCGCCAGAGGCCATCGGCGCCTTTCACGATCCTTCGGAAACGGTCGTAGGTGCGCAGGGCGTAGCCGCCGGTGGAGACGAACTCGACCACCTGCTCGAAGTCTTCCCAGGCGAGGTCTCGGTAGGGGCCGGAGGTGCGAACCTCGTCATAGAGGGCCAGCAGGTCAAAGGGCTCGGAGACGGCGCAGCCCATGACGTGCTGGGCCAGCACATCGAGGGCGCCGGTGCGCGGCGGCTCGGGGTCGAAGGCGTTTTCGGCGATGGCCTCGCGGGCTGCCTGGCATTCGAGGACCTCGAAGCGGTTGGCGGGGACGAAGATGGCTTTTGACGGCTCGTCCAGCCGGTGGTTGGCGCGGCCGATGCGCTGGACCATGCGCGAGGCGCCCTTCGGCGCGGCCAGCTGGATGACCAGATCGACGTCGCCCCAGTCGATGCCGAGATCGAGGGTGGAGGTGCAGACCACGGCCCGCAGGTCGCCCTTGGCCATGGCCGCCTCGACCTTGCGGCGCTGTTCGGCCGCGAGGGAGCCGTGATGCAGGGCGATAGCCAGGCCGTCGTCGTTGAGCTTCCACAGTTCCTGGAAGGCGAATTCGGCCTGGAAGCGGGTGTTGACGAAAATCAGCGTCGTCCTGTGGCGCTTGATGACCTCATAGACGTCGGCCATGGCGTGCTGGGCGGTGTGGCCGGCCCAGGGCACCCGGCCCTCGGAGATCAGCACCTCGACCTGAGGCAAGGGGCCGGGCGGACCGCGCACCAGGCGGACGGCGTCGGCGGGGTCGGCAGCGGGGGAGGGGGACCGCGCCGAAGGCGTGGTGGAGGGGGTCTCCTCCGGCGGTTCATCGACCGACAGGTTTACCCCCGAACCCTGGGAGCGGACCCCCTCCGTCCACCGCTGCGCGGCGGCCACCTCCCTCGAGGGGGGAGGAGAAGGCGACAGCCACCGCCGGATCATGTCCGGATCGTCGACCGTCGCCGACAGACCGACCCGCCGCATGGTCGGGGCGAACTGCTGCAGGCGCGCGATGTCGAGGGACAGCAGGTCGCCGCGCTTCTGGGGCCAGAGGCTGTGGATCTCGTCGATGATGACGCAGCGCAGGTCCTCGAAATAGAGGCGCGCGCCCTCCCAGGCGCAGAACAGGGCTAGCTGTTCGGGGGTGGTCAGCAGGATGTCCGGCGGTTTGATCCGCTGGCGTTGCTTGCGAGCCTCGCCGGTGTCGCCGGTGCGCGACTCGGCGCTGATGCTCAAGCCCATCTGGGCGATGGGGATCATCAGGTTGCGCTCGACGTCCACCGCCAGAGCCTTGAGCGGCGAGATGTAGAGGGTGTGGACGCCGCGCGGCGTGTTAGGCGGCGGGCGCTGCGACAGCTCTATCAGGCTGGGGAGGAAGCCGGCCAGGGTCTTGCCGCCGCCGGTTGGGGCAATGAGCAGGGCGTGAGCGCCGTCCTCGGCCGCCTGGACCATGTCGAGCTGATGCTGACGCGCCGCCCAGCCCCGGCCGGCGAACCAGGCCTCGAATCGATCGGGGAGGAGCGCAGGAAGCGCGGGGGCGGTCATTGCGGTCGATATAGCATGTTCCCGTTCTGTTTCGAGAGGCTGCGTCGCCGCGCGATAAAACACCCAACGGCCGGCCAAAACCGCCGTTCCCCTTTCGTTTCGGGCCGGATCGGACTAGGGAAACGGGGTGAACGCCGTCTCTTCCAGCCTGAATCTTGCACCGGCCTTGATCGTGCTGCCGGGGCCGCGCTGCGCCGTGGCTGACGGCAGCGAAGCGCGGGAGCTACGGGCGCCGGCGGCGCGGGATCTGGCCGAGGCCGGGCCGGTGCTGGTGGTGCATGCCGGGATGACGGCCAAGCGGCTGGGGCTGAACACGCCGCCCCGGGCACGTGGGGTGTTCGACGCCCTGGAGCTGTTCGCCTTTGTGAAACCCGCCAAGTTCGCGGCACCGTCGGCGGTAGGGCTGGCGCAGTCCTTGGGGCTGACCGGGCCGAAGGGGGCGGTGGAGCAGGCGGCGACCTTGCGCCAGGCCTGCGAAGTCATGCTTGCGGAGCTGGAGACAACGCCTTGGCCGTCGCGCGAAGAGGCGCTGAACCTGGCCGAGACCATGGACCGGGCCGGCTGGGCCTGGGGCCCGGCGGTGATCAACGCCCTGCGGAGCCGCACGGTCGGCGAGGCCGGGCGGCGAGGTTCGGGGCTGGATGTCTGGGCTCGGGTCTCCGAATGGGAGGACCAGGCGCCGCCCGGCGAGCCGGGCTCACGGACGGTGACGCCGAAGGCGGCCGAAGAGCGACTGACCCTGCTGCTACAGCGCTCGGGGCTCGACGAGGCGCGGCCGATGCAGGCGGTGTTCGCGGCCGAGACCGCCTATGCCTTTTCGCCACGCGAGCGCGAGGGCGAGCCGCGCATGGTGCTGGCCGAGGCGGGGACGGGGGTCGGCAAGACGCTGGGATACCTGGCGCCGGCCTCGCTGTGGGCCGAGGAGAACGGGCCGGCGGTTTGGATCAGCACCTACACCCGCGCCCTGCAGCGGCAGATCGAGCGGGAAAGCGCCGCCATCTTTCCGGACCCGGCGGTGCGGGCCCGCAAGGCTGTGGTCCGTAAGGGGCGCGAGAACTATCTCTGCCTGCTGAACTTCCAGGAGCAGGTGCAGACCGCCCAGCTCGGCAATGGCGACATCATCGGCATGGGGCTGGCGGCGCGCTGGGTGCGGGCGACGCGGGACGGCGATATGACCGGCGGCGATTTTCCGGCCTGGCTGCCCAGCCTGTTCGCCATTCCGCCATCGGCGCAGGCGAGCGCCGCCAACCTGGTCGATCGGCGGGGCGAGTGCGTGCACGCCGCCTGTGGCCACTACCGCGCCTGCTATGTCGAGAAGGCCATCCGCGGCAGTCGCAAGGCAGACCTGGTGATCGCCAACCATGCGCTGGTGCTGACTCAGGCGGCCTTCGACGGGGCGCGGCGCGCGCGGGGATCGAAGGCCGATGTCGAGACGGCGCAGCTGAAGCGCATCGTCTTCGACGAGGGCCTCCACCTGTTCGACGCCGCCGACTCTGCTTTTTCGGCTGCGCTGAGCGGGGCGGAGGCGGCGGAGCTGCGGCGCTGGATCCGTGGGCCGGAGTCGCGCGGGCGGCGGGGCAGGGGACTGGAGCACCGGTTGCTGGATGTGCTCGGCGACCGCGAGGATGCGCGGCGGGCGCTGCACGATGTGACCCGGGCGGCGGCGGTGTTGCCGGGCGAGGGGTGGTCGGGGCGGATCGCGCCGCCGAACGGCGAGATCAATCCCATCGGGCCGGTGGAGAACTTCCTGGCCGCCGTGCTGGAGCAGCTGCGGGCCCGCAACATCGACCGCAACGCCGGGGCCTCGGACATCGGCATGGAATGCCAGGCCCGGCCGGCCATTGACCGGGTGCGGCAGACGGCGGCCGACGCGGCATCAGCCCTGGCGTCGGTGGAGGCGCCGCTGCTGGCGCTGGCGCGGCACCTGGAGGATCTGCTCGATCTGGAAGCCGACGAGCTGGCGACCAACGAGCGGGCGCGGATCGAGGGGGCGTTGCGGGGGCTGGACCGGCGGGCGCGGATGACCCTGCCAGCCTGGCGCTCGATGCTGAAGGCCATCGAGGAGGACGCCGAGGACGACCCGGACTTCGTCGACTGGTTCGACGCGACCTTCCTGTACGGGCGGGTGGTGGACGCCTCCAGCCGCCGTCACTGGGTCGATCCGACCGAGCCCCTGACGGCGGCGGTGCTGGCCCCGGCCCATGGGGTGCTGGTGACCAGCGCCACCCTGACCGATCCGTCGTCAGACGATCCCTTCGCCCTCGCCGAGATGCGTACCGGCGGGGCGCGGCTGCCCGAGCGGCCCCGGACGATCCGGCTGGCCTCGCCGTTCGACTACGTTAACCAGGCGCGGGCCTTCGTGGTCACCGACGTCGCCAAGGACGATGCGCGGCAGGTGGCGGCGGCGATGCGGGAGCTGTTTTTGGCGGCCGGCGGCGGCGGGGTGGGGCTGTTCACCGCCATCCGGCGCCTGCGGGCGGTGCATGAGAAGATCGCCGCGCCGCTGGCCGACAAGGGGTTGGCGCTCTACGCCCAGCATGTCGATCCGATCGAGGTCGGCGGGCTGGTCGACATCTTCCGGGCCGAGGAGGACAGCTGCCTGCTGGGCACCGACGCGGTGCGGGACGGGGTGGACGTGCCCGGGCGGTCGTTGCGGCTGCTGGTCTTCGACAGGGCACCGTGGCCCAGACCGGACATTCTGCACAAGGCGCGCCGGGCGCGGTTCGGCGGCAAGAGCTACGATGACGCGGTGGCGCGGAACAGGATCGCCCAGGCGTTCGGACGGCTGATTCGCCGGGCCGACGACAAGGGGGTGTTCGTCATGCTCGACGCCGCCTCGCCGACCCGGCTGTTTGCCGGCTTGCCGGAGGGGGTGGAAATCCAGCGGGTCGGGCTGGTCGAGGCCATCGAAGGGACTGCGGCGTTTTTGAAGGTAGCGGATTAGACCTAGCCGCAGGGCTTCGCATTGTCGAAGTCTGGCAGAACTGTCCGATTATATGCGACAGCGTAGGCTTTCGCGCGCCGATTCGCGTCGCGCTCCACGAGCGTACGAACGGCGTCGGTTGTGTCGTCCACCACGTAGAGTCCCAAGCACCGTCGCGCTTCACCAGCCGACACGCGCGTGCCGATGGGCGACAGGGTATATCCATACGTGGCGATCACGGCGGTCGCCTCTGGCCAGCGCCGTAGTCGCATCGGCTATCGCCTGTGCCGGATCAAGGGCAGCGGACATGACATGAAGGTCTGGAATGTGGGCTGCCCCTGGCTGTATGCTTCGTTGAGGTGCCGGGCCGCAAGCGGTCGTCAGAAGCGCCAAGCCCAAGGTCCAAAAACGCGCGCTCATGTTGCGTCTCCTCTACCGCAAAGCTGAACGGAGCGCAGAACTCGAACAAGCGGAATTTTCATGACCCAGCCCCTGTGGACCGCCGTCGACGGCTATTTCAACGACAGTCTTGGGGCCAATGACGCCGCCCTCGACCATGCCCTCGCGACCAGCCGGGCCGCGGGCTTGCCGGCCATCGCGGTAGCCCCCAACCAGGGCAAGCTGCTGAACCTGCTGGCCCGGTCAATCGGCTCCAAACGCATTCTGGAAGTCGGGACCCTGGGCGGCTACAGCACGATCTGGCTGGCGCGGGCGCTGCCCGAGGGCGGGCGACTGGTCAGTCTGGAGATCGATCCGCACCACGCCGAGGTGGCGCGCAAAAACCTGGCCTTCGCCGGGCTGGACGGGGTCGCCGAGGTGCGGACCGGGCCGGGGATCGAGCTTTTGCCGAAGCTGGCGATTGAGGGCGGACCGCCGCTGGACCTGACCTTCATCGACGCGGACAAGCCGTCCAATGCGGATTATTTTGGATGGGCGCTGAAGATGACGCGGCCGGGCGGGCTGATCATCGTCGACAACGTCGTGCGCGGCGGGGCGGTGATCGACGAGAACGGCGACGCCAATGTGCAGGGGGTGCGGCGGCTGGCGCAACTGATCGCCGCCGAGCCTCGGGTGGACGCCACGGCACTGCAGACGGTGGGCGACAAGGGCTATGACGGGCTGATTGTCGCCTTCGTGAAATCCTGAATGTCCGTCTAAGGACGAAGCGCCAAGTCTTTGACTCAAAAGGGTCGTCTTGCGGCGATGTTGGCCGTCTATCCCCCTCCGCGTCGGGGCGAGACGGAGAGACGACGATGCATATGGCGCCAATCCATCCTGATCTGCCGATCGACGAGTCGGCCCGCCCGGAGGGCAGTTTCTGCGCCCGCGCCATGGTGCAGCGGGTGCGCTGGGGCACGGGTCTGACCCAGGACGCCTTCGCGCGGACCTTCCGGCTGGACGCCGATGCGCTGTGCGAGATCGAGGCCGGCAGGACACTGCCGGACGCGGCGCTGCTGGCCTATCTGCAGGTTATCGAATGGCGGCCGGAGGCGGTGCTGGACGCGTTGGAGCAAACAAGCCGGCCCCTCTGATCAAGCCGATTGACAGGCAACCAAATGGTTGCTTATTGTGGTCTTCGATGGAAACGGACGCGGTCTTTCGCGCGCTGGCCGACGCAAGCCGGCGCGACCTGCTGGACCGGCTGTTCGTGCGCAACGGACAGACGCTGATGGAGCTGTGCGACGGCCTGGCGATGAGCCGTCAGGCGGTGAGCAAGCACCTCGGCATCCTTGAGGAGGCTAGCCTGGTGACCGCCGTGAAGCGGGGCCGGGAGAAGCTGCACTACCTCAACCCTGTGCCCATCGCGGAAATCGCCGACCGCTGGATCGGCAAGTTCGAGCGTGCGCGGGTCAAAGACCTGGTGGCGTTCAAGACCCAACTCGAAAGCCCAGAAGGGGACACCGAATGAGCGACCCGGCCCTTGTCTATGTGATCTACATCCGCACCACGCCGCAGAAGCTGTGGGAGGCGTTGACCGACCCTGATATGCGCCCGAAGTTCTGGTTTGGCCGGCGGTCGGAAAGCGACTGGAAGACCGGGTCGAAACACGTGCTGACGGCGCCGGACGGGAGCATCGACTTCCAGGGGGAAGTGCTGGAGAGCGATCCGCCCCGCAAGTTGACCTATACTTTCGAG
Organism: Caulobacter sp.; assembly: GCA_046595895.1. Lineage (GTDB taxonomy): Bacteria > Pseudomonadota > Alphaproteobacteria > Caulobacterales > Caulobacteraceae > Caulobacter. The sequence continues at coordinate 1,472 of JBKJSF010000040.1, read as the reverse complement.
ACCGCCTCGCCGACGACCAACGTCACCTATCTGCTGGAGCCTGTGGAGGACAGCGTGCGTTTGACCGTCACCCACGACGGCTTCCCGGACGACAGCCAGCAGCGCAAGGGCGTCAGCAATGGCTGGCCGGCCATCCTGTCGGCGCTGAAGAGCCTGCTGGAAACCGGCGAGCCGACGCCGCAGGTCATGCCTTAGGAGGAAACAACGATGTCCAAAGATCCGATGGCGACGGCGCAGACGATGATCCGCGCGCCGGTCGCAACAGTGTTCGAGGCCTTCGTCGATCCGGCGGTGACGACGAAGTTCTGGTTCAGCAAGGGAAGCGGGCCGTTAGAAGCCGGAAAATCGGTGCGTTGGGACTGGGAGATGTACGGCGCCGACGATGACGTTCACGTCCGTGCTATCGAAGCGGACAAGTCCATTATCTACGATTGGGGCGGGCAAGGGAAATTATCGCGGGTGGAGATGACCTTCACCGCTCTCGATGAGGACCGCACCTTCGTCGAGGTCACCAATGGCGGCTTCCACGGCGATGCGGAGTCGGTGGTGGCGCAGGCGCTGGACAGCAACGGCGGCTTCACCACCGTGCTGTGCGCCGCCAAGGTCTGGCCGGAGCAGGGCATCAACGCCCGGCTGATCGAGGACAAGTTTCCGCGGGCGCTGAAGCCTGAGTGGAAGGGCCGCTGAGCCGTCAGTGCATGGTGTCGGCGACGATCTCGAGCTTGTTGCCGTCGGGGTCGAGAATGACGGCGCCGTAGTAGTCCGGGGCGATGTCCGGGTGCAAGCCGGCGGCGCGGATGGTCGTCGCGCCCAGAGTCAGGGCGGCTGCGTAGGCGCCGTCCACTGCGGCGCGGCTGTCGGCCGAGAAGGCGATGTGGGTTCCCAGGCCCGCGATCTGCGAGCCGTCGACCGGGTAGAGGTAAAACTGGCGGCTGGTTCCGCCCGGGCCGTAGGCCAGCTCGGCCTCGGCCGCCCAGGCGTTGGCGCAGCCCAGCGGGGCGAAGAAGGCGTCATAGAAGGTGCGGGCGGCGGCGAGGTCGCGCACGCCCACGGACAGATGATCGAACATGCTTGATCTCCCGGCGAAGCCGAGCCGGAGGTGGGGGCCGCGGCCCCCGACGGCAAGGGCTAGCCCGCCGCGCCCTTCAGGCAGTTGAGCCAGGCGTCCTCGCGGGCCTTCTCAGCGTCGCGCAGCTTGGCTTCGGCGTCCCGGACCCCGGCGTCGTGCTTGCGCCACTCCAGCACCGCGCCCTCACGAGCCGCGCGGGCGCCTTCCAGGGTTTCGAACCGGGCCAGGATGGCGCGGACGGAATAGTTCACCGGCGGCCCAACGCTCTCGCGGTCGGGATAGACGCCGGTGATCGAGTCGGCGGATTCCTTTTCGATCAGGAACACGTCGGCCCAACCGGCGTGGTGGCGCATCAGGGCCCAGGGCCGTGCGGTCTGGTCGGTCATCAAACGCTCCTCGAATC
>JBKJSF010000225.1:0-14649 GCA_046595895.1 Caulobacter sp. | reverse complement strand
CCGATGCGCGACGGGGTCATCGCCGACTTCGAAGTCGCCGAGGAGATGATCAAGTACTTCATCCGCAAGGTTCACAACCGCAAGGGCTTCGTGAACCCCAAGGTCATCGTCTGTGTGCCGTCGGGCGCCACCGCCGTCGAACGCCGCGCCATCAACGACAGCTGCCTGAACGCTGGGGCCCGCCGCGTCGGCCTGATCGACGAGCCGATGGCGGCCGCCATCGGCGCCGGCCTGCCGATCCATGAGCCGACCGGCTCGATGGTCGTCGACATCGGCGGCGGCACCACCGAGGTCGCCGTGCTGTCCCTGTCGGGCATCGTCTATTCGCGCAGCGTGCGGGTCGGCGGCGACAAGATGGACGAAGCCATCATCAGCTACATGCGCCGTCACCATAACCTGCTGATCGGCGAGACCACCGCCGAGCGCATCAAGAAGGAAATCGGCACCGCCCGCTCGCCGGCCGACGGCGAAGGCCTGTCGATCGACGTCAAGGGCCGCGACCTGATGCAGGGCGTGCCGCGGGAAGTGCGCATCTCCGAGAAGCAGGCCGCCGACGCGCTGGCCGAACCGGTCAACCAGATCGTCGAGGCCGTGAAGGTCGCCCTGGAGGCCACACCTCCGGAGCTGGCCAGCGACATCGCCGACAAGGGCATCATGCTGACCGGCGGCGGCGCTCTACTGCGCGGCCTGGACGCCGAGATCCGCGACCACACCGGCCTGCCGGTCACCGTGGCCGACGATCCGCTGTCCTGCGTGGCGCTTGGCTGTGGCAAGGTTCTTGAACACCCCAAGTGGATGAAGGGCGTTCTTGAGAGCACGCTCGTCTAAACTTCTCGAATCGGGATCATTGGTCCCGGAGCGCGTCAGGCGGAAGTGTGTGCGGTTCCGCCGCCCGGACGCGCTCCTCGCATCTAACGTTCCAGATTCCGCGTTCGCGGAATCTGGCGGAGACCTCGGGTGGCGTTTCGCCAGGACACGTTCGGCGATCTGAAGGTGCCCCTTGCCTGGACGGCGGGGGTAGCCCTGGTCGTCTGCGTGGTCATCGCCATCGCCCTGATGCTGTCAGACCGGCGCGGCACGGTTGAGAACACCGCCCAGCAGGCCACCCAGAGCGCCGTCGATAACGTCGTGGCTCCCGTCGGCGACGTGGTCGCCCAACCCGGCCGCTGGCTCAGCGGCGGTTTCTCCTGGCTTGGCAACTATTTCGACGCCGCCGGCGAGAACCGTCGCCTGAAGGCCCAGCTGCAGGAGGCCCACCGCATCGAGGACCGGGCCCAGGCTCTGGGGCTGGAAAACGCGCGCCTGCGGACCATGCTGGGGGTGCAGACCGAGCCGGCCATGCCGATGGTCACGGCCCGGGTGGTGTTCGACGGACGCGGACCGTTCCGGCGGGCCCAGCTGGCCAATGCCGGGACCGACAAGGGGGTGGTCATCGGCTATCCGGTGATCAGCGAGCGCGGCGTCGTCGGGCGGGTCATCGGCGTCTCTTCCAACGCCAGCCGTATCCTGCTTCTGAAAGACGTCTCCTCGCGCACGCCGGTGATGATCGCTCGCAGCAACGCCCGCGCCATCCTGACCGGCGACGGCGGCGACAACCCGCGCCTCGACAACCTGCGCGGTCCCGATCCGGTCAAGGCGGGCGACCGGGTGCTGACCAGCGGCGACGGCGGCATCTATCCGCGCGGCCTGCCAGTCGGGCGGGCGGTCAAGGGGCTGGACGGCAAGTGGCGGGTGGCGCTGGACAGCGACTCCACGGCGCTCGACTGGGTTCGGATCATCCAGTTCAAAGATTTCTCCCAGCTGGCCGATGACAAGTCCCTGAACTCCGGCGTCATGCCGGGGGTGAAGACCGAGGACCCGGCCGCGCTGGCGGCCAGAACCATTCTGGCCCCGGCCCAGCCCAAGCCGCCGGCCGCCGGAGCTGTTCCGGCCGCCAAGGCCGCGACCCCGCCCGCGGTGAAGACCCAGACAGCGCTCGCCATCAAGCCGGCGACACCGCCTGTGCCGAAGGTTGCCGCACCTCCGTCCAAGGCGCCCGCGCCGAAGCCGGCGGCCGCGCCCGGAGGCACGCCGTGAGCCTGCAGGCCGCCCGGCCGCTTGACCCCTGGCGCTGGATGGGCGCGCCTGCGCTGATCTGCCTGACCGCCACCCTGCTGCTGGGCCTGCCGTTCCGGCTGTTTGAGCTTCAGTTGCCTGAGCCGCTATTTCCGATGATCTGCGTCTTCTCCTGGGCTGTGATCCGGCCCTCGATCCTGTCGCCGGTGGTCATCCTGTTGATCGGCCTGGTGCTCGATCTGCTTTGGGGGACGCCGTTTGGGTTGTGGGGGCTTTCCATGTTGGTTGGCTATGGCTTGACCCTGGCCATGCGAGCGATGATGACGGGTCAGAGCCGGATGATGATGTGGGCCTGGTACGCCGGGGTGAGCGGGGTGGTCCTGATCGCCGGATACCTGTTCACCATGCTGCATTCGGGGTCGACTCCGAACCTGATCGGCCTGGTCTGGCAACTTCTCGCCACAAGCCTGCTCTATCCCTTTGCCCACCGCCTCATCGACCGCTTCGACGACGCGGATGTGAGATTCCGGTGAGCGAGCCGTCAATCTTCTTCAGCGAGGTCAACCGCCGCCAGGGCGACTTCAACCGGCGCGCCTTCCTGCTCGGCGGCATGACCGGGCTGGGCCTGACGGCGCTGGGCGCGCGGCTGACCTACCTGCAGGTGGTCGAGGCCCAGCGCTATCAGATGCTGGCCAGCTCCAACCAGTTCAACTTCATCATGGTGCCACCGCCGCGCGGCCGCATCCTCGACCGCAACGGTGTGGTTCTGGCCTCCAACCGGCCCAACTTCCGGCTGACCGTCTATCGGGACGAGGACACCGATGTGGACCAGGTGGTCGGGAACCTCTCCCAGCTCGTGCCGATCGACCCGGCCAAGATTCCGCGGCTGATCAAGGACATCAAGCGGGCTCCCAAGAAGTCGCCGGTGCCGGTGATGGAGGACCTGACCTGGGAGCAGTTCACGCGGATCAACGTCCGCGCGCCGGAACTGCCGGGCGTGTCGGCCGATATGGCCGAGGTGCGGGTCTATCCCTACGGCGGCGCCTTCGCCCACGTCATCGGCTATGTCGCCAAGGTCAACGACAGGGATATCGACAAGGTCAGGAAGGCCGGCCAGACGCCGGACCAACTGCTCTACAACCCCGGCTTCCGGATCGGCCGCCAGGGTGTTGAGAAGGCCTTCGACCTGCAGCTGCGGGGCAAGGCCGGCGGCAAGAAGGTCGAGGTCGACGCCAACGGCCGGGTGGTGGCCGAGGACCCGGGCGGCGACCTGCCGCCGGTGGCGGGCGACGAGATCAGGCTGACGCTGGATGTCGATGTGCAGCGGCGGGCGCTGGAGGTGTTCGGCGAGGAGAGCGGCGCGGCGGTGCTGATGGACTGCCGGACCGGGGACATCCTCTGCATGGCTTCGACGCCGGCCTTCGACGCCAACGGGTTTGTGCGGGGGCTGTCGGGACCAGAGTACAGAGCGTTGGCCAACTACGAACGCAATCCGCTGCTCGACAAGGCGCTTTCCGGCACCTATCCGGCCGGCTCGACCTTCAAGCCGACAACGGCCCTGGCTCTGCTGGCCGCCGGGATCAATCCCAAGGAGCGAGTGGTCTGCACTGGCGGCTACCACTACGGCAACCGCACCTTCCGTTGCTGGAAGGCCGGCGGTCACGGCGCGCAGGATATGCACGACGCCATCAAGAACAGCTGCGACGTCTACTTCTACCACCTGTGCAACCGGGCCGGCATCGACCTGATCTCCGACACCGCAAAGAAGTTGGGCTTCCAGCAGGTTTTCGATATCGGCATTCCGGGACAGACGCGCGGGCTCATTCCCAGCAAGGCCTGGAAAAGGAAGGCTTTCGCCAAGCATCCCCTGGAGGACGCACGGACTTGGCATCTGGGTGAAACCCTGTCGGTGGCGATCGGGCAGGGGGCGGTGACTGTCAACGCCCTGCAGCTGTGCGTCGCCACGGCGCGCATCGCCAACAGTCGCAAGGCTCTGGAGCCGCGGTTGATCAAGTCCGTTGGCGGCAAGGAGCTGCCGTCTGGCGCCGCCGTGCCCGACCTGACAATACCTAAGGAACATCTCGACATCGTCCGGAACGCCATGGCGGCGGTGGCTAACGACACCAGCGGCGGCGCCTATCGCCAGAGCCAGTTGGGACTTGGCGACGTGCTGATGGCCGGCAAGACCGGCACCGCCCAGTCTCGCGACTACAAGCCCGGCGAGTCGCGCAAGAACGCCGGCCTGGAATGGTCGAAGAAGGACCACAACCTCTTCATCGCCTTCGCGCCGGTCGATGTGCCGCGCTATGCCCTGGCGGTCATCGTTCAGCACGGCGGGGTCAGCGGCTCCCTGGCGGCGGCGCCCCGCGCCCGTGAGATCATGCGCACTGCGCTGCTCAAGGACCCAGAAATCCGGGCCAGGATCGAAAAGCCGCTGCCGTTGCCCGAGCTCGATCCCGACGCGATCGTCGAGGGCGCCCAGCCCGCTCTGCCGACCGAGGGCCTCGCCCCGCTGGCCCCGATCCCGCAGCCCGCCCCGGCCCTGACCGCGCCGCCGCCCGGAGGACCGGGCCGATGACCATGTCCGCCCTCTCTCGGCCCGGCGAACGCGACCGGCCGATGATGAAGTTCCTGGAGATTGACTGGGTCTTCTGCCTGATGCTGTGCCTGATCGCCGGGGCCGGCTCGCTGATCATGTACTACGTCGCCGACGCCAGCTGGACGCCCTGGGCGGCTGCGCACCTCATGCGCTTCGGCATCTTCTTTGTGGCGATGATCATTCTGGCCATGCTGCCGTTGCGGGTCTGGTTCGAGGTAGCCTATCCCGTCTACCTGGCCGGCTTGGCCCTGCTGGTCGGAGTCGAGCTGGTGGGGGAGGTCGCCAAGGGGGCGCAGCGCTGGCTGGAAATCGGCCCGGTGCGCTTCCAGCCGTCGGAGATCATGAAAATCGGTATCGTGCTGGCCCTGGCCCGTTTTTATCACGGCGTCTCGGCCGAGAGCGCCCGCTTCAGCTGGTGGCTGCTGTTTCCGCTGATGATGATCGCCCTGCCGACCCTGCTGGTCGCCCACCAGCCCGACCTTGGCACGGCCATCCTGATCGGGGCCACCGGTGTGGCCATCATGGTGCTGGCCGGGCTCGACTGGAAGCTCATCGCTGGCGGCGTGGTCGCCACCCTGGCCGCCCTGCCGCCGTTCATCTTCTTCGTGCTGCAGGAGTACCAGCGCAAGCGGATCCTGACCTTCCTTGAGCCGGAGAAGGACCCCGGCGGCGACGGCTATCACATCCTGCAGTCGAAGATCGCCCTGGGTTCGGGCGGCTTTCTCGGCAAGGGCCTGGGCCTGGGCAGCCAGAGCCAGCTCGACTACCTGCCCGAAAAGCAAACGGACTTCATCTTCTCCGCCCTGGCCGAACAGCTCGGCTTCCTCGGCGGCGCCGTGGTGCTGCTGATCTATGCGGGGGTCATCTTCATGGCCTTGCGCATCGCCTCCACCAGCCACAGCCATTTCGGCCGCCTGGGGGCCGCCGGGGTGACGGCGACCTTCGCCCTCTATGTGCTGATCAACGGGGCGATGGTCATGGGCATGGCGCCGGTGGTCGGCGTGCCGATGCCGTTGCTCAGCTACGGCGGCACGGTGATGATGACGGTGATGATCGGCTTTGGCCTGGTGCTGTCGACCCGCGTCCACCGCTACAGCGAAGTGACCAGCGGCCGAGGCAGCCTGCTCTAGGCAGCTTTGGTCATGGTCAGGCTGGCCCCGCGCACGGCCGCGTGCGTCATTCCCGCCACTTCCGCCACCGCGAAATAGTCGTCCGACGGTAGGCCTTGCACAGCAAGAGCCGGGGCCAGGCCGCGCGCCTGGCGGCCGAAGTCGAGCAGGCTGGCCGCCAGCTTCGAAGCGTCGGTGGTCAGCTCCGAGGCGTCCATGGTGACGCCCGCCAGCCGCGCGCCGCGCAGGGACTCCAGGGCGTCCTTGGCCAGGCCGCCGCGCACGAAAACACCGCGCGTCAGGGTGCGCAGCAGGCCGACCACTTCGATCAGCCGGCCGGGCGGGGTGCCGCGATCAACGTCGTTCAGTTCGACCAGCAGGCCGGTCTTGGCAAGGTCTGGCGCCTGGCCGGCCGCGGCGATCAGCATGCCGCGTCCCTTGCGGGCCATCATGGTGCGGAAGGAGGCCGGCAGGATCAGCGGCGTGCGGGCCCGGTCCTGGTCGGCCGGCAGGAACAGGGCGCCATAGTCCATGGTTACCTGGTCGATCTGCTCCAACTCATCGTCGCTGAGCCTAAGAAGCTGGCGGGCCGGAATGATCCGGCCACTGTTCTCGTCGGTAACGGTTGGTTCGACGCGCAGGGCGGCGGTGACCTGGTGGCGCAGGCTGACCAGATGTTCAAGGGCGAAGTCGACCCGCAGCCGCGCGCCGCTGGCGGTGACGAAGGAGGCGGGGTTCCGGCGCGCCTCCTCGCGGGGATCGATGCCCACCCGATGGGGCGAGTCCGGGGCGTCCTCGGTGCGGCGGGCCACGGCGATCATGCGGGGGTCGAGCTCGACACAGCGCAGCTCGTCGCCGGTGATCTCGGTGACCGTTCGTATTCTAAGTTGCGAGGGCTTGGCCTCGCCGAGGAAGTGGGTCAGCACTTCTTCCAAAATGCGCAGGGCGACGGCCTGGGCGGCTGCCCCGTGCTCGCTGGTCATGGCGATCATGAAGTCGGTGTCGCCGATGCGCTGGAACAGGTCGCCCGGCTGCAGGTGCTCGGCCATGCGGCGCTGAACATAGGCCCAGACGGCGGCGCGGTTGCGCGGCCAGCGCTCGCCGACCTTGCTGCGCACGGCATCGACGCTGATCACGGTGATGGCCCCGCGCGCGGCCAGGTCCGCGCCGGCCACGCGCTCGAGAACGGCGGCGACATCGGCGGCGGCGATGCGGTCGAAGGGCGGTGCGTTCGTCACTGGCGACAATCTGACGCGGGCGCGCTTAACGCACGGTGTATGTCCCCACTGTGAGGCGTGACATCACTGTGGAGCCTTGTGGATATAATGGCCGCCGTGACCTTATGCCGGGGCCCCCGCGCAGGGGGATGCGTGATCGGCGCACTTCGCTATAAGGCGCAGATGGACAAGCTGCTTCTGGTGGCCGCTGGTGGGGCGGCGGGCTCGGTGGCCCGGTATGTGACCGGGACGCTGGCGGGGCGCTGGAGCGGCTGGCCGTGGGGCACCTTGACGGTCAACATCCTCGGCGGCCTCCTGATGGGCATCCTGATCGGCGCCCTGGCCCTGCGCGGCGGGGCCGAGCAGGAGCGCCTGCGGTTGCTGGTCGGGGTCGGTTTCCTCGGCGGGTTCACCACCTTTTCGGCCTTCTCCCTGGAGCTGGCCAATATGATTGAACGCCGCGACCTGGCCGCGGCGTTCAGCTACAGCCTTGTTTCTGTGATGGCGTCGGTCGGCGCTGTGTTTGTGGGGCTCATGCTGGCCCGGAGGGTTTTCGCGTGAGAGAGGTCAAGACGCTTGTCGTCGCCGACGGGGAAGACGGCAGCCGACTGGACCGCTGGCTGCGCCGCCGTTGGCCGCACCTGGGCCAGATTCAGATCCAGAAGTTGACCCGCACCGGCCAACTGCGCGTCGACGGGGCTCGGGCCAAGCCCGAGACCCGCCTGGCCGCCGGTCAGATGGTGCGGGTGCCGCCGCTGCCCGATGCGCCGGACCCCGGCGAAAAGAAGAAGATCAGCGACCGGGACGCGGCCTATGTCCGTTCCCTGGTGCTGTATGAGGACGATGAGGTCATCGCCCTCAACAAGCCGGCCGGCCTTGCCGTGCAGGGCGGCACCAAGACGCCGCACCACATCGACCGGCTGCTGTCGGCCTGGGGCGAGGGGCTGGAGCGGCCCCGGCTGGTGCACAGGCTCGATCGCGACACCTCTGGCGTGCTGATGCTGGGCAAGAGCCCCGGAGCGGCCGCCAAACTGTCCGGGGCGTTCGCGCGTCGGAAGGCGAAGAAGACCTACTGGGCGATTGTCTCGGGCAATCCTAAACCCTCCGAAGGGGTCATTGAGCTGCCTTTGATGAAGACCGGCGTCGGCGACCGCGAACTGGTGGTGGCGGCCGATCCGAAGGACCCGCGCGGTGATGCGGCCGAGACCGAATACGTCACTCTGTCCCGCGCTGCCCACCGCGCCGCCTGGATGGCCCTGCGCCCCCACACCGGCCGCACCCACCAGCTGCGGGCCCACATGCAGGCGATCGGCCATCCGATCCTGGGCGATCCGAAATATTCCAACGACAAGAGCGCCGAACTCAGCGGCGGCATCAAGCTGCAGCTGCATGCCCGCCGGCTTGTCTGTCCGCATCCCAGCGGCGGCCTGATCGATGTCACCGCGCCGATCAGCCCGGAACTGCGGGCCGGTTTCGAGCGGTTCGGCTTCCATGAGTCGGAAATGGACGAAGACCCCTTTACCCGGAGATCCAAGCGTTGAGCCCCGAACAGGCCCGTCTGATGGCCACCGTCGAATTCCACCTGCAGGCCGGTCGGGCCGATCAGGCGCAGCATGTTCTGGCCCATGTGGCGGACGCCATTCCGAACGAGCCGCGGGTCTGGTGGGCGCGAGCCACCCTGGCCCAGATGGCCGGTGACCTGGCCGGCGTCGAGGCCGCCCTGCGCCGCGTCGGCGAGCTCGACAAGCAAGGTCCTTTCGGCCCGACGGCGCTCGGTGAATTCCTGTTCGAACAGGGTCGGGGCGAGGAGGCCGTGGCCGCCTGGCGTGAGGCGCACCGGCGCGATCCGCGCTTTGTGTCCGGGACCATGAGCCTGGCGCAGTATCTGATCTCCAGCGGCGATCCGGCCGGAGCCATCGTGGTCCTCGACAAGAGCCTGAAGGATGGGCCCGATCCCTCCTTCTTGACCCTGCGGGCCAGCGCCCATGGTCACCTTGGGGATACCAAGGCGGAGCTGAACGACTACGAGGCAGCCGTTGTCGCCTCCCACACCGATCCCCTGTCGCTGCAGAACCTGGCCATGGCTCAGGGTGCGGCTGGCCTGATGGCCGAGGCGGAGGCGACCATCCGCAAGGCCATGTCCCTACAGCCGGGCTCCTCCACCCTGGTGCAGGTTCTGGGTCAGGCCTTGTTGGCCCGGGACGCCTTCGACGAGGCTCAGGCCGCCTTCGAGGATGCGGTCCAGCTTGACCCTACAAATCCGGGCATCCACCGCGACCTGTCGCAGCTGATCTGGATGCGCACCGGCGATGTCGCGACTGCCGCCGGGCCGCTCGACGGGGCGTTGGCCGGCCTCGAACCTAGCAAAGCCGCGCCGCTGTTGGTCGTGAAGGGGAAACTGCTGGAATATGCCGGCGACGTTGACGGAGCCCGCGCGGTGCTGGTCCCGGCCGCCGACCAGCCGGGCGCGCCCAATTACCTGCTCTGCGCCGCCTCGCAGGTGGTGCTGCCGACCGACCCGATGAAGGCCGCCATTCTCGCCGCCCAGGCGGTCAGCCGCGCGCCGCTGGACGCCTTTGGCCTGGCCACCCTGGCAGAGGCCCAACTGGCGGCCGGCGATCTCCACGGGGCGCAGGCCACCGCCGAGCGCATCCGCAAGCTCGCCCCCCTCGACCAGCACGGCATTGCCCTCTTGGCCACCGCCTGGCGGCTGAAGGGCGATGTCCGCTACCGCCAGCTGTTCGATTACGACGCCCTGGTCTCGGCCGCCGTCGTCGAGACCCCAGAGGGCTGGCCGACCCTGGAAGCCTGGCTCGCTGACCTGGAAGCCGCTCTGAACCGGCTGCATGGTCTCAAGGCTCATCCGATTGGCCAGACCCTGCGCGGCGGCACCCAGACCAATGTCAGTCTCGACCGGAGCGACGATCCGGCCATCCAGGCTTTCTTCAAGGCCATCGATGCGCCAATCCGCGCCTATATCGCCGGGTTGGGGCAAGGCGACGACGCCATGCGCGGCCGGCCGCACGGCGAAGGCTATCGGCTGAGCGGCAGCTGGTCGGTGCGTCTGGCGCCCGGCGGCCACCACGTGGACCACCTGCACCACAGCGGCTGGATTTCCTCTGCCTTCTACGTCTCGCTCCCGGCCAGCGTGCGGGCGGAGGGCGACGCGGGCTCGCTGCGCTTTGGCCATCCGGGAACGGCGACCAAGCCGGCCGTGGAAGCGGAGTTCCGGCTCAAGCCGCGGCCTGGCCTGCTGGCGCTCTTCCCCAGCTACATGTGGCACGGCACCGAGGCCTTCGACGGCGATGAGCCGCGCCTCACCATCGCCTTCGATCTGGTTCCGACCTAGATCAGATTGGGGACTGGCGCGACCGAGGCGCTATCCGGAAACACAGTCGTGTCCAGGGCGCGGCGATCAACGCCCATATGGTCCCGCAGCAGGCCCTTGAACAGCGCCCGGCTGTCGATGGTGGGGCGGGTGTCTCGACCCTCGAACAGAGCGTTTTCCTTCAGGGTCGGCCAGTCGCCGATGATACCGCCCTTCTTCAGCGCCCCGCCCAGCAGGATGGCGGTGGAGCCGGTGCCGTGGTCGGTGCCGCCGGTGCCGTTGATGCCAGCCGTGCGGCCGAACTCGGTGGCGAACACCACCACCGTCTTGCTCCATTGCACCCCCAGCCCGTCGCGAAGGCCCTCCGCGAGGCTGTCGAGGTAGGCGAGGCGGTTGGCCAGCACGCCCTGAACTGCGCCCTGGTTGGCGTGAGTGTCGAAGCCCTCGGCTGACAGGGCGACCAGCTGCGGGCCGTTCGGCTGCATCATGAAGCCGGCCACCGTCTGGCCGATGCGTTTGGCCGAGGCCTGGCCCTGGCGCTGCAGGCCTGGCAGGCCGCCACCGGCGTATCCCGGGGCGGGCGCCTTGCTCATCCCGACCAGGGTGGCCTTGGCCATGGCCTCGGTTTCCAGGGCCTGGGCGAAGGCGGGGCCGAGCAGAGGATCGTCGGCGTAGAGGTCCATGAGCAGGCCGGGCAGGCGCGGGCTCTTGTCGCTGCCCCGGCCGGGAGACCAGGCTCCGGTCTGGATCGGGCCGCGCAGGATCAACGGCGAGGTGGCGCCGACCGATAGGGCAGGGACGCGGCGGTCGCCCATGGCGCTCAAGGCCCGGTTCAGCCAACCGCTGTCTGTAGCGTAGACCCCGGCGGCCCCGGTCTCCAGCACGTCCTGGGCCTCGAAGTGGCTGCGGGCGCGGTCGGGGCTGGCCATGGCCGGGACGATGCGGGCCTCGCCCAACTTGACCATGGCGTGCATGGCGGCCAGCGAGGGATGCAGGCCGAAAGTTCCGTCGATCCGGAGCGCGGCGTCGGGCGGGATGGCGATGCCGCGGCGCAGGCCGGCGTAGTCGGGATCGCCGATCGGGGGCGAGACGCTGAGGCCGTCCATGCCGCCCCGGCAGACAACCACGATCATCTTGCGCCCGGCCGTGGCATCGTCGGCGGAGGCGCTGGCCCCCATGAAGGTGACGCTGAGGCCGGCCCCGGCGGCCAGCAGCGAGCGGCGGGTGAGGAGGGGGAGGGTCATCGACGCTGAAACTCCGGGGACATCAACAGCAGGGAAAGCGCTTCGGGACGGGACTCGGCGCGGGCCACGGCCTTGCCTGTGCGTTCCGACAGGCGCGCGCCCAGAGCAGTGCGGGCAATGGCGTCGGGATCACGCTCCGGAGCCACCTGGGCGGAGAAGGCTTCGGCCCAGGCCATGCGCTTTATCAGGGCGTCGGGCGTCGCCCAATAGGCGCCTTCGTCCGGCCAGCCCTTCGGCGACGGCGGCGAATAGGCCTTCTGGCCAAGGCCGTTGAGGGTCGGAGCCAGGTGCTCGATGGCCCCCGGCTGGCCGCCGATGGCCCGGTATGAGGAAACCAGGAACTCGTAGGGCGTCTTGAACTTGGTCGCCTCGGACCCCCAGGCGTGCGGCGAGGCGATCAGGGCCTTGGCGACTTCGCCCAGATGCCCGCCGCTGGCCAGCCAGACCTTCTCCAGATCGGCGACCAGGGCCGGAAACGGGGCGTCGGCGACGAAGTGGCGGGCGATCTTGCGGCAGACGAAGCGGGCGGTTTTTGGATTGGCGGCCAGGTCCTTCATCACCGCGGCGGCCTGATCGACGCCTCGGTCTTCGTAGCGCTTGCCCAGCACCGTGCGGTCGCCGGGCTCGTGGGCGTCTTCGCGGAATACGAATTGGCCGAATTTGTCGGGCTCGCGCTGATTGCCGATGCTCCAGCCGGTCATGCAGCGGGCGAACTCAGTGACGTCGGCCTGGGTGTAACCGCCGCCGATGCCGACGGTGTGCAGCTCCAGGATTTCACGGGCCAGGTTCTCGTTGATGCCGCCACTGCGGTTGCGCGGGTTAGGCCGTTTCTGCAGGGCCATGCCGATACGGCTGTTCGGCCCCGTAGACTGGGCCTGGTCGAGGTAGAGCAGCATGGCGGGATGGGCGCTGGAGGCGATCAGCAGGTCCTCGAAGCGGCCGAAGACGCGCGGGCGGATGGCTTCCTGTTCGAAGGGGCCCACGGTGACGGCGGTGATCAGCTTCACGCCGGAGACGGTGAAGTGGTTGCACCAGAACATCGCCCAGCGCTCGCGGAACGAGGCATTGGTGCTGGCGGCCAGCTTTGCCCTGACCAGAAAGTCTTCGGCGGCCCCCTCCCGGATCATCCGGCCGGCGATCTGAACCGGGTCCTTGGCGGGCGGCATCTCGCCCGGCCTCATGTCGCCCATCTCTGCTTTTGGTGCATCCATGCGCTGCTCGCGTCGCTCAACTCGGAAGTTGCGGAAGTCAGCTATGCGCTGGGCGCTCAGGTCGTGGTTGGCCACACCCAGGTCGGCGCCGCGCCCGACAATCTGGCGGCTCAGCCAGCCTTGCGGGTCGGCGCGCGCCGCGTCGATCTCTCCCGGCCTTGCCCCGAGGCCGAACCGCGTGGTGGCGATGGACGCCATCAGGTCTTTCGTGGGCAGGGCCAAGTTAAGCTCCCTTGCAACAATCGCCGGCTTGCCCCACTTCCACGCCCGCGCGAAGCGCTTCCGTCGCGGAGCCCCCAGAGAAGTAGGGCAGGAAATCAGACATGGCGCTCAAAGGTCCGGACGACACCGTGCAGACGGCGCGGCGGTTCTACAAGGCGGTGACGGTAGATGCCGTCGATGGCGGCTTTGCGGTCAAGCTGGACGGTCGCTCGCCGAAAAGCCCCGGCGGCCTGCCCATGGTGCTGCCGACCCGCACCCTGGCCGAGCAGGTGGCGGCGGAATGGTCGGGCCAGAAGGACTTCATCCTGATGGCCCAGATGCCGGCCACGCGGCTGGCCTTCACCGCGATCGAGAAGACCGCACTGTCGCGCGCCGGCCTGGCCGATGAGTTCGCCCGCTTCGCCGGCAGCGACGCTCTCTGCTACTTCGCCGACCAGCCCAGTGACCTGATCGCCCGCCAGACCGCCGCCTGGGAGCCGGTGCTGCAGTGGGCGGAGACCGAGCATAACCTGGCGTTCGAGCGCGCCGCCGGGGTCATCCATCGGCCGCAACCGGAAACCACCCTGAAGCAGGCGAGGGCGCTGGCCCTGGCCCTGGATGACTTCAGCCTGATCGCCCTGCTCAGCGCCACCAGCCTGTTCGGCTCAGCCCTGCTGGCCTTGGCGGTCCAGCGCGGCCGGCTGACCGGCGAGGAGGCGCATGGGTTGGCCCGCATCGACGAGGCCTTCCAGGAAGAACGCTGGGGCATCGACGAGGAAGCTGCCGACCGCACCGCCAATCGGCTCGGGGAGGCGCGCATGCTGGGCGCCTGGTTCGAGGCCCTCCGCTGACCTAGCGGGACGCTTGCGCCTCCCCCTCCCGCGCTTTAACCCGTCCCCAGATCATTGTTGGGAGCAGGCGCGTGAAAGATATCCTCGCAGAGCTTGAACGTCGGCGCGAACAGGCCCGGGCCGGCGGCGGCGAGCGGCGTATCGCCAGCCAGCACGCCAAGGGCAAGCTGACGGCCCGCGAGCGGATCGACCTGCTGCTCGACGAGGACAGCTTCGAGGAATTCGACATGTTCGTCGAACACCGCAGCCACGACTTCGGCATGGAGAACCAGCGCATCAGCGGCGACGGCGTCGTCACCGGCTGGGGCACCATCAACGGCAAGGTAGTCTTCGTCTTCTCCAAGGATTTCACGGTGTTCGGCGGCAGCCTGTCGGGCGCCCACGCCGCCAAGATCGTCAAGGTGCAGCGCCAGGCGGCCAAGGTCGGGGCCCCGATCATCGGCCTGTTCGACGCCGGCGGCGCCCGCATCCAGGAGGGGGTCGACAGCCTGGCCGGCTATGCCGACATCTTCCTCGAGAACGTGCTTTCCAGCGGCGTGGTCCCGCAGATCAGCGTCATCATGGGCCCCTGCGCCGGCGGCGACGTCTATTCGCCGGCCATGACCGACTTCATCTTCATGGTCCGCGACACGTCCTACATGTTCGTGACCGGACCGGATGTGGTGAAGACCGTGACCACCGAGACGGTGACCGCCGAACAGCTCGGCGGCGCTTCGGTCCATACGACGAAATCATCGATTGCCGACGGCGCATTCGACAACGACATCGAGACGCTGCTTCAGATGCGCAGGCTCGTCGACTTTCTGCCGGCCTCCAACACTGCCGAGATCCCGG
>JBKJSF010000199.1:0-5216 GCA_046595895.1 Caulobacter sp. | reverse complement strand
CCCCGATCGGCGCTGATCGGGGACAGGAACGCCGCTTCAGGCGTCCTGGCGTGGCCGTCAGGCGGAGTGCGCGGCGATCCAGTCCCCAGTGGGATGAATATGTCTGGACATATTCATCAAAAGCGACGTAAGGGCTCGATTTTCCTCAGGAATTCCTGGTGCGTCCCGAAGCCCTGGTGGTCGCCGACCTGGGGTTCCAGGGATGCCGCTTCCAGCAGCCAGCGCTGGGCCGAGCCGTAGCGTTCGTGCCGCCGCCAGCGGGCGGTGTCCTCGATCATCGCGCGCAGGACCAGGGCCGCGGCCAGGGGGTAACGGGCCTCCAGCAGCCGGGCGGCGGGTTCGAGCAGGTCGACGGCGTCGCCCTTGAGGTCGGCGGTGCGGGCCAGCACGAGCCGCGCTGCCTCGACCGGCTCCGGCCATTCGACGAAGAAGCGCAGGGCCATGGCCGCGTTCGGATAGGCGCGGGCGAAGGCCATGGCCCTGTCCTCGGCCTCGACGTCGTCGAAGTCGCCCAGGCGCTTGAGGTGAGCCCGCAGCAGGTCGGGGTCGAGGCGGGCCTCGAACCCGGCCCAGCGCAGCTCCTGCGCCTCGGCCTCGCGCCCGTCGGCCTCCAGGGCGGCCAGCCAGCCGCGCTCCCAGTCGGCGGTGCTGCGGGTGCGGGGGCCGGCCGAGGGCCGTGAGCGTTCCAGGGCGGCGAAGGCCTCGGCGATGCGGTCGGCGGCCAGCAGGCGCGAGGCGATGTGCGCCCCGACCAGCGGCTCCTGCAGCTCCTTGGGCGTCCAGGTCTCTATGTAGCCTTCGACGTCGCCCTGGGCGTCGGCGATCTGCTGCACGGCCCGGCGCAGCACCGTGCTGGTCCGCGCCCGGCGGTTGATCGCCTCGCTGAGCCTGGCCCGCAGCGACCGCATCGCCGCTTCGTCGAGGGCCGGCAGCACCGCCGCGACGATGCCCGACATCAAGCCCTCGGTATCGGCGGTCAGGGTCTCGAACACCCGGTCGGCCAGGCCGGCCGGCTGGGCCTTGGCGGCGATGGCCAGCGGTCCCAGGTCCTCGACGGCGACGACGAACACGGCCGCCACCTCTCCTTTGCTGTCGTCGATGCGGTCCATCACCGGGTCGGCCAGCGCCAGCAGCCGCCAAAGCAGCTCCAGCGCCACGAAGGGATTGAGCTCAGCCATCGGCCCGGCGATGGCCGCCCGCAGCTGCTTCAGCTCGCGCACGAACTCGGCGTAGCGGCGCCAGGTGATCCGGGTGCGTTTCTCGGCGATGGAGGCCAGGCGCTTGTCGATCTCGCTGGCCAGCTCCTCCGGCCCGGCCTCGCCGGCCAGCTCTAGCCTTAAGCGCCGCTTGATCGCCGCCTGGCCCTCGGTGATCTCCATCATCAAGGCGGCCAGCCGCTCGGCCCCCAGCCTTTCCAGGTTGGCGAGGTTGAGGGTCTTCTTCGATCCGGTGCGTTTGACGGGCGCCTTCATGATCCTGTGGATACCGTGCGTTGCCCGGGCGTTGAAAGCGGGTCGTGAAACTCGCCAGCTTCAACATCAACGGCGTCAACGGCCGGCTGGACAACCTGATCCAGTGGCTGGGCGAGGCACGCCCCGACGTCGTCTGCCTGCAGGAGATCAAGGTCACCGACGACCGCTTCCCGTTTGAGGCGCTCGAGCGGGCGGGATATGGCGCGGTGGTGAAGGGTCAGAAGAGCTGGCACGGCGTCGCCATCCTGGCGCGCGGGGCCGAGCCGGTGGTCACGCGGCGCAGCCTTCCGGGCGATCACTCCGACGCCGAGGCGCGCTACATCGAGGCGGCGGTCGGCGGGGTGCTGGTTGGCTGCCTCTACCTGCCCAACGGCAATCCCTGGCCGGGGCCGAGGTTCGATTACAAGCAGGCCTGGTTCGCGCGGTTCAACGCCCATGCGGCGGACCTGCTGGCCAGCGGCTATCCGGTGGCGCTGATCGGCGACTTCAACGTCGTGCCGACGGATGCGGACATCTACAATCCGGCCAGCTGGCGCAAGAACGCCCTGTTGCAGCCTGAGCCGCGGGCGTCGTACGCCGAACTGCTGGGGCAGGGGTGGACTGACGCGATGGCGGCTCTCTACCCGGGCGACCCGCAGTGGACGTTCTGGACCAACCTTCGGAACCGCTGGGCCAACGATAAGGGCATGCGGATTGATCACCTGCTGCTCGGCCCCGGTCTGGCGACGCGGCTTGAGGCGGGTGGGGTGGACCGTGAGGTTCGGGGTCGGGAAGGGGCGAGCGATCACGCGCCGGTGTGGGTTGAGATCGCGGACGGCTGAGCCGGGCGGAACGCCCAGGCGGCGGGGGCGATAATCCGGGGACACTATATAGATTTCCGCAAGCGACGGCGTGAGCGGGGCGCGTGAGTCCGGGAAATCTATATAGTGTCCCCGGATTATCGGCTGCTTGGATGGCGGCTTGGCGCCTTTCCCTCTGGCCCCGGCTGGCGTCCCGCCCTATATCCCGCGCCTCGGTATGGATGACGCTCGACTGAACCGTTTGAGGATGCGCGCCTGGCGGCGCGGCTTCCGGGAAATGGACCTCATCCTGGGGCCGTTCGCGGACCAGCATGCCCAGAATCTGGCCGAAGACGAGCTGGCCGCCTTCGAGGCGCTGCTCTTAGCCGACGACCAGGATGTCTATGGCTGGGTGATTGGCCGGGAACCGCCGCCCCCCGAGCACGACACCGTCCTGATGAAGAAGCTGCAGGCGTTCGACCCTTCGGAAGGCATCATCCGTGGCGCGTGACGGCGATCCCAAGACCATCGCCCAGGCCGAGGGCCGGCTGGAGCTGACCTCGGCGCCGGAGGGCTTCGACGCCCTGGTGATGGCCGACCTGATGCGGGCGCGTGGCGGCCCGGCGCTGTTCGTGGCCCGGGACGGGGCGCGGGCCGAGGCCTTTATCGGGGCCATGGCCTTCTTCGCACCCGAGCTGGAAGTGGTGCACTTCCCCAGCTGGGACTGCCTGCCCTACGACCGGGTCGGCCCGGCCCCTGGCGTGGCCGCCCAGCGCATGGCCACCCTTTCGCGGCTGGCGGCTGGCGTGAATGCGAAGAAGCCGCTGCTGCTGGTCGCCGCCATGGCAGGGGCGATGCAGCGCGTGCCGCCACGCGACGCTGTGTCGGAGGCCAGCTATTCGACCCGCCCGGGCGCGACGGTGAGGATCGCCGACCTGGAGCGCTACTTCGCGGTCAACGGCTACCATCGCGCCTCGACGGTTTCCGAGCGCGGCGAGTTCGCAATTCGCGGCGGGGTCATCGACGTCTTCCCGCCGGCCGGCGAGGAGCCGGTCCGGCTGGACCTGTTCGGCGATTCGCTGGAATCGATCCGCGCCTTCGATCCCGAGACCCAGCGCTCGACCAGGCAGCTGCACGACATCCGCCTGCTACCGGTGAGCGAGGCCCTGCTCGATCCAGCGGCCGTGGCCCGCTTCCGCAAAGGCTATGTCGGCGAGTTCGGGGCGCCCGGGGAGGACGCCCTCTATGCGGCGGTCAGTGACGGGGGCCGGCGGGCCGGGATGGAGCATTGGCTGCCGCTGTTCTATCCGCGGCTGGAGACCTTGTTCGACTATCTGCCGGACCAGGCCCTGATCGCCTTCGACCAACAGGCGCTGGAGGCCCGTGAAGAGCGACTGACGGTAATCAACGACGCCTATGACGCCCGCGCCGACGCCCTGCACCGGGGCAGCTATCGGCCGTTGAAGCCGGACGCGCTGTACCTGACAGCGGGGGAATTCGACGGACTGATGGCGCTTCGGGGCACTCGCTGGTTCACGCCGTTCCAGCGCGAGGGCGCCGCCGTCGTCGACATGGGCGCCAGGCTCGGCCGCACATTCGCCGCCGAGCGCCAGCAGGACAGCGTCAACCT
Organism: Caulobacter sp.; assembly: GCA_046595895.1. Taxonomy (GTDB): domain Bacteria; phylum Pseudomonadota; class Alphaproteobacteria; order Caulobacterales; family Caulobacteraceae; genus Caulobacter. The sequence continues at coordinate 1,335 of JBKJSF010000199.1, read as the reverse complement.
GTTCGAGGCCACCGCCGCCCACGCCAAGGCCCTCAGCGAGGCTGGCAAGCGGGTGCTGTTCGCCAGCTGGTCGGAGGGATCGTCCGAGCGTCTCGGGACCATGCTGGCCGACCACGGCATGAAGAAGCTGCCGGTGGCCAGATACTGGCAGGCGGCCAAGGCCAACGATCCCAAGGTCCCCCAGCGCGTCGTCCTGCCGCTGGAGCATGGCTTCGAGACCGACAACCTGGCGGTCATCTCCGAGACCGACATCCTCGGCGACCGCCTGGCCCGCCCGCGCAAGAAGCGCCGGGCCGCCAACTTCCTGGCCGAGGCCAGCGCCCTGACCCCCGGCGACCTGGTCGTCCACATCGACCACGGCATCGGCCGGTATGAGGGGCTCAAGACCCTGGAGGTGCAGCAGGCGCCCCACGACTGCCTGGAGCTGCAGTACGGCGGCGAGGCCAAGCTCTACCTGCCGGTCGAGAACATCGACCTTTTGACCCGCTACGGCGCCGAGGGCGACGGCGTTCAGTTGGACAAGCTCGGCGGGGCGGCCTGGCAGTCGCGCAAGTCCAGGGCCAAGGAGCGGCTGCGGGTCATGGCCGAGGGCCTGATCGCCATCGCCGCCGCCCGGGCCACCAAACATGTCGAGGAAATCGACCCGCCGCACGGCGTCTTCGACGAGTTCTGCGCCCGCTTCCCCTACGAGGAGACGGAAGACCAGCTGAACGCCATCGGCGACGTGCTGACCGACCTGTCGTCGGGCAAGCCGATGGACCGGCTGATCTGCGGCGACGTCGGCTTCGGCAAGACGGAAGTTGCCCTGCGCGCCGCCTTCGTCATGGCCATGAGCGGCCAGCAGGTGGCGCTGGTCTGTCCGACGACCTTGCTGGCGCGGCAGCACTACAAGACCTTCGTCGAGCGCTTCCAGGGCTGGCCAGTGAAGATCCGCCGGCTGTCCAGGATGGTGCCCGCCGCCGAGGCGGCCGAGACGCGCGAGGGGCTGGCCAATGGCGGGTTTGAGATCGTCATCGGCACCCATGCGGTGCTGTCCAAACAGGTCAGCTTCCGTGACCTCGGCCTCGTCATCGTCGATGAGGAGCAGCACTTTGGGGTCAAGCACAAGGAGAAGCTGAAGGAGCTTCGCGCCGACGTGCATATGCTGACCCTGACCGCGACCCCGATCCCGCGCACCCTGCAGATGGCGCTGAGCGGCATCCGCGAGATGTCGATCATCGCCACGCCGCCGGTCGATCGCCTGGCGGTGCGGACCTATGTCACTCCGTGGGATCCGGTGCTGGTGCGCGAGGCCCTGCTGCGCGAGAAATATCGCGGCGGCCAAGCCTATTACGT
>JBKJSF010000130.1:0-3060 GCA_046595895.1 Caulobacter sp. | reverse complement strand
CTTGCCGGACGGTGGCACAACGGTGTTGTAGGCGCGAGCCAGACGGGTGATCGAGTCGAGCAGAATGACCACGTCGCGCTTGTGCTCCACGAGGCGCTTGGCCTTCTCGATGACCATCTCCGCGACCTGCACGTGGCGGCTGGCGGGCTCGTCGAAGGTCGACGCGACTACCTCGCCCTTCACCGTCCGCTGCATGTCGGTGACTTCTTCCGGCCGCTCGTCGATCAGGAGGACGATCAGGTAGCATTCGGGATGGTTGGTCTCGATCGACTTGGCGATGTTCTGCAGCATCACCGTCTTGCCGACCCGCGGCGGGGCGACGATCAGGCAACGCTGGCCCTTGCCGAGCGGAGCGACGATGTCGATGACCCGGCCGGAGCGATCCTTCACGGTCGGATCGGGCAGCTCCATATTGAGCCGCGACTCCGGATAGAGGGGGGTCAGGTTGTCGAAATGGACCTTGTGGCGAACGTTCTCGGGCAGTTCGAAGTTGATCTGGGAGACGTTGACCAGGGCGAAGTAGCGCTCGCCTTCGCGCGGGGCGCGGACGCCGCCATCGACGCTGTCGCCGGTGCGCAGGCCGAACTTTCTGATCTGGCTGGGCGAGACATAGATGTCGTCAGGGCCGGGGAGGTAGTTGGCTTCCGGACTGCGCAGGAAGCCGAAGCCGTCGGAGAGGACCTCCATGGTGCCCGACCCCGAAATCTCCACGCCCTCTTCGGCGAGGGTCTTGAGGATGGCGAACATCATGTCCTGCTTGCGCATGGAGTTCGCGTTTTCGACCTCCAGCTTTTCAGCCAGGGCCAGCAGGTCGGCGGGAGGGGTGTCCTTCAGCTGTTGTAGGGACATGCGGGTGAAGCCGAGCTCGGCCACCACGGCGGCCAGTTCGTCGTCGCCCTCGTCGCCGGTGACGGCGTCCTCGGGCGAATCGGCGACGGCGGTGGTGTCGGGACCTTCCTCATGACCGAGGTCGGAAGAATCCTCGACGAGATCGGTCTCGGGGGTTTCGGTTTCAGTGTGATCGGGCGGGGTGTCTTCGGACATAGCTGGACTCGTGACGTCAGGCCGCGTGAAGCGACCTTGAGGTAGTGTGAACGCCGGACCCTACTCGGGTGCGACTATGGGAATTCGTTCGGGGGTCCGGCTGATCGACGGCGCAGGCTGCGCGGAGGGGCCGGAAAGAGGAGACTGCCGAAGCAGCGCCGTGAGGGGAACCACAGGGCTCCGCTGGCGTCAAGGTGGGACGGCGCCGGGCCTGGTTCAAGTCCCGGGCGAAATCAGCGGCTGAGGAACTGGGTGGTGACAGCCAGGACGATGACAACAGCCAGCAGGAAAGGCAGTTCGTTGCTCATCCGCCAGAACTTTTCCGAGCGGGTATTGGTCCCATCGGCGAACCTCTTGCGGGCGCCGGCCAGGAAGCCATGCCAGCCGGACATCAGGATCACGCTGATCAGTTTGACCACCATCCAGGGCTGGCCAAGCCAGGACCAGTCGCCGCCGCGCAGGCCGGTGTTGGCGAAGATCAGCAGGATGCCGAAGATCCAGGTCGCCGCCATCGACGGGTTGATGATGATGCGCAGCAGCTTGACCTCCATCTCCTGGAAGGTCGTGTCCAGCTCCGAACCCCGGCTGGCCCGGCTGTGATAGACGTAGAGCCGGGGCAGGTAGAGCATGCCGGCCATCCAGGCGATGACCGCGATGATGTGCAGGCCACGCAGCAGGTCGTAATGTCCGGCGAGGAAGGTCATGCGCCTTTCTAAGATCACGCGGTGGCGCTGTCACGGGGGACTGGTTGCGCGCGCGAGACGCCAGACGTCGGCTTCTCTTGCGGTTGGTGCGCGCTACCTGTCCCCGATCAGCGTGGTGGGGGACAGGAACGCCGCTGCGACCGCCGGGAGAACCCGGCCTCGCCGTTGCGCGGCGATCCTGTCCCGTAGGCGGCGCGCGGGCATTTGCTGAAGCCGGCGCAGTGATACGAGCCGCCTGAGTCGATGCCTTCGCGCTGCAGGGACGCGAGCGCCAACTGGGCCAAGCCGGCGATGAAGCCGCCGTCGACGCCCAGAGCCGGGACGCGGATGTAGGCCGGGCAACCCTCGTGTTTGGCCATCTCGCCGTATTCGATATCGAGCTCGACCAGGGTCTCGATGTGTTCGGAGACAAAGGCGATCGGCACGATGACCAGCGGCCGGCCCTCCCTGGCGGCGGCGCGGATCTCGTCCTCGGTGTTCGGGCCGATCCATTTCATCGGCCCGACCCGGCTCTGGTAGCTGACCCTCCAGTCCCAGGCGCCGGTCAGTCGGGCGGCGACGCCTTCGGCGGTGGCCTCGATCTGGGCCTGGTAGGGATCGCCGGCCTTGATAACCTTCTCGGGCAGGCCGTGGGCGGAAAATAGCAGGCGGGGATTTGACGGCCGACCGGCCATTTCGAATGCCTGTTCGATCAGGCTGGCGTGGGCGGCAAGGAAGCCTTCACCGGCCGGCCAGCAGCAGACGGTGCGACTTCGCCCTGGACCGCTGTAGGCTTCGCGCCAGGCTTTCAGCGACGAGCCGGTCGTGGTCGTCGAAAACTGCGGATAGAGCGGCAGCAGCAGGATCTCGTCCGGGGCGAAGGCGGCGACCTGCGCGCCTGTCTCCTGCGTGAACGGCTTCCAGTAGCGCATGGCGATGAAGCAGCGGACCTCATCGCCGGGCAGGGCGGAGGCGAGCGATTCCTGCAGCGCGTCGGCCTGTTTGCGGGTCTCCGGCAACAGCGGTGAGCCGCCGCCCATCAGCGCGTAGTTGCCCTGGGCCAGCGGCGCCCGGCGGCGGGAGATCAGCCGGGCCAGCGGTGTTCGGACGATACCGGGCAGGTCGATGATGGCCTTGTCGTTGAACAGGTTGAACAGGAAGGGCTCAACCGCGTCCGGGCCATCGGGGCCGCCGAGGTTGAACAGGACCACCGCGATCTTGCGGCCGGTCATTTGCCGGTGACCATCTTCAGCACCCGCTCGACATGGGCGATCGGGGTGTCGGGCAGGATGCCGTGGCCGAGGTTGAAGATGTAGCGGCCATCGCCCCACTG
>JBKJSF010000119.1:0-6673 GCA_046595895.1 Caulobacter sp. | reverse complement strand
CCAGAACACCGGCGAGGGGATGGACACCATCACCAACGTCGAACGGATCACCGGCTCGCAGTTCGGCGACAGCCTGACCGGTGACAACGGCGACAACCGTATCGAGGGCCGGGCCGGCGACGACACGCTGAATGGCGCGGCGGGGGCCGACTCCCTGCTCGGGGGCGACGGCGCCGACATGATTTCCGGCGGCGATGACAACGACACGGTGCGCGGCGACCTCGGCGACGACACCCTCGACGGTGGGAACGGGACCGATCGGGTCGACTACTTCAGCGCCGCCAACGGCGTGACGGTCGATCTGCAGATCACCACCGCGCAGAACACCGGCGAGGGGATGGACACCATCACCAACGTCGAACAGATCACCGGCTCGCAGTTCGGCGATACCCTAACCGGCAACGGCGGCGGCAACTTCATCGACAGCCAAGCCGGCGATGACACGATCTACGGGCTGGGCGGCAGCGACGGTGTCCAGGCGGGAGCCGGCAACGACAGCGTCTTCGGCGGCGATGACAATGACTTCCTCAATGGCGGGCTGGGCGACGACACGCTCGACGGCGGCGCCGGCACGGGGGACTTGGCCCAGTACAACGACGCCACGGCCGGCGTCACCGTTAGCCTGCTGCTGCAGGGCTCGGCCCAGAACACCGGCGTGGCGGGCATCGACACCTTGACCGGCTTCGAACAGCTTTCCGGTTCCGCCCACGGCGATACGCTGACCGGCGACAACAACAACAACTTCATTGGCGGCCAGGCCGGCGACGACATCATCTCGACCCTCGGCGGCAGCGACAACGTCAACGCCGGCGCGGGCAACGACACCGTCTCCGGCGGCGATGCGAACGACTTCCTGCATGGCGGCCTGGGCGACGACAGCCTCGACGGCGGCGCCGGCACGGGCGACATGGCGCAGTACTACGAGGCCGGCTCCGGTGTGACCGTCAGCCTGGCGCTGCAGGGCGCGGCCCAGAACACCGGTGAGGCGGGCCTGGACACCCTGGTCGGCTTCGAGCAACTCGGCGGCTCGGCCCACAACGACACCCTGACCGGCGATGCCGGCGCCAACACCCTCGACGGATTGGCCGGGGATGACGTGCTGACCGGGGGCGACGGGAACGACAACCTCATCGGCGGAGCGGGGGCCGACACCCTTGCCGGCGGCGCCGGTTCCGACAGCGCCAGCTACAACAGTGCAGTCGGCGCTGTCAGTGTCAGCCTGCTGCTGCAGGGCCAGGCGCAGAACACCGGTTCGGCCGGTATGGACACGCTGTCCGGCATTGAGAACCTGATCGGCTCCGGGTTCGGCGACACCCTGTCCGGGGACGGTCTCGGCAACTTCCTGGGTGGGCAGAACGGCGACGACGTCCTCAACGGCGAGGGCGGCAACGACAACCTGCAGGGGGGGCTCGGCAACGACACCTTGAACGGCGGAGCCGGCTTCGATACGGCCAATTACGGCGACAACACCACCGGCGTGACGGTCGACCTGCGCATCCAGGGCGCCGGAAATTCCCAGAACACCGGCCATGGCGTCGATACCCTGATCGGTATGGAGAACGTTAACGGCGGTACAGGGGCGGACACCCTGCACGGCGACGGCGGCAGCAACGTCAATTTCGGCGGCTCCGGCAACGACGTCATGCACGGCTACGGCGGCGACGATCAGCTGACCGGCGGCTTCGGAAGCGACACCATTGATGGTGGATCGGGTGCTGACATGGTCACCTACGGCGACGCCACGGTCGGCGTCACCGTCAGCCTGGCGCTGCAGGGCGCGGCCCAGAGCACCGGCTGGGGTAACGACGTCCTCACCGGCTTTGAATACCTGTCGGGCTCAAACTTCAACGACACCCTGAGCGGCGACGGCGACGGCAACGCCGTCTACGGCCAACTTGGCAACGACACCCTGTCCGGCGGCGGCTCAGACGACTACCTGATCGGTGGTCTCGGCAACGACGTCATGAGCGGGGATGAGGGCAACGACCGCCTGTACGGCAGCGTCGGCGACGACACCTACAACGGCGGCTCCGGCTTCGACACCATCGACTTCCAGGTCGTGCCAGCCGCCGCCCAGGTCGGCGCCACCGTCGACCTGGAGATCGACGGGGCCCAGAATACCGGCCACGGCATGGACACCCTGACCGGCATCGAGCACGTGGCGGGGACCATCTTCAACGACACCCTGCGCGGCAATGCCGAAGCCAACTGGCTGCAGAGCCAGGGCGGCGACGACGTCCTGGACGGCCGCGACGGCGATGACCTGCTGGAGGTCGGCGCAGGGGATCACAGCCTGATCGGCGGCGAAGGCAGCGATACGGTGACGTTTGAGGACGCCCTGAGCGGCGTCGCGGCGTCCCTGGCGCTGGGCGACACGCCTCAGGAAACCGGCATCGGCGAGATGGTCTTCGACGAGATCGAAAACCTGGTCGGCAGCGAGTTCGACGACGAACTGACAGGTGACGACACAGTCAATATCCTGGCGGGGTCCGCCGGCAACGACAGTCTGGACGGCGGGGCCGGGGACGACCGGCTGTGGGGGGATGGCGCCATCGGCATCAATGCCGGTGACTTCGGCGACTCGGGTGAGATCATCCGGTCGTCCGACGTTCTGGCCGAGTACGGCGAGGAAGGCTTCAACGGAGATGACGCCCTCTACGGCAGGGCAGGCGACGACGAACTGGTCGGCGGCAGCGGCGACGACATTCTGGATGGCGGCATCGGCGACGACACCCTGGATGGCGGGGCCGACAGCGACACTGCGGTGTTCGGCGGTCCAAGGGCCGACTACGCAATCCTCGTGAACGGTGACGGCAGCGTCACCATCACCGACCTCGTCGGCAACGACGGTACGGACACTGTAGGCAACGTCGAGTTCTTCCAGTTCGCCGACGGAACGGTGACCGCCGAAGACCTGCTGTCCCTTCCCCTGGCGGCCGACAGCCTGACCGTTACCCGCGGTCTGGAATCGGACCTCAAGGCCGAGGTGCTGCTGGCCAACGACGGTCTGCCGCCCGGCTACACCGTCACCGGCGTGCGCAATGTGGTCAACGCGACGGTGGAAATCATCGGTGGGCGGCTGCACGTCACCGCCACTGGCCCGAACGCCAGCTTCGAGTACCTGGCCGACGGCCCAGGCGGTCTCAGGGCCGGCGCGGTCAACGTCGCGACGGTGGTCACCACCAATTCCGCCGAAACGGTCAGCGGCGGCGAGGCTGCCGCGGCCGATCTTCAGGGCCAGAACGGCAACGATACCCTGACCGGCACGGCCGGTCAGGACCGCCTGGTCGGCGGCCTCGGCCACGATATTCTGAACGGCGGCGGGGGCGCCGACACCCTCGACGGCGACGGCGGTAACGACAGCCTCTATGGGGGATCGGGCGCCGACCGCATGAACGGCGGCATCGGCAACGACCAGCTCGACGGTGAGGACGGAGACGACACCCTGCACGGCGGAGCCGGTACTGATACCCTCTGCGGCGGCGCAGGGGTCGACACCCTGTCCGGCGGCGTGGCACGCGACATCTTCGTCCTGCAGCTGACCAGTGACAGTGGGGTGGGCGCCGGCAACCGTGACATCATCACTGACTGGGACGCCGCTGACGTTGTCGACCTGCGGGCGCTGGACGCCATCGCGGGCGGCGCCGACGATGCGTTCCTCTACCTCGCCGCCGGCGCCTTTAGCGCCGGCGGCGTCGGTGAAGTGCGTTGGGAGCAGATCGGGGGCGCCACCATCGTCCAGGGCGACACGAATGGCGATGGCGTGATCGACTTCGAGGTGCAGATCAACGGCCTGCAGACCCTCACCAAACACGACTTCCTGCTCTGATCCAACGGGATGCTCTCCCGTCTCCGAACGGAGCGGAACCCTGACGATTGAAGAAACCGGCAGGAAGAACGGGCGGGCCCTGGGCCCCCTCCCCAACCGTTTCGCGGTTGGTACCCTCCCCCAACAGGCCTGCGGCCTATTGGGGGAGAACAGGCTCGCCCGTCCATTCCCAGTGCCAGGGCTCGTAGGCGTAGTTGACGAAGCCGAAGCGGCCGGCGTTGCGGATCATCCATCGGTAGGCCGGGGTCTGTGACTGGGCCAGACGGTTGAAGGCCGCCGTCGAGGCCGGATCACCGCCCTGCGCCATGCCGACATGGATATCCAGCGCCAGGCCGGTGCGATGGGCCGAGCAGAGGGTGCGGCGTATGCCGTCGCAGTTGCCGTCGATCAGGCAGCGGGCGGCGTCGGCCTCCGGATCGCGGTAGGCCGAGAAGATCTTCAGGGCCTCCGGCTGGTTGAACACAGACGGAGCCTCGGCGCGGGCCGCGGCAATCATCCGGCGATAGGCGGCCAGAGCGCCGGGGCGCAGCTGCATGGGCCGGCCATAGCTCTCGGAAGGCGCGGCAAGGGCCAGGTTGATCGTCGGCGGCGGGCAGTCCTCGGGCCGGATCTTCGAGAACGGCCGGCGGCGGTGCCAGCGCAGGCGCATGGCTTCGAATACGGCCGGGGTCATCAGCCCGTCGGCCGCTGGTCCGTTGCGCCGCTGCCAGCCGGCCAGGGCGGCGGCGAAGCCCGGCTGGTCGTAGGCGCAGGCGGTGGCGATCTCGGCGGCGACAAGGGGGGCATAGGTCTCCCAGCCGATCTCCTCGGAGCCAAACGGCGACCAGATCAGGCTGCGGGCCGTCTCGGCGTTGGCCTGGGCCGCGGCGGCGTATCGGCTGTCGTCGCAGTCGCCGGTCAGACGGGGCGGCGGCAAGGGCCGGGCGGACGGCGGTGGCGCGATGTAGGTCTCGCCCTGATAGGGCTCACCCAGGGTGGGTGTTTCGGCGTCCGGCGCGAACAGGAACCAGGCGCCGACAAAGATCACCACGATCAGCAGGGCGAAGGCCGCAAGCCAGCCCAGGGCGCGCAGCAGCCCCTGAATCATGCGGTCGATGATGCGCAGTATGGCCTGCATTCCCCCTCCGGACGGCCTATCCCGTCACGCCACGCTCAAATCGTCAATCGGCGGAAGGTTCAGACGCGCCGCGGCGCCCCGCGCCGCCGCCAGGCCGGTGGCCATGCAGGCCTGCAGCAGATAGCCGCCGGTCGGCGCCTCCCAGTCGAGCATCTCGCCGGCGGCGAAGACGCCGGGCAGGGCGCGCAGCATCAGCCCGTCGTCCAGTTCGGACAGGCGAACGCCCCCGGCGCTGGAGATGGCCCTTGCCAGCCCCTGCATGCCGGTCAGGGTCACCGGCGTGGCCTTGATCAGCGCGGCCTGGCTGCGCGGCGAGATCGGGATCGGCCCGCCGGTCGCCTCGCGCATCAGGCCGATCGCGGCCGGCGACAGACCGGCCGCCTTGCGCAGGTGGTTGGACTGGCTCTGGCGGCCCTGCGGCGTGACCAGCCGCGCGGTCAGCTGGCCGAGGCTCTGATCGGGCCGCAGGTCCAGGGTCAGCTGGGCCTTGCCATCGGCGGCGACGGCCTGCCGCAGGCCGGCCGACAGGGCGTAGATGGCCCCGCCCTCCAGGCCGTAGCCGGCGATCATCGCCTCGCCGCGCACCGTCCGGTCGCCATGTGTCAGGGCGATGGCCTTCAGCGGCTGGCCGGCGAAGCGCTCCTTGAACATCGGGCTCCAGGCGACGTCGAAGCCGACATTGGCCGGCTGCAGCGGCGCGATCTTGACGCCGCGCGCCGCCAGCAGGGCCGTCCAGCGGCCGTCGGAGCCGAGCCTTGGCCAGCTGGCCCCGCCGAGCGCCAGGATGGTGGCGTCGGGGCTCTCCGAGACCTGGCCGCCCGGGGTGTCGAAAGTCAGGGCGCCGGCGGCGTCCCAGCCGGTCCAGCGGCTGCGCAGGGCCAGCTCGACGCCAAGGCTTCCCAGCCGGCCGAGCCAGGCCCGCAGCAGCGGCGAGGCCTTCATGGCCTTGGGAAACACCCGGCCGCTGGAGCCGACGAAGGTGGCTTGGCCGAGGCCCTCCGCCCAGGCGGTGAGGTTGGCCGGGGTGAAGGCTTCAAGGCGCGGCGTTATCCAACCGGCCGCCTCGCCGTAGCGGCCGAGAAAGGCCTCCAGCGGTTCGGAATGGGTCAGGTTCAGCCCGCCGCGCCCGGCCAGCAGCAGCTTGCGGCCGGCCGAGGGCATGGCGTCGTGCAGCCGGACCTTTGCGCCGGCGCGGGCGAGGGCTTCGGCGGCGATGAGGCCGGCGGGACCGGCGCCGATGACAGTGATGGTCTGGGACATGGCGGGCTTGTAGCAGGTTCGCGAGCCTGTGAACGGGCGTGATGGAGCAGTGCGTATGCGGGGGACGTTCCGGTTACGGGAAATTTTATGCGTCGGGTTGAAACCAACCCGGGCTTGGCGCGCTAATTCCTCGTGCATCACACACGGAGGGAACACCCAATGCGTATTCTTATCGCCACCGTCGCCGCTCTCGGCGCCCTGTCCCTGGCCGCTTGCGGCAGCCCCGCTGAAAAGGCCGCCGAAAAGCAGGCCGACGCTGTTGAAGCGCAAGGCGAAGCCACCGCCGACAGCCTTGAGAACCAAGCCGATGCGGCCAAGACCGAAGCCAAGGAAGACGCCCTGGACGCCAAGGCCGATGCGGTCGAGCAATCGGCTGACAAAAAGGCCGATGCGATCGAGCAGAAGGCCGAGCACTAGCTCCCAGCCGCTTCAAACTTCGGGCAGCGCCCTCCGACCATGTGGGGGGG
>JBKJSF010000032.1:0-12258 GCA_046595895.1 Caulobacter sp. | reverse complement strand
CACCCAGGTGCGAATCCTCGTCATCGCCGATGGGCGTTTCCATCGAGATCGGTTCCTTGGCGATCTTCATGACCTTGCGGATCTTGTCCTCGATGAAGTCGCCGAGATGGCTGTCTTCCTCGTCGCCAATCGGGGTTTCGAGGCTGATCGGCTCCTTGGCGATCTTGAGGACCTTGCGGACCTTCTCCAGCGGCATGGCGAGCTTTTCCGCCAGCTCTTCCGGCGTCGGCTCGCGGCCGATCTCGTGCAGCATCTGGCGCGAGGTGCGGACGATCTTGTTGATCGTCTCGATCATGTGGACGGGGATGCGGATCGTGCGGGCCTGGTCGGCGATCGAGCGGGTGATCGCCTGGCGGATCCACCAGGTCGCATAGGTCGAGAACTTGTAGCCCCGGCGGTACTCGAACTTGTCGACCGCCTTCATCAGCCCGATATTGCCTTCCTGGATCAGGTCGAGGAACTGCAGGCCGCGATTGGTGTATTTCTTGGCGATCGAGATCACGAGGCGTAGGTTTGCCTCGATCATCTCCTTCTTCGCCTGCCGCGCCTCGCGCTCGCCCTTCTGGACCATCAGCACGATCTTGCGGAATTCCTGGATCTCGAGCCCGGTCTCGGAGGCGAGCGTGTGGATGTCCTCGCGCAGATCCTTGATCCGGTCCTTTTCGAGCGCGACGAATTCCTTCCAGCCGCGCGAGCCCAACTTGGAGACGCGCAGCACCCATTTCGGGTCGAGCTCGCCGCCGACATGCTGCTTGAGGAAGTCCTCGCGGCCGACGCCATAGCTCTCGGCCAGGCGCAGCAGCCGCGTCTCGTGCGAGATCAGCCGCTTGTTGATGTCATAGAGCTGCTCGACCAGCGCCTCGATGCGGTTGTTGTTCAGCTTCAGGGTCTTGAGCTTGCCGACGATGGCGCTGGAGGCTTCCAGGTAGGCCTTGCGGTCGGCCTCGGACAGGTCCTCGCCACGCAGGCGGCGTTCGACCAGCTTTTCTTGCAGCGGGCGGAAGCCCTCGAATTCGCCGGCGATACCGTCGAGTGTCTCCATGACGCTCTCGCGCAGTTCCCCTTCCATGGCGCTGACGGTGGGCCCGGCGCCGTCGTCGAAGTCGTCGTCGTCCTCTTCGCCTTCGGGCTTTTCTTCGCCCTCGACCTTCTCTTCGGCTTCCGCGGGTTCGCCGTCTTCCGACGGAACGATGGGCGGGGCGGCCGGGAACATGACGCCGTAGGTGCCTTCGAGGTCGATCACTTCACGCAGGAGGATGCGGCCCGAGCCGAGCTCCTCGCGCCAGACCATGATGGCCTCGAAGGTCAGGGCGCTTTCGCACAGGCCGCGGATCATGGCGTCTCGGCCGGCCTCGATGCGCTTGGCAATGGCGATCTCGCCCTCGCGGCTGAGCAGCTCGACGCTGCCCATCTCGCGCAGGTACATGCGCACAGGGTCATCGGTGCGGTCGTAGGCGGCCTTGGTCTCGGCCTCGGTGGTGATGGAGGTCTCTTCGCGATTGGCGACCGCGCCGCCTTCGCCCTCGCCGGCGTCTTCCTCGGCCTCAACAACGTTGACGCCCATCTCCGACAGCATGGCCAGGGTGTCTTCGATGGCGTCGGGACTGACCTCTTCCGAGGGCAGCACCTTGTTCAGTTCGTCCATGGTGACGTAGCCGCGGGCCTTGGCCTGCTTGATGAACTTCTTGACGCCGGCATCGGTCAGGTCGAGCAACGGGCCGTCAGCGGCGGGGGCTTCGGCGGGCTCTGGCGGCTCGGCGGTGGTGTTGCTCATCAAAATGTCTCCGATAGCGTCGCAGGACCCGGGGAGTGGCCGCGCCGCTTAAGAATTTCCTGTGCGTCGATCTTTCAGGGTTCGACCGGGCCGAAAGGTTCCTGCGAACGTCGCACAAGGGCGTGTCAAAACGTCGCAAGAATCGCACCAGGTCCGCCATGCGAAATCGCTCCGCGAGGTGGCCCTCCTCGGAGACGATGGCTTTCCGGGCGCCTTGCAAACGGCTTTCAGGCCGAAGGGGCAGCGTTCCCAGGGACCAGACGGGCGGCGACTGAAGACATCATTTTCGAGTTAGGGGCGCGCGCTACGGCGGCCCGGTCGATGTCGGTCACAACCTGTGTTGATCCACAGTTGGCCAAATGGCGGTCGGGCGCCCATGAGTCAAGGGGCGGACAACCCAGCAGGCGGATGAAATGTCAGGGCAAATGGCCCTTCATCCACAGGTCGGCTAGTTCTGGCCCCGGGCGGCGCCCTGAGCCTTGCGCAGGCCGACCGACTTGGCGTCGGTGAAATCAGCCGAAGCCAGCTTCTTGGTGGCCCCGGCCGTGTCGTGGCCCTGGGCGGCCAGAAGGCCGTCAAGGCGGGCCTTGGAGGCCTTGAAGCGGGCGACGTCAGCGCCGCTCAGGATCGAGCCGGTCGGCACCTTGGCGCCGATCGGATTGACCCGGCCACCTTTGAAGAAGATTTCGTAGTGCAGGTGCGGTCCGGTCGAGGCCCCGGTCGAGCCGACATAGCCGATCACCTGGCCCTGGGCGACGTGGACGCCCGGACGTATGCCCTTGGCGTAGCGCGACATGTGGCCGTAGCCGGTGGAATAGCCGCCGGCGTGCTTGATCTTCACCCAGTTGCCGTAGCCGCCGTAGCGGCCGGCCATCTCGATGGTGCCATCGCCGGCCGCCAGGATCGGGGTGCCGGCGCCGGCTCCGAAATCGATGCCCTGGTGCATGCGGCTGTAGCCGAGGATCGGGTGGCGGCGCATGCCGAACTTGCTGGTGATGCGGGCCCCATCGACCGGCGTGCGCAGCAGGGCGCTTTTGATGTTCTTGCCCAGGTCGTCGAAGAACTGGACCTTCCCGTCGGTGCGGGTGAAGCCGTAGAACTTCATGCCCTTCACCTGGGCGTACTGCAGGTCGCCGGCCTCGATGGTGCGGCCGCTGTCGGTGACCTTGCGGTCGAACACCAGGCAGAACTCGTCGCCTTCCTTGATGTCGCGCGAAAAGTCGATCTTGTGGCTGAACAACTTGGCGGCCTGGCTGACGATGGCCGAGTTGGCCCCGACGACGCTGGCGCTCTCATGGAAGCTGCCTTGCATCTCACCGCAGGCGACGGTGGTCTCCTCGCGGACTTCCTCGGCCAGTTCGCGCAGGCGCAGGGCCCCGTCGAAGGTGCGCGAGACGGTGATGGTCTTGGCCTGGCCGGTGCGCATGGAAAGGCCGATCAGGCGGGCCGGGCCACGCTTGTTCTCGGGACGCGCCACCGAGGCGATGAAGTCCATGCCGGCGCGGATGTTGACGGTGTCGACGACGCCCGACAGCGTCTTGATGACGGCGCGGGCGTCGGCCTCTCCGACCCCGGTGCGCTGCACGGCGTCTTCCAGGGTCTCGCCGGGGCGAACCTCGACGGCGATGCTCTCACCGCGATTGAAGCCGGGCAGGGCTTCGGCCCGGGCGAAGGCCATGTGCTGCAGAGCTGCGAAGGCGGCGGGATCCATCGGCGGGGTGATGGCGGTCTGGGCGGGCTCGCCCATGCGCCAGGCCAGGGCCAGGACAGCGAAACCGGCGATGCCGACAAACAGCTTGGGCGCGATGCGGGTGGTCGGACGTCGCGGATCGAATTCTTGCATTCATTCCCCCGTCGCGGACCGGCGTCTTGGCTAAGAACCGGTCAGTCGCTTCAGAATGGTACGGCTGGGTAGCCCCCCAGCAAATCACGGGCCGGTTTTGACCGGCTGGCCCCTTGAAAGGCAAGCAATATTCGGTGCTTCGGTCCATTTGTCACGCCGAAGGTTAACAAAGGCCAGACCGTGGGCGACTATCAGAGGAGGTCAAGCACCTTCTCCTGCGGCCGACAAAGCGCCGTCCCCCTGGGTGTTTCCACGATCGGACGCTCGACCAGGGCCGGGTCGCGGACCATGGCCTCGAGAATGACGTCCTCCTGCACGTCGGGCCGGGTCAGGCCGAGCGCCTCTGCTTCCGTGCCGCGGACCCGAAGGATGTCGCGGGGGGAAGCGCCCATCGCGGCCAGCAGGCCAGCCAGCCGCGCCTTGGTCCAGCCGACCTTCAGGTACTCCACAACGGCCGGCTCGATGCCGCGCTCGCGCAGCAGTTCGAGGGTCTTGCGCGACGTGCCGCAGGCGGGGTTGTGAAAGACGGTGACGGTTGGATCGGCCATGACGCTCTCTAACAACCCGCCCGTACGATCACCAGCGCACGATGGCCTTACCGGTGACGCCGGTGGAGCCGCTGAGGTTCCAGGCCATCACGGGGTGGGTCGAATGCCACACCGGGCGGTCGGTGTCCGGCCAGGCTTCCAGCACCGTGCCATAATCGACCTCGGCCAGTCCGGCGTCGGGCTTCACCGGCCGGAAGCTGACGACGAGGGGCGTATTGACGCCGGCCCAGCGCAGGCGCTGGACCTCGCCGGGCTTGGTCAGCCAAGTGGCCCGCAGGCCCTGGACGGTTACGTCCTTCACCGCGGCGCTCAGCTTGATGTTCAGCCGGGCGAGCCGCGCGCCGGGCGGCGGGGTCAGGACGAGGGTGACGCGCCCGTCCGGCTCGATGCGGCTGACGAAGATCGGCAGGGCGACGGGCACGGCCTCGGTCGGGTTCAGCTGCGCCGACTGGTCATACAGCGGCGGCAGGCTGGCCCGGACGAACACCTTGTCGCCGATAGCGTTCGCCGGGCCGGCATTCGGATGCACCAGCCAGGCCTTGCCGGCATGGCTGTCGGTGACATGCATGACGCTGTCGGCGCGGGGGTGGCGCTCGGTCCATGGACTGGCCGTCGTCCAGGAGCTTGTCAGGCCGGCCACGACAACCGCCAGAACCAGCCCGGCCAGAACCCAGGCGTTGGCCTTGGTATCGATGTCCTGGGGCTGGGCGAGCGGCCAGAGGACGAAAAGGGCCAGCAGGGCGAACAGGCTGAGCAGGGCCGGGAAATCCAGCCCCTGTGCGGTCAGGTGAACATAGACTCCCAGCCATCCGCAGACGACGGCCGCGAGGACCGCCAGCAGCGGCGTCCAACGGTTGTCGGCGCCCCATCCGCTGGCGGCCGCCCCGACGGCGGCCAGGGTCAACGGCCAGGCGACCAGGAAGGCGACCTGCGGTACGAAGATCTGCAGCCCGACGGCCAGGACGAAGCCGAAGCAGAGGACGCCGGCCCAGGCGGCGTTGCGGGGGATCGCGGGGCCGTGGGTCAGAAACAGCAGACCGGCCGCGAAGCCCAGCCCCAGCCCGACCGGGTCGAAACCACCAAGCAGGCTGCTGACTCCGCCGACCAGGACGCAGAGCAGAGGCAGGGACCATCGCCGGGTCGCCGTGGCGGCGGCCAGCAGGGGTCCGATCAGAGTGACGGCCAGGCCGATGATGAAGACAGCCGCCTCCCACACGGGCCAGTTGGCCAGCAGTTGGCGTTGTTCCAGGAAGCCGAAGCCGGCGCCTGTCCCGCGTCGCGCGACATGCAGCAGCAAGGCGGCCAGCAAGGTCGTCGCCAGCACGATCGCCGCCCCCTTGAGCCCGTCCTGCCATCGCAGCCGCTCGCCGGCCCGACGCGACCGCCAGCCGGCCAGCACCAGAAGTCCGCCGCAGAGGAGCAGCACCAGCCAGCCCATCACCGGCGGATAGGCCAGCACATGGTCGCCGAAGGTCTGGCTGTAGACGGCGCTTGGCGCCTTGCCGGGCAGCCTGGGGTCAAAGGCCAGGTCGCTGGCGGCGGCCAGCACCTGCGCGCCCATCGACTGCACCGAGCCGGGGTCCAGGTTGGCGAGCGTCGAGGTTGGCGAGTGGTAGTCGAAGTGGCGGCCGATGAAGGCGAAGTTCAGGCCGCTCAGACCCATCCGCTTGGGCACGGAGAAGTCGGTGTCGTTGGGCATCTTCTCATAGAGGAAGACCGCCAGGGCGCTGCTGACCGGCCCTTTGGCGTTTGACTTGAAGCGGTCGATCAGTTCGCCGTTGTCGGCTCCGGTCTCGAACATGTTGGCCCGGCCGCCGCCGCCGCGCGCCTCCATGTTGATGATGAGGCCGGTGTGTTTGGCCAAGGGGTGCTGGCCGAAGTAGGCCTCGGCCCCGCTCAGGCCCCACTCCTCGCCGTCGGTGATCAGCACGATGACGTCGCGGGCCGGCGTCCCCCTGGCCTTGAGGGCGCGGATGACCTCCAGGGTCGCGGCCACGCCGGTGGCGTCATCTGCGGCGCCGGGGGAGCCGGGGACGCTGTCGTAGTGGCTCATCAGGACCAGGGCCGGCGCCTTGGGGTCCTTGCCGGGCAGTACGCCGATCAGGTTCTGAACATGGGCCCCGGCCAGCCACTGGGGATTGTCGAGCGAGGAGGAGAGGGCGTCGGTTTCCTGTACTGTCGGCGACAGGCCCAGCTGGGCCATCCGGCCCATGAGGTAGTCACGCACTCGGGCGTTGGCCGGCGAGCCGATGGGGTGGGGCTCGCGAGCGATGATGGCGATGTCGCGCAGGGCTCGCTCGGTCGAGAAGGCGTCGGCCGGAGCGCTGGCAGGGGCAGGAGCGGGGGTGATGGTCCCCTGCCAGGCCAGCAGCGCGGCGCCAAGCAGCGCCAGCGCCAGCCAGCCATTGCGCATCCATTCCCTGCTCATCGCCCGTTCCCCGTCTTTCCGCAGGGGGCCATGCGTCGCCCTGTTTCGCAAGCGGCCGCCGTCGCGCCTTGCCCCCCTTTTTGTCGCCGCTCGGCGGGGCGCTAGTCTGATAGGTTGCGGGACCCGGGCTGGCCGGGGAGGTTTGAAGCATGCGTCCTGCCCCGGTCTTTGTCTTCCTCGTCGGCCTGTTGATTTCCCTGGGAGCCAGCGGTCCCGCCCTGGCCGCTGTGACGGCCAAGGCCGACGCACCGCCCGAAAGGTTAGGCCATTGCGCCATCGCCCTGAGCCGCTGGAACGCCATCACCAAGGCGCAGGGTGGGACGCCGCAACCTGAGTATGTTCAGCGGTTGGAGGCCATCATGGCCTTGAGCCGGACCCAGACGGGCGCCTGGAGCAAGGCGTTCACCGCTTCCCTGCATGCTCAAATCGCCCGGTACGACGCGATGAACGGCGAGGCTGAGGTCGCCGCCATGCAGAAGGACCTGTTCGCCTGTGAAACCTTTATCAACGCCGATACTCGCCCGCCTGAGCCGACGTACGCGGGACCGTTTATGGCCGGCCCCGGCTACAAGGTCACGCTCGCCACGCCGCCCAGCTCCGCCGGCTACTGCTATCTGGCCTTCGACAGCCTGATCAGCCTGCAGGCCGGCAGGGGGGGCTCGAACGCCCAGGTGATCGGGGCCCGCAACGGCTTCAAAGCCATCACCGACGGCATGGGCGAGGGCTATCGCAAGGTCGCGGTCGACAGCTTCAACGACCGTGGCAGTTTCTACAGGACCTTCCGCGGCGGTCATAGCGGCGCCCAGTTCGCCGCGCTGTTGCTGGCCGATGCTGATGAATGCGCCCGATGGCTCGTCAGTCGTTAGGGCGGCCGCCGTCGGAAACGGAAAACGCCCGCCGGTGAGAGCGGGCGTCTCCGTACTCGAAATTCAAACCGATCAGGCGGCGACGGTGCTTTCCTGCGGGTCGCGCAGCACGTAGCCGCGGCCCCAGACGGTTTCGATGTGGTGCTGGCCGCCGCCGGCCGTGGCCAGCTTCTTGCGCAGCTTGCAGATGAAGACGTCGATGATCTTCAGCTCCGGCTCGTCCATGCCGCCGTAGAGGTGGTTGAGGAACATCTCCTTGGTCAGGGTCGTGCCCTTGCGCAGGGAGAGCAGCTCCAGCATCTGGTATTCCTTGCCGGTCAGGTGGACGCGGCCACCCGCGACCTCGACCGTCTTGGCGTCAAGGTTGACGGCGATCTCGCCGGTCATGATGACGGCCTGGGCGTGGCCCTTGGAGCGACGGACCACCGCGTGGATGCGGGCGACCATCTCGTCCTTGTGGAAGGGCTTGGTCATGTAGTCGTCGGCGCCGCCGCCGAGCGTCTTGACCTTGGTGTCGATCTCGGCCGAGCCGGAGAGGATCATGATCGGCGTGTTGATCTTGCCGTTGCGCAGGGTGCGCAGGACATCCATGCCACTCATGTCGGGCAGGTTGAGGTCCAGCAGGATGAGGTCGTAGTCGTAGATCTTGCCCAGATCGACGCCCTCCTCACCGAGGTCCGTCGTGTAGACGTTGAACCCCTCGGACTTGAGCATGAGCTCGATCGTCTGCGCGGTCGCGCTGTCGTCCTCGATCAACAGAACTCGCATACTCAAATCCTCCCCGCGCCCAGCGGCCGTCTGAATCTTGCACCGGGCGGAATCCTCCGCCCTCGCTCGCCGTTAACTTCCGGCGAGGTCGGTTTAAGACTGGTTAATGGTGAACGGCCCGTTGGAAAGAATCGTTAAGCCGATTTGCGAATCGGGGGCAAGCGGGTGATTCCGCAACACGAGTCCTGCTTGAGTTGACTCTTTCGTGATCGGTCGGCCGGGGGTCTCAAAGGCCTTGTAGCGCAGGGTTTTAGCGCGGTTGCGGCGACGTGACTCACAATGTGGGCGCGTCGCTTTGACTCGGGACGGAGACGCTGCGCCGTGTCACGCCGGAAGTTCACGATTTGGCGCGAGTGCGCAGAATGCTCCGGCTGCCTCTTCCCGGCTGACCAGGATGGGACCCAGTTTGGCGCGGTAGGCACGATGCAGGGCGTTAACGGCCGTGGCGCTAGCCGGCGTCAGCCGTGTGGCGAGGAACACGTGAGGCCGACGGTAGCCGTGGAAGGCTGGACCGTCGAACCGCTGGGCCAGCTTGGCGGCTACGACCGGTCTTGCGCAGGCGTTGGCCGCCTGTCGGACTGCCGCGCGATAGCTGAGGGCGTCGGCGGCAAATCCTCCCGCGCCGACAGGGAGCAGCGCCGAGACACCGATGACCCCAAGGCGGGTCAGGGTTCCCACTAGGTCGCCACCTTGGGGAAGACGCCGGCTCGCCAGAGCGAGGAGGCCGGCTTCTTGCCGATCTTGCCGCCGATCCAGTCGGCGGTTTGGATCAGCCCGTTAAGATCGAGCCCGGTCTCGAAGCCGGCCCGCTCCAACATGTAGACTAGGTCCTCGGTGCCGATGTTGCCGGTGGCGTTGGGGGCGAAGGGGCAGCCGCCGAGGCCGCCGACCGAGGCGTCCAGCACATCGACCCCGGCCTCGACCCCGGCGAAGGCGTTGGCCAGGCCGGTGTTGCGGGTGTCGTGGAAGTGCAGCCGCAGCCGGGTGTCGCCGGTGACATGGCGGACCGCCTCGACGGCGCGGCGGACGGTCCAGGGGTCGGCGACACCGATGGTGTCGGCCAGGGCGATCTCGTCGACGCCGAGGGCGGCGCCGGCCTGGACGATGGAGACGACGGTGTCGAGCGGCACCTCGCCGTCGAACGGACAGCCGAAGGCGACCGAGACGGTCAGGGTGATCGGCGGCCCGCCCTCGGCCGACTTGCGGGCGGCGATGGCGGCCAGCGTGTCCAGTTGCTCGGCGACCGAGGCCCCCTGGTTGCGGATGCCGAAGCCGTCGCTGGCGCAGACCACGACATTGGCCTCGTCGCAGGCGGCGGCGACGCAGCGGTCCCAGCCGCGCTCGTTGAGCACGAGACCGATGCGGCTGCGGGACGCATCGGCGGGCAGGGCGGCCATGATCTCCTCGCCCCCGGCCATCTGCGGCACCCGCTTGGGGTTCACGAAGCTGACCACCTCCTGGCGTTTGACGCCGCAGGCTTCCAGTCGAGTGATCAGCTCGACCTTGTCGGCCACCTCGAGAATGGCCTTCTCGTTCTGCAGGCCATCGCGGGCCCCGACCTCGACGATTTCGATCAGGCGGCTCACGGCGCGTCCTCCTCGGGAGCGGCTTTGGGGGTCTTGGCGTCGCGGGAGCCTGGAGTGGCGGCGGCCGGCTGGCTGGCGATGTCGGTCGGTCGGGGCACGCCGCGGTAGAAGGTCAGCTCCATCTCGTCGCCCTTGGAGTAGTTGAAGGCCTCCAGCCGGGTGATCGGATCGACCGGAACGCCCTGCGCCTTCATCAGCGCCAGGAATTCCTTCTCTTCCCGCTTTTCGACGATGGCGGGGCGCCCCTCGGCCAGGGCGCGGACGGCGTCCTCGGGACCGCCGATGCCGGTTCGGGTGCCCAGCTTGAAGACCAGGCTGGCCTCGGAATAGCCGGCCACCTCGACCGGCCCGGGTGTGCGGCCGACCTTGGGGGCGAGGCCGGTGCGCTCCAGCGCCATATCGATCCGCGCGGCCGGCCAGAAGGGCTCCAGCCGGGGGCCGAACTGGCCGAAGAAGGCGCCGTGCGCCAGGACGCCGAGCAGGCCGGCGACGAGGACGGCCGTCACCGCGTCCTTGCGGTAGATCAGAACAGCGCCGGCGACACCCGCCGCCAGGAACAGGGCGCCGGTCAGGATGGCCCAGACCAGGTCCGGCGCGTCGCCGTAGACGACCATCAAATAGCCGACGGCAACCGTGAAAACCGCCGCTCCCAGGCCCGCCGCAACGGCGCCGGTCAGCTTGACCCCGCGACCGAGCGGGGCCAGCAGGCTGGCGGCCATCAGCCAGAACAGGGCCCCGTGGGCCGGCAGGCTGTAGTGGAAGAGCTTGGTCGGCAGGATCTCGAAGATCAGCCAGGTCGGGATCAGCCAGCAAAGGGCGAAGCGCACGCCGGGCTCATTGCGCTGCTGCCAGCCGAGTACGGCTGCGGCGGGGATCAGCAGGCCGTAGGGGAACAGCGTCAACGGCGAGAGCAGGGCGTGGTAGCCGATGATGCCGCCGTGCCGCTCGTGGCCGCCCACCAGCTTGGGGGCCAGATCGCCGCCGATCGCAGAGCCCCAGAAGGCCCCGTCGGTGGCGACGCTGATGGCCACGCCCCAGGGGCCGCAGATGGCGAGGATCAGCACCAGGCCCCAGCCCCAGCCGATGTCCTTCATCCATCGGGCCTCGCGGTCCCAGGCCCACAGCGCCGCCAGGGCCAGCAGCAGGACCATCAGAATCACCGGGCCCTTGATCAGGATGCCGACGGCGACGGCCAGCCAGAGCAGCAATGTGGTTCGCCAGCCGGTGGTTATCAGCCCCTTGTGGGCGGCGTATTTGCGCGCCAGGGCGGCCATGGCAAGCGTCGTGCAGCCGGCCAGCATGGCGTCGGTCTTGGCGATGAAGGCCTCGCTGCTGAGCAGGAAGGAGGCGGCGAACATCGCCCCGGCCAGCAGGGCCGTGCGATCGCTCCAGAAGGCCCGGGCGCCCCAGACGCAGGCCGCCGCCGCCAGCATCGCCCCCAGCAGGGAGGGGAGGCGGTAGGGCCAGATGTCCCGGTCCTCGACATTGGAGAACAGGGCCACGCTGGCCGCCTGCAGCCAGTGGATGCCGACCGGCTTCTTGTCGCGCGGCCGGTCCTGGAAGTTGATGGAGACGAAGTCGTCGGTCTCCAGCATCTGGGCCGTGGCCTGGGCGAAGCGCGACTCGTCACGGTCCAGCGAAGGCATGGCGATGAGGCCTGGCAGCCCCGCCAGGCAGGCGATGAAGGCCGCCACCAGCGGGCCGCGCCAGCCCTTGGCCAGCATGTCCAGTCGGGATTCGAGGCTCATGGCGTGGTTGATAGCATGTTCCGCCAACCTCCAATCCTTCCTTGGCCGTCGAATTGCGCTATGACGGCCCCATGAGAGAACCGGCCCAATCCGCCGCCCCCGACTACTCGATCGTCGTCCCCGTCTATGACGAGGGTGAGGCCGCCCCGTTGCTGGCCCGCGAGATCGCCGCCGCCTTCGGCGAGCGGTCCTACGAGATGATCTTCGTCAACGACGCCAGCAAGGACGACACCCAGGCCCGGCTGACCGCCCTGAAGGCGCAGCTGCCCCAGCTGCGCGTCCTGGCTCATCGCAAGAACAGCGGCCAGAGCCGGGCCATCCGTTCGGGCATCCTCGAGGCCCGGGCGCCGATCATCGTCACCCTCGACGGCGACGGCCAGAACGATCCGGCCGACGCTCCGCGCCTGGCCGAGCGGCTGAAGGCCGCGCCGCCGCAGCTGGCCCTGGTCGGCGGCGAGCGGGTCAAGCGCCAGGACTCTGAGGCCAAGCGTTGGGCCAGCCGCTGGGCCAACCGCATCCGCCGGGGCCTTTTGAAGGACCAGGCCAACGACACCGGCTGCGGGCTGAAGGCCTTCCGGCGCGAGGCCTTCCTGCGGCTTCCCTATTTCGACCACATCCACCGCTACCTGCCGGCCCTGATGCTGCGCGAGGGCTATGAGGTGGCATTCGAGCCGGTCAACCACCGCCACCGCGAGAC
>JBKJSF010000213.1:0-3458 GCA_046595895.1 Caulobacter sp. | reverse complement strand
TTTGACGCGGAAGAACTGGACCGGGCGCGCGACCAAACCATCGACGGCTTCCAGGTCGCCCTGACCGAGCCGCGCTCGGTGGCCGGCTTCGTCTCGGGTCCGGCCGTCTGGTCCGGCGCCGCCTTTGCCGACGTCACCACTCCGACCACCCTCAAGGCCCTGAAGCGCGACGACATGGTCGGCTTCCACAGCCGCTGGTTCCGGCCCGACAACGCCGTGCTGGTGATCACTGGCGACATCACCCCGGAGCAGGGCTTTGCCATGGCCGCGAAAGCCTTTGGCAGCTGGCGGGTCCCGGCGGGCGCGCTCGGCGTCGCCCCCGCCATCGCGGCCCAGTCCAAGCCCCGCGTGGTCATTGTCGACATGCCCGGGGCCGGCCAGGCCAGCGTCATTGTCGCCAAGCGGGCCATCACCCGCGACGATCCCCGCTACTATGCGGGCCTGGTGGCCAACAACGTGCTCGGCGGCGGCTATTCCTCGCGGCTGAACCAGGAGATCCGGGTCAAGCGCGGCCTGGCCTACGGCGCCAACTCCTCGCTGTCGGTGCGCAAGGGCAGCGGCGGCTTCTCGGCCTCGACCTCGACCAAGAACGAGACGGCCGGCGAGGCCCTTGTGCTGTTGCGCGGCGAGATGGGTCGGATGGGCGAGAGCCTGCCCACGCCTGAGGAGATGGCCGCCCGCAAGTCGGTGCTGATCGGCGGGTTTGGCCGTGAGCTGGCCACCACCGACGGCCTGGCCGACACCCTCGGCTCACTGGCCGCCTATGGCATCGACCTGAAAGAGGTGTCGCTGTTCACCGCCAAGGTCGAGGCTGTGACGCCCGAGCAGGTGCGGGACTTCGCCGCCCAGGTGCTGAAACCCGGCGAGACCAGCGTCATCGTGGTTGGCGACGGCAAGCTGTTCGGCAAGGCCCTGAAGGAGGCCCTGCCGGACGCCGAGATCATTCCGCTGGCCGAGCTCGACCTCGACAGCCCGACCTTGCGCAAACCCAAATGAGGCTGGTGTCGAAGCTGGGCCGCGTCCTGATCATCGCAGGCTCGGACAGCGGCGGCGGGGCCGGCATCCAGGCCGACATCAAGACGGTGACCATGTTGGGGGCCTATGCCGCCACCGCCATCACCGCCGTGACGGTGCAGAACACGCTGGGCGTCAGCGCCGTGCATCCGATCCCGCTGGACATCATCGAGGCTCAGGCCCGGGCGGTGCTGGACGACATTGGGGCCGACGTCATCAAAACCGGCATGCTGGGCGACGAGGCCACCGTGCGGCTGGTGGCCCGCATCCTCGACGACGCCCCGGGCATCCGGGCGGTGATCGACCCGGTGATGATCGCCAAGGGGGGCGCCGCCCTGCTGGCCCCCGGGGCGGTCGAGGCGGTGTGGACCATGTTGATCCCCAGGGCCGCCCTGCTCACCCCCAATGCGCCGGAAGCCGAGGCCCTGACCGGCCTGCCGGTGACCAACACGGCGGAACTCCGCGCCGCCGGCCACGCCCTGCTGGCCATGGGGGCCAAGGCGGTGCTGATGAAGGGCGGCCATGTGCCGGGCGAGGTGCTGACCGACCTGTTGATCACCCCGGACGGCGAGACCGCCTTGACCGGTCCGCGCATCGACACCCGCAACACCCACGGCACCGGCTGCACCCTGGCCAGCGCCTGCGCCGCCGGCATGGCCCAGGGCATGGAGCTCGCCGCCGCCGTCAAGCGGGCGTGTGACTATGTGCACGGCGCCATCGAGGCGGCCCCCGGGCTTGGAAGCGGGCACGGGCCATTGGACCATGGCTGGATGCTGCGTAGCCGCTAACCGGCTGACGAGCCGCGACAACTTGCGCCGTGACAGATTTCCCGGGCCGTGATTCCAATGCTTCCAAGTCGGGGAGTTTCACCATGCGTTTGTTCATCGCCATGGCCGTGACGGCCGTTGTCCTGCCTACCGCCGCAGCCGCCGAAACCTGGCTGCCGATCGCCAAGGGCGCCGCCCATGTCTCCTACGCCGACCCGGACGCCCTGACCGGCGACGAGACCGAGGTCGTGGTCCGGGAAATGAAGGTCTATGACCCGCCGGTCGTCGCTGACGGTCAGACCATTCAGGCCCGCATCGTCAACTATCGCTTCCGCTGTGACTCCACCCGCTTCAAGATCCTCGACGTCGAGAATGTCGACGGGAACGGCAAGAGCCTGGGCGTCTCCGCGGTCGGCGAGGACTGGCGCGAGCCGGTCGCCAGCGGCACGGTCGGCGAGAAGCTGGCCGCCTTCGGCTGTGGCCAGATGGCCATGGACCCCAACGGCGCGGTGACCCGCTCGGCCGCCATCCGCGACGGTCGCTGGATGCTCTCCCAATAGAGGCCGAATCGGCCACTTTGGCCGCATGCTGACATCTGATCCCCTTTCTGGCCGCCTCGAAGAGATCGTCCGCGCCGCGCCAACCCTGATGACGGCGTTGCGCCATGCCTGCGACCTGGACCTGCCCGACTGGCTGATGGTTTCCGGGGCGGTCTACCAGCGGGTCTGGAACCACCTGACCGGCCGTGATCCGGACTACGGCGTGCGCGACTACGACCTGGCCTACTGGGACGCCGACACCAGCTATGAGACCGAGGACGTCTTCATCAAGCGGGCCGCCAGCCTGTTCCCGCCGCCGCTGGACGCCCTGGTCGAGGTGCGCAATCAGGCCCGCGTCCACCTCTGGTTCGAGGACCATTTCGGCGAACCCTACGCGCCCCTGGCCAACAGCGCCGAGGCCCTGTCCCGCTTCGTCGCCCCGGCCTTCGGGGTCGGTATCCGGCTGGAGAAGGACGACCGCCTGACCATCGAGGCCCCATTCGGCCTGGACGACCTGTTCGCCATGACCCTACGGCCCAATCCGAACCGGCCGTTGGCCAAAGGGTGGGAGAAGACCACCCGTTCGGCCAGCACACGCTGGCCGGAGGTGACGATCGTTCAGCCGCGCGAATAGACCGCGCGGTCGAGCATCTCCATGAACCGGTCGATGCCAGTCAGGTCGGTGAAACCATAGCTCCGGTAGAGCTCATGCGCGTCCGCCGTCGCCAGATGGCGGCGACGCAGCCCCTGCAGGTCCGGATGGGCCAGGAAGTATTCGACCAGCGCCTTGCCCAGGCCGGCGCCGCGATGCGCCTCATCGACGAACACGTCGCACAGCCAGGCGAAGGTGGCCCGGTCGGTGACCAACCGGGCCATGGCGGCCATGGCACCGTCCAAGCCGTAGGCGGCGTAGGTCAGGCTGTTTTCGACCGAGCGGCGGAAGGTGTGATACGGAATCTGCCGGGCCCAATAGGATTTTTCGCTGATCCAGACGTGGCCCCTGGCCATGTCGAACCTCGCCGGATCGTCGCTGATGCGGTAGCCGTCACCGCCCTGGGTTTCGAAGGACATCGCTCCGTCTAGGCCCCGACCGCGATGAGGAACAAGCCGTGCGCCAGTGGACCGTCGATGCCTTCGC
>JBKJSF010000105.1:0-65472 GCA_046595895.1 Caulobacter sp. | reverse complement strand
CGCAAGGCGCTCGACCGCCTCTACGGCGCCCTTCAGGACGCCGCCCGCGAGGTCGGTTCGGCCAAGGCCGGGGCCGAGGTCGGCGAGAAGGCGCAGGACGTCACCTATGCCTTGCTCGACGACCTCAACACGCCCAAGGCGCTGAGCGCCCTGTTCGCCCTCAGCGACGACCTGCGAACGGCCATCGCCGAGGGCGACAAGGCCGCCATCGCCGGAGCCCGCGATGACCTGGTCACCGCCGGCGCCCTGCTGGGCTTCCTGCAAAAGGCGCCGGGCGAATGGTTCCAGGGCGCCGCCGCCGACGGCCTCAAGGATCAGGTCGAGGCGCTGCTGGTGCAACGGGCCGAGGCCAGGTCCGCCAAGGACTGGCCGACTGCCGACCGCATCCGCGGCGAGCTCGACGCCCTGGGCGTCGTGGTGATGGACGGCCCGCAAGGCGCCACCTGGCGCTTGAAGGCCGCTGGGGAATAGGGGGGCGACATGAAGATCGAGAACCGCATCGGCATCCAGGCGTCCACCGACGCCATCTGGGAGGTGCTGTCCGACCTCGAACACTGGGGCGACTGGTGTCCGATGTATCCGCGCGCCGCCGGGACCGTCCGCATCGGCGAGGTCCTGGACATCGACGAGCATGTGCCGGGGCTGTTGGTGCACAATATCCGCCCCGTCGTCCTCGACTGGGCGCCCTACGACCACATCCACTGGCGCACCAAAATGATGCGCGGCTGGGTGACCGGCACGCGCTTCTTCGAGATCGAGGAACTCAACGCCGGCAGCTGCATCTTCTCCAACGGCGAGGTCTACGACGGACTGCTGGTCGGCTTTGCGGTGCCCCGCGCCATCCGTTTCAAGATCCGCCAGGCCTACGAGCAACTGGGCGAGGCGCTGAAGGCCGAGGCCGAGAAGCGTTGGCATGCGGGCGGCGACCTCCCAAATAAGCCAAGATGATCGACGACCTTTACAGCGCCCGTATTCTCGCCCTGGCCGCCAACATGCCGCGCGCCGGACGTCTGGCTTCGCCGCAAGGCTCGGCCGAGCGGATCGCCAAGCTGTGCGGCAGCCGCATCGTCGCCGATGTGGTGTTGGACGGGTCTGGTCACGTCAGCGACTTCGCCCAGCACGTCCAGGCCTGCGCCCTCGGCCAGGCCGCCGCCGCCGTGCTCGGTGAGAACGTCATCGGCGCGACCAGTGACGAAATTGAAACGGCCCGCGATGCATTCCGTGCTATGTTGAAGGGCGGACCTCCGCCCCAAGGCCGTTTCAAGGACCTCGCCGTGTTGATGCCTGTGAAGGACTACCCAGCCCGTCACGCCTCAAGCCTGCTGGCTTTCGAGGCGGCGCTGGCGGCTGTCCAACAGGCCAAGGAACATATCGGGGCACGAACTAGCGGCGCCGACGCGGCTTGATCCTGCGCGGTAGCGTGGGATAAGCGCCGGGTTTAGTTAACCCACGAATTTGCGTCGGCATGACCCTCTATGAACGCAGCGTCCGGCTGGCGCACCGCGCCTACAAGGTCACGCTGTCCCCGTGGACGGGGCGCCAGTGCCGCTTTCTTCCGACCTGTTCGGACTACGGCCGCGACGCCCTGCTCCAGCACGGACCGATCCGTGGCGGTTACCTGACCGTCCGCCGGCTGTGCAGATGCCATCCCTGGGGCGGGTCTGGATATGACCCCGTCCCACCGCCCAAGAAATGCGAAGTGTCATGATCGACCTGATTTTCCCCGACGGCTCGGTCCGTCAGTATCCCGAAGGTTCGAGCGGCCGCGATGTCGCCTCGGCCATCTCGAAGAGTCTCGAGAAGCGGACCTTGCTCGTCCGTCTGGACGGCAAGCTGATCGACTTCGACCGTCCGCTCGCCAGCGGTAAGGTCGAGTTCGTCGACCGCACGGACCCGGACGCCCTCGACACCATCCGCCACGACACGGCCCACGTTCTCGCGGAAGCGGTGCAGGAGCTGTTCCCCGGCACGCAGGTGACCATCGGCCCCAACGTCGAGGACGGCTTCTTCTACGACTTCGCCCGCAACGAGCCCTTCTCCACCGACGACTTCCCGGCCATCGAAAAGCGCATGCACGAGATCGTCGATCGCGACGAGAAGATCATCCGCGAGGAGGTCGAGCGCGATGCCGCCATCGCCGACTTCACGGCCATGGGCGAGCAATACAAGGCGCAGATCATCGAGAGCATCCCGGCCGGCGAGACGGTGACGGTCTATCGCCAGGGCAAGTGGAAGGACCTCTGCCGCGGTCCCCACCTGCCGTCGACGAAACACGTCGGCAAGGCCTTCAAGCTGACCAAACTGGCCGGCGCCTACTGGCGCGGCGACCAGAACAACGCCCAGCTTCAACGCATCTACGGCACGGCCTGGGCCACCGAGGAGGACCTTGCCGCCTACCTCAAGCGGGTCGAGGAGGCCGAGAAGCGCGACCACCGTAAGGTCGGGCGCGCCATGGACCTCTTCCACCTGCAGGAAGAGGGCAAGGGCATGGTCTTCTGGCACCCCAAGGGCTGGACACTGTACCGCGCCCTTGAGGCCTACATGCGCCGCCGCACGGAGGTCGACGGCTACCAGGAGGTCAAGACGCCACAAATCCTCGACCGGTCGCTTTGGGAAAAGTCGGGTCACTGGGCCAAGTTCAGCCACGCCATGTTCACCTGCGAGACGGACGAGGGCGACACCCTGGCCGTCAAGCCGATGAACTGCCCCGGCCATATCCAGATCTTCAACGTCGGCCAGAAGTCCTACCGCGACCTGCCCCTGCGCATGGCCGAGTTCGGCTCCTGCCACCGCTACGAGCCCAGCGGTGGCCTGCACGGCATCATGCGGGTGCGGGCCTTCACGCAGGACGATGGCCACATCTTCTGCCGCGAGGACCAGATCGAGGCGGAGACGACGCAGTTCGTCCAGCTGCTGCATTCGATCTACGACGACCTTGGCGTCGAGCTGCACAGCGTCAAGCTGGCCCTGCGGCCGGAATTGCGCCTCGGCACGGACGAGCAGTGGGACATCGCCGAGGCCAAGCTGGAACGCGCCGCCAAAGCCGCCGGTGTCGAGGTTGAACGCCTGCCGGGCGAAGGCGCCTTCTATGGCCCCAAGCTCGAGTTTCACCTGAAGGACGCCATCGGCCGCACCTGGCAGTGCGGCACGCTGCAGCTCGACTACGAGACGCCCGGCCGCCTCGGCGCGGAGTACACGGCCGAGGACGGTTCCAAGCAGGAGCCGGTCATGCTCCACCGCGCCATCCTCGGCACCTTCGAGCGCTTCCTCGGCATCCTGATCGAGAACTACGGCGGGGCCTTCCCCCTGTGGCTGTCGCCGGTCCAGGCCGTGGTCGCCACCATCACCTCCGACGCCGACGAGTTCGCGGTCGCCACGGCCGCGAAGTTCAAGGCCGCCGGCCTTCGTGTCGAAGCGGACCTTCGCAACGAGAAGGTTGGCTACAAGATCCGGGAGCACAGCCTGGCCAAGGTTCCAGTCATCGCCGTCGTCGGCCGCAACGAAGCCGAGGCCGGCCAGGTCGCCATCCGCCGCCTCGGATCGCAGGACCAGACCATCGTCACCGTCGAGGAAGCCATCGCGCTGCTGACGGCGGAAGCGACGCCGCCCGACCTGCGCTGATGCGTCGACCAGCCGCCCCTTCCCCTGTCGGAAGGGGCGGACTCTTCACCACCGGTTAAGGCCGCGAGCCCAGGATAATCAGCCTGTAACCCAGGTTGGAATCCCTCTCCTTGCGCAGTCTCATTGCCGCCGTCGAGCGTATCGAACCCCTGACCGTCTACGGTCGGGTGGCGGCCGTGAACGGGCTCCTCATCGAAGCCCGGGGCGGCCTCAGCCATCTGGCCATCGGAGCCCGCGCCGAGATCGTCCGCCGCGCCGCCGCGCCGCTGGCCGCCGAGGTGGTCGGCTTCCGCGACAGCCGCGCCCTGCTGATGCCCTTCGGCCCGGTCGAGGGCGTCGCTCCTGGGGCCGAGATTCGCATCCAGCCGGACGGCGCCTCCGTCCGCCCCAGCAAGGCCTGGCTCGGCCGCATCGTCGATGCCTTTGGCGAGCCCATCGACGGTAAGGGGCCCCTGCCCCAGGGCGAGGCCAGCTATCCCCTGCGCGCCAGCCCGCCGCCGGCCCACGCCCGTGGCCGGGTCGGCGAGCGGCTCGACCTCGGCGTCCGGGCCATGAACGTCTTCACCACCACCTGCCGGGGCCAGCGCCTGGGCATCTTCGCCGGCTCCGGCGTCGGCAAGTCGGTGCTGCTCTCCATGCTGGCCCGCCAGGCGGACTGCGACGCCGTCGTGGTCGGGCTAATCGGCGAACGGGGCCGGGAGGTGCGCGAATTCATCGAAGAGACCCTCGGCGAAGAGGGCCTCAAGCGCGCCGTGGTCATCGTCGCCACTAGCGACGAGCCGGCCCTCAAGCGCCGCCAGGCCGCCTACATGACCCTGGCCGTGGCCGAGGCTCTGCGCGACCAGGACATGGAAGTCCTTTGCCTGATGGACAGCGTCACTCGCTTCGCCATGGCCCAGCGCGAGATCGGGCTGGCCGCCGGCGAGCCGCCGACCACCAAGGGCTACACCCCCACCGTCTTCACCGAACTGCCCAAGCTGCTGGAGCGGGCCGGCCCCGGCCCGGTGCGGCCAGACGGCACCACGGCGGGGCCGATCACCGGCCTGTTCACCGTGCTGGTGGACGGCGACGACCACAACGAGCCGATCGCCGACGCCGTGCGGGGCATTCTCGACGGCCACATCGTCATGGAACGGGCCATCGCCGAGCGCGGGCGCTTCCCGGCCATCAATGTCCTCAAATCCATCAGCCGCACCATGCCCGGCTGCCAGAACATGGACGAGCGCGATGTGGTCAAGGGCGCCCGCCAGGTCATGGCCGCCTGGGCCAACATGGAAGAGCTGATCCGCATCGGCGCCTATCGAGCCGGCGCGGACCCCGTCATTGACAGGGCCATCGCGCTCAACCCGGCCATCGAGGCCTTCCTCGGTCAGGACAAGGACGAGACCACCGGTCTCGAGGAATCCTTCGCCCAGCTTGACCAGATTTTGCACGGTGAGTTCGCATGAAGGCCGTCGGCTCCCTGATCCGCCTTTCGACCTTCCAGGTCGAGGAACTGCAAAAACGCCTCAGTGTCATCGTCGATAACCGCACCCAGTGCGAACTGAAGATGGCGGTGCTGGAGGCCGAGGCCGAGATGGAACTGGCCAACGCCCGCGCCGACGCCGAAGCCGGCTGGTACATCGTGGGCTTCCGCGAGGGGCTGAAACTGCGCCGCAAGGCGATCCAGGATCGCATCGACAGCCTCGCCGCCGAGGAAGAAGGGGCCCGCGACGCGCTTGGCGAAGCGTTCGAAGGCCTCAAGAAGTACGAACAGGTGGCCGAGAACGCCGCCCAAGCCGCCCGCCGCGAGACGGCAAAGCGTGAGACCGCCGCCCTGGACGAGCTCGGCCTGCGCCGGGTCGCCGCGCGGTGACCGGCGCCGGTCCTCGCCATGCAGGTTGAGTTCCACGGGCTGACTTTCGATCTGCCGCAAGGCTGGCTGGATGTGACCGACGATCTCGAAGCGGCATCGCCGCCAACGCTTGCTCGAGAGGATGGAGTGGGCGCCATTCAGTTCTCCGTGGGACGATACGCTGGCGGCGCGGACCCGCGGATCGGCCCCGATGATGTCCTGGGCTTGCTGCGCGAATTCTGCACGCGAAACGGGATCCGCGGATCTCCGGACTTGATCGGTAATTCGGCCTTGATAGGCGCTTTGGCTTCTTCGACCGTGCGAGAAGATTTTGTCGCCGTCTGGCAACTGTCCAATGGGCGTGACGTCGTCTTGATGACCTATTTGTGTGACGCAGCGGCGGTTGGACGCGAGCGAGAGTTGCTCGACGCCCAGCGCATTGCGCTGTCATTGCAGTTCCAGGCCTGACCAAACGCCATGCCGCATCACCCAACCGTTTCGTCTTCGCCGATTAACCGCCGCGCCGTCCTCGGCTCCGCCCTCGCTCTCGCCGCCTGTGGTCCCAAAGCCAACAGCCAGCCAGTCGGCGGCCCGGGAGAGCCGCTGAAGTCTCTGGCTCCCTTCCCGATCGGAACCTGCGTTCAGGCCCGGTTCCTCGAAGACCCGGCCTACGCCGGCCTCGTCACCGACCACTTCTCACAGCTTACTGCCGAGTGGGAGATGAAGATGGAATACACCATTCTGGACGACGGCGGCTTCCGCTTCGACCGCCCCGACGCCATTGCCGCCTTCGCCCGGGCCCGGGGCCTCCGCTTCTTCGGCCACACCTTGGTCTGGTACGCCCAGGAACCCGCGGCCTTCGTGAACCTGGACGAGAGCCGCACCAGCTTCGCCCGCGCCTACGAAAGTTACATTACCGCCTTCGTCGGCCGCTACCGGGGCCAGGCCAGCGGCTGGGACGTCATCAACGAGCCGATCAAGGACGACGGCTCCGGTTTGCGCGAGCACCTGTGGAGCCGCCGCCTCGGCGAGATCGACCACATGGTCCGGGCCTTCCACGTCGCCCAGGTCGCCGATCCCGACGCGGTGCTGTTCGTCAACGACTACAATCTCGAGAGCAACCCGGCCAAGCTCGACCAGTACCAGCGGCTGATCGACCGCCTGCTCAAGGCCGGGGCCCCGATCAGCGGCATCGGCTGCCAGACCCACTGCAACGCCGACCTGCCGGCCGGGGCCCTGACCCGCACGATCGAGGCCCTCGCCCGCTTCGGCCTGAAAGTCCACGTCTCGGAGATTGACGTCTCCATCGTTCGCGCCGGCGGCTGGTTCGTCCCCCGGGCGGACAAGGAGGCGGCGCAGGCCCGGCTCTACGCCGAAGCCATGACCGCCTTCGCCGCCCTGCCGGAAGCCCAGCAGTTCGCCTTCACCATTTGGGGCGTACGCGATCCGGAGAGCTGGCTCGTCAAGGAGAATGGCTCCGATACACCGCTGTTGTTCGACGGAGCAGGCCGGCCGAAGCCGGCGCTGCGAGCCGTCGAGGCCGCTCTGCGGGGCTAGAGCGCCATCCCCGCCGCCACCTCGGCCAGCAGCGCGTCCAAGGACTGCGCCGTTGCCGTTTCCGACTCGACGAACAGGCTGACGACCGCCGTCGCCAACACCAGGCCGACATAGCTGAAGGTCCCGCCAGCCCGCAGGCTGCCGTGGTAGGCGACCATCCGGCCCCAGGGCTGTACGGCGATGACTGGCTCGACCATTTCGAACAGCCAGCCGTGGGTGCGGGCGGCCGTCAGGTGGGTTTCGATGCGATGGTCGACGAGCTTGCCGGCGACGGCGTCCAGTTCGTCGATCCCAGTCCGCATCGGGTCGGTCGAGATCGTCAGGCTGGCTCGCGCAGCGGCGACTCGAAGACGTACCGGTCAGTGGTGTCACCGACGACCAGCACCCAGTCGTCCTCGAGGTTAAGCGCGAACTCAGGCGTATCTAGCTTCGGCATGAACCGCTCGCTGGCTCTACCCCGCGAACGGCCGCTGCGGCGGCCCACCGGTGTTGACCGGCCCGCCGACTTCCCGCTCGGCGGCGATGCGCAGGCCTTTCAGGTCGTCGGCGATGCGGAACACCGCCACATAGAACTCGCAGAAGGAGCGCCACAGCAGGACCAGGGCGAAGCAGATCAGGATGCCGGCCACGGCCAGCGGAATGGCCAGCAGCTTGCCGACGATCTCCTGTTCCTTCAGCGCCACGCCGATGGCGGCGCCGATCGAACCGAAGGCGCCCAGGACGATGACGCCGAGGCCCGCCCAGTAGATCAGGTGAATCACCGGCCCCGTCAGGAGCCGTTCGAAGGTCAGCAGATCCCGGAGCACTTCGCCGGATTGACTGGACTTCCGCTGCGGTTTCGTAGGCATCCCCGACCTCTTGGGTTGCGGCCCTGGATACGCCGGCCGCTCATTGGCCGCATGGCTATCAGCGCGCGAGCAACCTCGCAATGGTTCCCCGTGTCACGGGCGCGCTCGTTGACTTCGGGGGGGTCGCTGCTTAAGTCTCCCGCGCGCTCGAAATGCGGTTTTCTGGCGTGTTCCCGGGTGTTTGCGCCCACGCCAGTCACTTCCATACGGACCTATCCCTTACATGCTCGGCTTCGCTAGAAAGCTCTTCGGTTCCGCCAACGACCGTCAGGTCAAGGCCTTCGCCGCCCAGGTCGCCAAGATCAACGCCCTCGAGCCGGCGATGACCGCCCTCAGCGACGAGCAGCTGCGCGCCAAGACCGCCGAGTTCAAGGACCGCCTGGCCAAGGGCGAAACCCTCGACCAGCTGCTGGTCGAAGCCTTCGCGGTGGTCCGCGAGGCCTCGCAGCGGGTGCTGGGCCAGCGGCATTACGATGTGCAGATGGTCGGCGGCATGATCCTGCACAAAGGCGGCATCGCCGAGATGCGGACCGGCGAAGGCAAGACCCTGGTCGCCACCCTGCCCGTCTACCTGAACGCCCTCAACGGCAAGGGCGTGCACGTCATCACCGTCAACGACTACCTGGCCAGCCGCGACGCGGAGTGGATGGGCCGCGTCTACCAGTTCCTGGGCCTGACCGTCGGCGTCATCGTCAACGGCCTAAGCCAGGGCCAGCGCCAGCAGTCCTACCGCAGCGACATCACCTACGGCACCAACAACGAGTTCGGCTTCGACTACCTGCGCGACAACCTGGTCTATGACGTCAGCGAGATGGTCCAGCGCGGCCATAACTTCGTCATCGTCGACGAAGTGGACTCCATCCTCATCGACGAGGCGCGCACGCCACTGATCATCTCCGGGCCGACCGAGGACCGCAGCGAGCTTTACAAGATCGTCGATGTGCTGGTGAAGGAGCTGATCCTCGACAAGACCAACTACGACTACGACGAGAAACAGCGCCAGGTTCTGCTGACCGAGATCGGTCAGGAAAACATCGAGAACATGCTGATCGCCGGCAACCACCTGGGCGAAGACACCGCCGGCCTCTACGACGCCGCCAACGTCTCCATCGTCCACCATGTGAACCAGGCGCTGCGCGCCAACGTCATCTACCAGCGCGACAAGGACTACATCGTCAAGGCCGGCGAGATCATCCTGAT
This sequence comes from Caulobacter sp., assembly GCA_046595895.1. Taxonomy (GTDB): domain Bacteria; phylum Pseudomonadota; class Alphaproteobacteria; order Caulobacterales; family Caulobacteraceae; genus Caulobacter. Next base: position 56,412 of record JBKJSF010000105.1, on the reverse strand, counting down.
CGACGAGTTCACCGGCCGCATGATGACCGGCCGCCGGCTGTCGGAAGGCCTGCACCAGGCCATCGAGGCCAAGGAAGGCGCCGACATCCAGCCCGAGAACCAGACCCTGGCCTCGGTGACCATCCAGAACTACTTCCGCCTCTACAAGAAGCTGTCGGGCATGACCGGCACGGCGGCGACCGAGGCCCAGGAATTCGGAGACATCTACAAGATGGACGTCCTCGAGGTCCCGACCAACCGCCCCATCGCCCGGATCGACGAGGACGACGAGGTCTATCGGACCGCCGCCGAGAAGAACGTCGCCATCATTGCCCAGATCGAGGACTGCTACCGCCGCGGCCAGCCGATCCTGGTCGGCACCGTCTCGATCGAGAAGTCGGAACAGCTCAGCGAACTGCTCGGCGAACATCAGTTCGAAATCGATGGCAAGACCGTCAAGGGCGTGCCGCACAGCGTGCTGAACGCCCGCTACCATGACCAGGAAGCGCTGATCGTGGCCGACGCCGGCGTGCCCGGCGCGGTGACCATCGCCACCAACATGGCCGGCCGCGGCACCGACATCCAGCTCGGCGGCAACGTCGAAATGCACCTGGCCAAGTGGCGCCAGGAGCAGCTGGGCCTGGGCATCGAACCCAACGGCAAGGTCGAGGCCGAGGAAAAGGCCGCCTTCGAGGCGCAGATCGCCGAAGCCAAGGCCCACGCCCTGCGCGAGGGCGGCCTCTATGTCCTGGGCACCGAGCGTCACGAAAGCCGCCGTATCGACAACCAGCTGCGCGGCCGGACCGGCCGCCAGGGCGACCCCGGCCGTTCGAAGTTCTTCCTCTGCTGTGAAGACGACCTGCTGCGCATCTTCACCGGCGACCGGCTGGACGCCATCATGCGCTCCTTCGGGGTGCAGGAAGGCGAGGCCATCACCCACAAGTGGCTGAACAGCGCCATCGCCACCGCCCAGAAGCGCGTCGAGCAGCGCAACTACGAGATCCGCAAGAACCTCCTGAAGTACGACGACGTCGTCAACGACCAGCGCAAGGCCGTGTTCGAGCAGCGCCAGGAGTTCATGGAAGCGACCGACCTCTCGGAATTCATCACCGAGATGCGCAAGGACACCGTCGAGGACCTGGTTAACCGCCACCTGCCGCCCAAGGCCTATGCCGAGCAGTGGGACGTCGAGGGCCTGGCCGAACGCTGCGAGGCCATTCTGGGTCTCAATCTGCCGATCAAGGAATGGGCGGCCGAGGACGGCATCGCCAACGAAGAGATCGAGGAGCGGATCAATGCCGCCGCAGACGCCCGCGCTGTCGATCGGGAGCAGATTCTCAGCCCCGAACAGATGCGCTCGGTCGAGAAGAACTTCCTGCTTCAGATGATCGATCTGCAGTGGCGCGAGCACCTGATGCACCTGGACCATCTGCGCAACGTCATCGGCCTGCGAGGCTATGGCCAGCGCGACCCGCTGAATGAGTACAAGACCGAGGCCTTCAGCCTGTTCGAGACCCTGCTGTCGAACCTGCGGACCAACACCACCCGCTGGCTGATGACCGTCGAGTTCCAGTACGCCGACCCTGAGCCGGATCCGCTCTTCGGCCTGCAGGAAATCCACATGGACCCGCACACCGGCGAGAACGAACGGGCCCTCAGCATGGCCGCCGTCGGCGCCGATCTCGACGCCCAGCAGCGCTCGGCCCTGCCCGTCTCGGCCCTGCCGGACGGCTGGGAACGCACCAGCCGCAACGCCTCCTGCCCCTGCGGCTCGGGCAAGAAGTTCAAGCACTGCCACGGCTCGCTGGTCTGATAGCCGGATGGACGGGCGGCCGAGATATGCCGTCCCCCTTTTCGAGGCAAGGCGCCTCGCCGACCACGAACCGGGCGGGCGCCCGCCCAAGGCCTTGGAAAGCGCGGCCGCCCGGGCCCTCCAGGACGAACTGGACCCGGCCGCGACGCTGTTTTCGCGCAGCCACGGCCGGGGCCTGATCGCCGCCGCCGTGGCCGCCCCGCCGGTCACCCGGCTGGGCATCGACGTCGAGTGGATCGATCCTCGTCGCCCCATGGCCGAGATCGCCGAGCACTACCTGGGGGCGCCCGAGGCGATAACCCCCGAACAGTTCTTCCGCGGCTGGACCTTCGGGGAAGCCTGGTTCAAGGCCTTTGGCGACGATCCGGACCCGGATCTGATCCGCATCGCTGGCGGCAACACCTCGCCCGAGCCGATTGCGGTGGGCGAGGCCTGGCTGTTGCAGACCCTGCCGGAACCGGGATTCGTGCTCAGTCTGGTCTGGGCCAACGCCGCCAAGGACTGACAGGGCTGCATGCGACACCCGGGAGGTTGCAAGCCCCAACTTCTCGTTGTAGCTGTGCTGCGGGCATTTGTTTGGGGGTAGTATGAAATCGCATCTTGGGGCGGTCGCGTTGGCGACGGCCGGCTTCATGGCGTTTGAAGCGTCGGCGCAGACCGCGCCTGAAGCGGTTCCGGTGGCGGCGGCGCCCGGGGCGGTCGCGCCAGCGGCCCCTGCCCCGATCGCCCCTCCTTCCTACACCGGCCCCGTGGTTGCCTCCGGCACGCCGATCCGCATCGCGATCGCCGAGACGGTTAGCACCAAGACCCACAGGAAGGGCGACTTCTTCGCCATCCGCCTGGCCGCGCCGATCCTGCACGATGGCAAGGTGATCGTGCCGGCCGGCGTTCCCGGCCAGGGCCAGATCGTCGATTCGGGACCTCCTGAAATCGGCGGCGGACAGGCCAAGCTGGTGCTGGCCGCCCGCTGGATCGAATACCACGGCAAGCGTATTCCGGTGCGGACCTTCCGGTTCGCCTCGGGCGGCGAGGACCGCTCGAGCACCGCCATGGCCGTCAGCATGATCCCCTACGTTGGCGTTGTGGGCATTTTCGTGAAGGGTGGCCACGTCACCGTCCAGCCCGGCGCCGTCGGCGACGCCAAGCTGGCCGCCGATGTTCCGGCCATCCCGGCCCCCGAGCCCGCGCCCGTGCCGGCCCCTGTGGCGGCGCCGGCTCTCGCTCAACCCGCAACGGCCTCGCCGGCCCAACCCGCCGCCGCGCCGACCGCCGAATAAAACCTTCCAACCCCTGCAATCCAAGGATCCATGTGATGATCAAACAGCGTACCGCCCTGTTGCCGCTGGCCATCGCCGCCCTCGCCGCCTTCCCGGCCCTGGCCCAGGAAGCCGTCGCGCCCCCCGCCCAGCCGGCTGCGGAAGCCACGCCCGCCGAGCCGGCGGCGCCCGCCCCGGCCCCGGCCCCGGCCCCGGCCCCGGTCGAAGCGCCTGCTCCCGCCCCTCTCGCTGCTCCCGTCGTCCGGCCCGCGCCGATCCCCGGCCGTGTCGAAGCCCCGCCGGAAGGCAAGGGCCAGATCGTCTTCTACCGTCGTGGCGGCCAGCCCGGCTTCCTGCTGACCTTCTCGGTCCGTGAAGACGGCGCCGGCGTCGCCAAGATTCCCAGCGGCGCCTACATGGTGGTGCCGGTCGAGCCGGGCGCCCACACCTACATCATCGAGTCCGAAGCCAAGGACGCCCTGACTCTCGAGGTCGACGCCGAGGAAACCTACTACATCGAGCAGACCATGAGCATGGGCATCATGGTGGGGCACCCGCACCTGGTCCCCTCGACCCAGGAAGCCTTCGCCAAGCAGAAGCTGAAGCTGAGCACCGCCGTCCCGACCGACAAGAAGTCGGCCGTCAAGGCCAAGTAATCAGCGACAACAATCGGTTCCGGCGAGGGCCCTCTCCATCACGGGAGGGCCCTTTCCACATTCAAGGAGCCTTGCGCAGCAGCTTTAACGGCAACCGGACCGGCGCCTGCAGGATCAGCCCAAGGTGCATCAGGCTGATGCGCACATTGTCGGCCAGCATCCGGAAGTTGGAGGTGTTGTCCGGCGGATAGACCACCTGGACCGGCACATTGATCACCGGCGTGCGGCGCCAGTGCAGCTGGACCAGGATTTCGGTGTCGAACTGCATGCGCGGGCCGATATGCTCGGCGTTGATGGTCTGCAGCGTGGCCTTGAGGGGGTACATCCGGAAGCCGCACATGCTGTCGGCGATGTCGAGCGAGCAGGTTTCGACCCAGACCCAGAAGTGGGTGATGAAGCGGCCGAACTTGCGGGCCTTGGGCACGGTGTCGTCATAGGTCGCCTGTCCGGCGATCACCGCGGTCGGGTTGGCGCGGGCCAGATCGATGAACTGTAGGGCCTGCTCGGGCTCATGCTGGCCGTCGGCGTCGATCTGCAGGGCATGGCTGTAGCCGGCGGCGGCGGCGTGGCGGAAACCATCCATGACCGCCGCGCCCTTGCCCCCGTTGACCGGCCGGCGAAAGACGGTGACGCCCCGCTCCGGCGCATGAAAGGCCGCCAGGCCGGACTGGGTCGGCTCGACGTTGCCGTCATCGATGACGAAGACGTCGAGGCCAAGGCCGCGGACCCCGTCGATGACCGGGCCCAGCCGCAGATAGTGGTTGTAGGCGGGAATCACCGCGCACGGACGAAAGCTCATGTCGGGTGATGTGCCAGAGAAGGGCGCCTATTTCACCTGCGCCAGTTCGCCGATGACGGCGACATGGACGATGCTGCTGTTGACCCGGCAGCGGAAGGTGGTGGCGCTGCCCGGCTGGTCGTCGATGGTCGAGGTCAGCCGGATCACCGCATTGGCGCCCCTGGCCTTTGCCTGCTCCCCGAGGCCCTTGAGCGCCCCCAGCATGGCCCAGCGGCAGGCGTCGCTGAGCGTGCGGGCGCCCTTGACCGAGGCGCGGTTGCTGCGTGTCTCGCCCAGCGATTGGACCACCTCGACCGGCGTATCGCCGAAGGTGAAGCGCACGCCCTCCGGCAGCTTTGCGACGTTCTCGGGCTTGCTGAACAGCGGTCCGACGTTGACGTCGAGCATCTGCGCGCCGCCCTTCGAAGCGCCGGTGGCCCCGACCAGGACAAGGGTCGCAACCACCGCCCTCAGGATCGGACGAGGAACCATCAGTTCTTGCCTTCCAGCGTTCCGACCAGCGATACCGAGGTCATCGATTTGCTGCGGGCGCATTTGTAGGTCTGGGCGCTCGAGGTCGGAAAGCCGCCCCAAAACGAGCGCAGGCCCACCACCCGTGTCAGGCCGCGCTTGCGGGCCGAGACCGCAAAGCCCTGAAGCGACGAGACCAAGGCCGCCTCGCAGTCGGCCTGGGGGTTCCTGGAGTTACGGACGTTCTTGCGGGATCGCAGGCGGCCTTGGGGCGGGATCGGCCCGGGAGCGTCGGCGAACACGAAGGTGATATCGCGGCCGATCAGGTCGAGGTTCTCGGGCTTCTGAAGAACCGACAGCGGGGCGTCCGTGACCACGTCGGTGGACTTGGTCATGGCGGCCTGACCGAGGCCCGGACCGAGGACCACCGCCAACGCCAGGATGGCGATGGCGAGCCGCCGGTCATGAGGAACGAATTGGAAGCTCATGGCGCTACTCGACCACCGCGACGTCGCCCTTCAGGGCTACGCCGACCATCATGCTGCCGACGCCGCACTTGTAGGTGTCGGGGCTGGAGCTTTCGACATTGTCGTAGTTGGACTTGATATTGACCACCGCGTTGCCGCCCTGCAGCCGCGCCTCCTCGGCCAGGGCAATCAGGCCGCTGATAAAGGCCCAACGGCAGGCGTCCGGCTTGGTCCGCTTGCCGCTGCCGTTGGACTTGCGGCTGGTCCTCACCGGACCGAGAAGTTGCTTCACGGTCACCGCCTGGCCGTCGAAATAGAACTTGACGTCGGTCGGCGCGTTGGTCGCGTAGTCGGGGTGGTGGCGGGCGTTCTCGACCGCCAGCGTCAGGATTCGGTCCTTGCCGCCCGCGATGGCGCTTTGCATCGGGACGACGGCCATGGCCAGGCAGAGGGCCCCCAGGCTCAGAGTCTTCAGTTTCATTGCGTTCTCCTACTCGACGACTGCGACCGTGCCGGTCAAGCCGACGGCCAACATCTGGGATCCGATCGAACACTCATACTCATCGCGGCCGCCGCCGGTCTTGCCGCCGAACTCGGATCGGATGCCGACCACGACGTTGCCGCCGCGCTTCTCGGCATCCAGGGCCATGGCGATGAGGGCGTCGCGGGCGACGGTGCGGCAGGCGGTGCTGATCGGGGTTTTGCGGGCCGGGGTCGGCCGCTTGCGCTGGCTCTGGGTCTCACCGATCTCCGACTTCACCGTCACAGGGGTGTCGCCGAAATAGAGCTTCACCCCCTTGGGCGCCCGTTCGATGAAGACCGGGTCCTCGATGGCTGCCTTGTAGCCGTAGGTGCGGACATCGTTGGCGGCCAGCGCCCCGGCGGCCGAAACCAGGCCGGCGAGCAGGCCGGCGGCCAGGGCAATTTCCTTGAAACGCATGTTCACTGTCCTCTCACAGGCTATTCGACGACGGCCGCCTGGCCGAACATTTGGACGCTGACCAGCTGCATGCCCCGCTCGCAACGGTAGCTGGTGGCGCTGGCCGTCACCTCTTCCCTGTACAGGGTGGTGATGCCGACCACGGCGTTGCCGCCCTTGGCCTTGACCTGTTCGTCGAGCGCGATCATGGCGCTGGCCATGGCCCGGGCGCAGCCCTTTGCGTCAGGCTTCTTGCGGCTGGCCTTGGGGCCTGACCTGCGGACGGTGCTGACCTCGCCAAGATCGGTCACCAGCCTGGCCGGCTGGTCGGCGAAGTAGAAGCGGACGCCCGGGGTCAGGCGGGGCGCAAGCACCTTGTTCCCGAGAACGTCGGAGATCGGATAGAGGTCGCCCCGGGGGATCGCCGCCAAGGCCGGCAGCGCCAGCGAGACGGTCAGCGCCAAGGCGATGACGGCAAGTTTCGACTTCATGATGGTTCCCCCAGAACCCGTCACGCGAACAGACTATCTGACGACCGCCACCGTCCCCTTCAGCGCCACGCCGGCCATGATGCCGCCGGCGCCGCAGACGTAGGTGTCGTTGCTGCTGGTCTCTACATCCTTGTAATTCGACTTGATACCGATGACGGCGTTGCCGCCGCGGCTCTTGGCGTCCTCGCCGATGGCGATCAGGGCGCTTAGCATGGCCGTTTCGCAGGCCGTTTTGTCGCTCTTCTTGAACGAGCTGGACTTGCGGTTGGAGGCGGTCTCGCCGTTCGTCGATTTGACGGCCGCCTTCTGGGTTCCGAAGTAGAATTTGACGCCGGCCGGCAGCTTGGCCTTGGCTTCGTCGCTGTTCAGCACGTCGGCGATCGGGAAGTTGATGTGTTCGTCACGGCCGGCGGCCTGGGCGGCCGGGGCGAAGGCGACGATCAGAGCCAGCGGCAGGGCGGCCGCGGCGGCGAGCTTGTGCATGGTGGATCCCCATTTCGAGCGAGTCCCGCGACCCGCGAACAACAGCCCCGAGACAATACACCGCAGCGCAGCAGACTCAACGTGGACGCGATGCATTGCCTGCCCTAAGACAGCGCCCAGCGTGGGTCGGGTAATGACCATTTCGGGGGATGACTGAGCGTATGGCGGCGACCTGGGCCAACACGGCCGAGCGGGGCGCGTTCGCGGGACTGTGGTTCGTGGCCACGGTCTACCGCCTGCTGGGCCGTGGCGTGACCATGGTGCTGATGGCGCCGCTGGTTTTCTATTTCTACGTCACCGGCGCGCGGCAGCGCGAAGCATCCCTGGCCTGGCTGCGCCTGGCAAAAGACCACGGCGCCGATGTGGGCGAGGTCACTTGGTGGACCGGCCTCAAGCACCAGTTCACCTTTGCCGGCGGAGCGCTGGACCGGTTCTCGGCCTGGCTGGGCGATATCGGGCCGGAAAGGGTCGACGGCATCGACGATCCGGAGTTCCAGGCCGCCCGTCACGATCCGCGCGGGGCGGTGGTGCTGTCGGCCCATCTCGGCGTACCGGAAGTCATGCGGGCCATCGCCACCATCGGCGAGCGGCGCGGCGTCAACATCCTGGCTCACAGCGCCAATGCCGCCAAGTTCGCCGAGCTGATGGCCAGGATGGCCCCGATGTCGAGCGTGCGGATCATCGAGGTCACGGACATGGGCCTGGCCGCCGCCATGACCCTGTCGGCCTCGATGGAAAAGGGCGACTGGGCGGTGATCCTGGCCGACCGCATCGCGCCGGGCGGCAAGAGCCCGTCGGTCTGGGTCCCCTTCCTGGGCAGGGACGCGCCGTTTCCGATGGGGGCCTTCATTCTGGCCTCCGCCCTGAAGAGCCCGGTCTACACGCTGTTTTCGGTGCGTCAGAAAGGCAGATATCGCGTGACGCTCAGGAAGTTCAGTGAACGTCTTGATTTTCCGCGCAAGGACCGCGAAGCAGCCCTGAAGGGCACTGCGACACGGTTTGCGGCGGTTCTTGAGGAACAGGCGCTCGCCAACCCGTTCCAATGGTTCAACTTTTATGATTTCTGGCGTCTGTAGGGGTTCGGGGGATATGGACGGCGTGAACGACTTTTCGGGTTACAGCCAGGGCATCGCCTTCGGCGACGGCGATCTGAGCATTGACGACATCTGGGCGCTCTCGACCGGACAGGTCTCCCTGCGCCTGACCACCAAGGATGCGGCCCTGGCCGCCATCGCCCGTTCGGCCGGCCATGTCGAGGCCACGTTGGCCCGCGAAGGCGTCATCTATGGCGTCACCACCGGCTATGGCGACAGCGTCACCCGCGGCGTGCCCAACCCCCTGGTCACCGAGTTGCCGCTGCACCTTACCCGCTTCCATGGTTGCGGTTTGGGCCGCATCCTCGAGCCGCACGAGACCCGCGCGGTGATGGCCGTGCGGCTGGTCACCCTGATGCGCGGCTGGTCGGGCGTCAGCCTCGATCTGGTGCGCCTGCTCAGCGACATGCTGCGCCTCGACATCCTGCCGCTGATCCCGGCCGAGGGCAGCGTCGGGGCCAGCGGCGACCTGACCCCGCTCAGCTACATCGCCGGCGCCTTGGCTGGCGAACGGGACGTTCTCTACAACGGCCAGGTAATGAGCTCGGCCGAGGCCTTCGCCAAGGCGGGCCTCAGCCCCATCAAGCTGAAGCCCAAGGAAGGCCTGGCGATCATGAACGGCACGGCCGTGATGACCGGCCTCGCCGCCCTGGCCTTCCACCGCGCCGAACAGATGTCGAAGCTGGTCTGCCGCCTGACCTCGATGGCCAGCCTGGCGTTGCTCGGCAACCCGGGGCACTACGACGAGGCGTTGATGAGCGCCAAGCCGCACCCTGGCCAGATGCGGGTCGGCGCCCGTATTCGCGCCGACCTCGCCGAGTTTGCCCGTCTGCACACCCCCACGCGCCTGCAGGACCGCTACTCGATCCGCTGCACGCCGCACGTCGTCGGCGTGCTGGAGGACATGCTGCCGGTCTTCCGCGGCATCATCGAGACCGAGATCAACAGCGCCAACGACAATCCGTTGTTCGACCCGGAGACCGGCCGCACCTTGCATGGCGGCCATTTCTACGGGGGTCACATCTGTTTCGCGATGGACAGCCTGAAGAACCTGATCGCCAACCTGGCCGACCTGATGGACCGTCAGCTCGCCCTGCTGGTCGACACCCGGTACAACAACGGACTGCCGTCGAACCTTTCCGGCGCCACCGGCGAGCGCGCGCCGATCAATCATGGCCTGAAAGCCGTGCAGATCGGCGTCTCGGCCTGGACCGCCGAGGCCCTGAAGCTGACCATGCCGGCTTCAGTGTTCAGCCGTTCGACCGAATGTCACAATCAGGACAAGGTCTCGATGGGCACCATCGCCGCCCGCGACTGCCTGCGGGTGCTGGAGCTGACCGAACAGGTCGCCGCCGCCCACATCGTCGCCTGCACCCAGGCCGTTCGCCTGCGCGTCCGTGACGGCGGGCTGAAGGAGGCGGAACTGGGCCAGCGGGTCGGCGACTTCCTCAAGGAAACGGCCGATCATGTGCCGTTTATCGACGAGGACGCCCCGCTCGACAAGACCCTGCGGGCCCTCTGCGCCAGCCTCGCCGCCGGCCAGTGGTCGGGGATCCTGGCAAGCATCTGATGAGGGCAATCGTCACGGCGACGACCACCGCCAAGCCGCAGTTCTACGACATCGACTCGATGAACATCGTCTGGCACGGCTACTACCCCAAGTTCATGGAACTGGGTCGCGTCGCCATCCTCGACAAGATCGACTACGGCTACGAGGCGATGATCGCCTCCGGCTACGGCTGGCCGATCATCGACATGCGGTTCCGTTATGCGCGGCCGATGCGGCTCCACCAGGAGATCGAAATCGTCGCCAGCATTGTCGAATGGGAAAACCGCCTCAAAATCGACTATGAATTCAAGGACCTGAAAACCGGTCAAAGATTGAACCGCTGCTCCAGTGTGCAGGTGGCCATCGAAATCGAAACGGAGACGATGCTTTGGGAAACCCCGCCTATCCTGCGCGAAAAGCTGGCGCCCTTCTTGTCGGCTGCCTGAGCGTCGGCATGGTGATGGGGGGCGCGGGCCCGTCCTTCGCCGCCTGCGCCGACCCGTTCAAGCTGAAGGCCCAGCCGGGCAGCTTCGACTTCAAGCAGACCCGCCGGCTGGCGACCATGAAGACGCCGCTGATCTCGACCGGGGTCGCCAGGATGGCGCCGGGCCGGATCGACTGGCGGGTGGTCAAGCCGGTGGATGTGCGGTTGACCATCACCCCGGGCAGGATCACCCAGTCGGTGCAGGGCGGCAAGGCCCAGGCCGTCGGCCCGGCCAGCGCCGATCCCTTCCTGCGCAGCTCTGGCCTGTTCGAGATCCTGACCGGCGACTACGGAGCCCTGCGCCGCTACTACACCATCAGCGGCGCGCCGGCCGCGCCGGGCGTGGCCTGGAAGCTGAGCCTCAAGCCCAAGGACGCCAAGCTGGGGCGATTCCTGAACACCATCGAGATCGCCGGCTGCGGCCGGGCCGAGGCGGTCAACATCCGCCAGGCCAACGGCGACACCATCGCCATCGAAATGGGCGCCGTGCGCAAGGGGTAGGCTGACGTGTCGGGGGGGCGTAACAGACTGCTGTTGGGCTACCTGGCCGCCTGCCTGATCGCGGCGGCGTTCATCGCCATGCGCCTCTTGAGCGGCGGGGCGCTGGACACCGACATCCAGTCCCTCCTGCCCGCCAAGGCCCTGAAACCGCCGATCCGCGAGGCCATGGTCCAGGCCGGCGCCGCCGCCTCATCCCGTGTCGCCATGCTGGTCTCCGCCCCGACGCCCGAGAAGGCCGAGGTCGCAGCCGCCGACCTCTCCAAACGTTTGAAAGACAGCGGCGTCTTCATCGACGCCGCCGTCGATGGCGAACAGACCGGCCGCTGGCTGTTCGCGGGCCGCAACCAACTGCGCTGTGAGCCCACCCCGGCCGACTTCGACGCCGAGGCCGCGGTGCAGGCCTCGCTGGTTCAGCTGTACTCGCCGGTGGCTCCGGTCAGCGGCGAGATGCTGCTGCGCGACCCTTTCCTGCTGACCCTGCGGCTGACCAGCTGCCTGCTGCCGACCACCGGCTTAGGCGCGCCCAGCGACGACGGGGCCGTGCTGATCACCGGCCGGCTGACCGGTTCGGCCTTCCGCCTAGACACCCAGGCGTCGTTCACCGATGTCGTCGTCGCCTGGACCCGAGCCCATGCGAAGGACGGGGTGAAGATGGCCCGGGCCGGCGCCGCCTTCCATGCCGAGGACGGCGCCCACCACGCCAAGCAGGATATCTCCACGGTCGGAGTCGCCTCGACCCTTGGCATCGTCCTGTTGCTGTTGATCGTCTTCCGCCGCCTGCGCGCCCTGCCGATCACCCTGCTGGTAGTCGCCGCCGGCTATCTCGGCTCGCTGGCGGCGGTGCTGGCCGTGTTTCAGACCGTCCATATGCTGACCTTCGTGTTCGGCTCGGCCTTCGTCGGGGTCACCGCCGACTACGCCATCTACTACCTGGCCACCGGGCCGATCACCGGCTGGCAGCCGGGCGAGGCGCGTCGCGGGCTGATCTTCCGGCCGGTCACCGTCTGCATGATCACCAGCGCCATGGGCTTTGCCTGTCTGGCGCTGTTCGGGGTGCCGATCTTCAGCCAGATGGCGGTGTTCGCGGTCGGTGGCCTGATCAGCGCCTGGGCCTGCGCCTTCCTGATCGTGCCGCTGTTCGACAAGTCCGTCGCCGCCGCCGCCGCAGAGAAGGCGGCGGCTCACTGGAACTGGCTGGAAGGCGGCATCGCCCGGCTGCGCTGGAACACCTGGGGTCTGGTCGCCTTCCTGGTGGTGTTCGTCGCCGGCGCCGCCTGGGCCTTCACCCACTTCTCGACCCTGGACGATGTGCGCAGATTCCAGCCGCGGTCCCCGGTGCTGATCGCCGAGGAAGCGGCGGTGCGCCAGGCCTCGGGCATCGGCTTCAGCCCCAACTTCCTGCTGTCCTGGGGCCCGACGGCGGATGCCGCCAAGGCCCGCGAGGCGGCCGTGCTGGCCGCCCTGCCGGCCGAGGCCCGCGGCGCCATCCTGGCTCCCGGCCGGTTCGATCCGTCGGTCGCTGAGCGCAAGGCGACGCAAGAAGCGATCCGCGACAAGCTGATCGGCCCGCGCCTGCCCGAGCGGGCCGCCATGCTCGGCATCCCGGTCGCGCAGTTCAAACCCTTCGAATCGCCGCCAGGCGCCGAGTTGCCCGACTGGATCGCCAGCCTCGGCGGCCGCTCGCAGCATCTGAACTACCTGATCGCCCCGGTCCCCGAGACAGCCGCGCCGGCCGTCATCGCCGCTACCACGGGCCTTTCCGACGCGGCCTACGTCGATCCGGCCAACGCCTACAGCGAGGCCTTCGGCAGCTATCGGCGGATGGCCGCCCTGGCGGTGATCGCCGCATTTGTCGCCATCGGCCTGGTGCTGCTGGTCATCTACCGGCGATTCTCCTCGCTCAGCGTGCTGATCGCACCGGCCATGGGCGTGGCGGGTGGGATCGTCGCAGCCAGTGCGCTGGGCACGCCGATGAGCTTCTTCTCGCTGATGGGCGCCTTCGTGGTGGTCGGCACCGGCGCCGACTATTCGATCCTGCGCTACGAAGCCGCACGGGGTCGGCATTCCCCCCTGGCCGGCCTGCCGATATTGATCACCGCCCTGACGGCTATTTTGTCCATGGGACTTTTGAGCCTCAGTTCCACCTATCCCGTGAGAGCCTTCGGCATCGCCGTTGCGGCCGGCCTCGCCATCTCTTACGGGTTGTCCTTTGTTGCTGCGTACTTCGGGGGAAAAGATGTCCGAGAAGCTTGATGTCGTGATCATCGGGGCAGGTCCCTCGGGCGCGGCCGCGGCCGCCTTCCTGCGCCAGAAGGGCCGTACGGTCGAGGTGATCGAAAAGACCCACTTCCCGCGCTTCTCGATCGGCGAGAGCCTGCTGGCGCAATCGATCGCCATCCTCGACGACGCCGGCCTGATGCCGGCGGTCGAGGCCGGTGGTTTCCAGTTCAAGAACGGCGCCGCCTTCCAGCTGGAGGACGACTACAAGGACATCTACTTCCCCGACAAATCGGCGCCGGGCCCCGGCACCACCATCCAGGTGATGCGCTCCAAGTTCGACAAGATCCTCGCCGATGGCGCCGCCGAGATGGGCGCCAAGGTCGTCTACGGCGAGGAGGTCACCGCCTTCGAAAGTGACGACGACGGCGTCAAGCTGACCGTGAAAAACGAGGCCGGCGAGGAACGCACCATCGAGGCCAGCTTCTGCCTCGACGGCAGCGGTTTTGGCCGCACGCTCAGCCGCCTGCTGGACCTGGAAGTGCCATCCAACTTCCCGCCGCGCCAGGGCATCTTCTGCCAGGTCATCGACAACATCGACGATCCGACCTTCGACCGGAACAAGATCCTGGTCTCGATCCATCCCGAGCACCGCCACGTCTGGTACTGGCTGATCCCGCTGGCCGACGGCATCTCCTCGATGGGCGTGGTCGGCTCGCCAGAGATCATCCAGGCGGCCGGGGCGGACGAGCAGGAACGCCTCGATAATCTGGTGTCTAAGGTCGGCCGCATGCAGGAGGTGCTGAAGAACAAGCAGCCCTACCGCACGCCGGGCACGATCCACGGCTACGCCTGCAGCGTCAAAAGCCTGTACGGCCCCAGCTACGCCCTGCTCGGCAACGCCGCCGAATTCCTTGACCCGGTGTTCTCCTCTGGCGTCACCATCGCCCTGAAGTCGGCCCAGCTGGCCACAGGGCTGATCGACCGGCAGCTGAACGGCGAGACGGTGGACTGGCAGAAGGACTTCTCCGACGAGCTTTACGTCGGCATCGACACCTTCCGCGCCTGCGTCGCCACCTGGTACGACGAGAGCCTGCAGCGGATCATCTTCAACAAGCCGGACGAGACCAACGACATCGTCCGCCACCTGACGTCGGTCCTGGCCGGGTATGCCTGGGACCGCGCCAACCCGATCGTGCAGCAACCCTCCAAGTACCTGAGGACGGTGGACCGGTACCTGACCACCATGGCGGAATGACCGCGCGCCTTCTCGCCCTTCTGCTGACCGGCGCCTTGCTGGCCGGCTGCATGACCGGCCCGAGCGATCCGCAGCCGCCGGCCGGTGTGGCCGCCGTTGCCCGCGACAGGGTCTATCTGACCCTGCCGACCCCGCCCGGCTATCCCGGCGAAATAGAGATGGCCCAGTCGATCGTCGCCGCCTACGGCCCCCGCAAGGCGGCCTTCGACGCCCTGGTCAGCCTGTCGCCCGGCAAGGTGGCCGTAATCGTCACCGCCCCGGCCGGCCCGCGCGTCGCTCAGATCGACTGGGACGCCGCCGGCGTCCGCACCACCATGGACGGCCCGCCACCACCCGGCTTCCGGGCCGAAAATGTGCTGGCCGATCTGGTCATGACCAATTGGCCGAAGCCGGCGCTGGAAAAGGCGCTCGGGGGTCGGCTGGAGGTCTGGGACTACCCCGACGGCCACCGCAAGCTGGTGCGCGACAGGGCGCTGGTGATCGACATCCCGCCGGCCGTGCGCGACGCCGACGGCTCGACCCGCCGCACCCTGACCAACCACGACTTCAATTACGTCCTGACCATCGTCAGCCGCGAGGCCGGCGCGTGACGGCCAAGCCTGCCCCAATACGTCGTGCTTTCGTCCACAGCCACGCCGTGACCTGCGCCCTGGGCGCCGATCGGGTGGAAGTTGCCACGAACCTGTTCAGCGCCGCCCCACCGACCGTGGCCGGCCGTTGGCGCCTGGCCGACGGGCGCGAGGTCCCGGTCGGGGCCCTGCCCTTTTCGTTGGGCGAGGGCGATCTCGGCAGGCAATCGATGCGCAGTCGCACCAACCGCTTGCTGGCCCATGCGCTGAAGGACATCGGCCCGGCCGTCGCCGCCGCCATCGACAGGTTCGGCGCCGCCCGCGTCGGCGTGGTGCTGGGAACCAGCACTTCGGGTGTTGACGAGAGCCTGCACGCCCTGCGTGACAAGATCGAGGGCCGGTTTTGGCCTAAAGGCTACCACTTTGACGTCCAGGAATTGAACGACCCGGTTGCCGCGGCCTGCGCCCTGACCGGCGCGGCCGGACCCGCCTACGCGGTCTCCACCGCCTGCACCTCGGGGGCCAAGGCCATCGCCGCCGGGGCCCGGCTGATCGCGGCGGATCTGTGCGACGCGGTGCTGTGCGGCGGTCTCGACACCCTGTGCGACCTGACCGTCAATGGCTTTGGCTCGCTGGAAGCCTTGAGCCCCGGGCTGACCAACCCTTTCAGCATCAACCGCAACGGCATCAATATCGGCGAGGGCGCTGGCCTGTTGCTGCTGACCGTCGATGAGGCCAGCGTCCGGGTCGCCGGCTGGGGCGAAACCAGCGACGCCCACCACATCAGCGCGCCCGACCCGACCGGAGCCGGCGGCGAGGCGGCAGCGCGCAAAGCTTTGGTAATGGCTGGCCTCGATCCTTCCGATATCGGGTATGTTCACCTGCATGGCACCGGCACCGAGCTGAACGACCGCATGGAAGCGGGGGTCATAAACCGGGTGTTCGGTGTCAACACCCCGGTCAGTTCGACAAAACCGATGACCGGCCACACGCTTGGCGCGGCCGGGGCGGTGCAGGCCAGCTTCTGCCTGCTGGCCTTTGCGACGGGTGGGACCCTGCCACCGCACATCTGGGACGGCGAGGCCGATCCCGACCTGGCCCCCGTCCGCCTGGCCGCGCCCGGCGACCGGGTCAGCGATCTTCGCCACACCCTTTCCGCCTCCTACGCCTTCGGTGGCAACAACGCCGCCATCATCCTCAGCCTGTCATGACGACCTTTCCGACCATCGATCACCTCGTGCCCCACCGCGCGCCCATGCTTCTCGTCGACCGCATCATCGCCGAGGAGGGGTCGCTGACCCGCGCGGACTATGTGGTCCCGGCGGACAGCCTGTTTCTCATCGAGGGCAAGGGCGTGCCGACCTACGCCGCCTTCGAGATGATGGCCCAGGGCATCTGCGCCACCGACGGCCTGCGGCGGTTCCGGCGCGGCCAGGAGCCGAAGCTGGGCTTCCTGCTCGGCTGCCGAAAGTTCACCACCAGACGGAACTGGCTGCAGCCAGGCGAGACCCTGACCCTGGAATCGACCTGCCTGATTGACGGCGAGACCTCGAGCTACCAGTGCCAGGTGCTGGACGCCGCCGGGGCCATGGTCGCCGAGGCCACGGTCAACGTCTTCCAACCGGACGACATCGACGCCTACCTTGAAGGGACCAAGCTGTGAGCCGCGAGCTGAACGCCAAACGCCCGGTGCTGGTCACCGGGGCCAGCAAGGGCATCGGTCGGGCCAGCGCCATCCGCATCGGCGTGGCCGGCCATCCGATCACCGTCCACTACGGTGGCGACCGGGCCGGGGCCGAGGCGACGGCGGCGGAAATCCGCGCGGCGGGCGGCGCTGCGGATCTCATCAGCTTCGACGTCTCCGACCGCGCCGCCGCCACGGCGGCATTGACCGCCAGGCTCGAAGAAGGGGGCGCCTATTGGGGAATCCTGCTGAGCGCCGGCATCACCCGCGACAACGCCTTTCCGGCCATCAGCGGCGATGACTGGGACGCGGTGCTGCGCACCAATCTCGACGGCTTCTACAATGTGGTCCATCCGCTCACCATGCCGATGATCCGCCGCCGCGATGGGGGGCGGATCATCGCCCTATCTTCGGTTTCCGGGGTCATGGGCAACCGCGGACAGGTCAACTACAGCGCCGCCAAGGCCGGCATCATCGGCGCCTGCAAGGCCTTGGCGGTCGAATTGGCCAGCCGCAAGATCTGCGTCAACGCCGTCGCCCCCGGCCTGATTGACACGGGCATGATCGGCGAGGTGCGGCCCGAGGTCATCCAGGCCATTCCCATGGGCAGGATCGGCCAGGTGGACGAGGTTAGTGAATTGATCGCGTTTCTCTTTTCGCCCAATGCGGGTTACATCACCCGGCAGGTGATCGGGGTGAACGGGGGTTTGGTGTGATGCGTCGCGTTGTGGTGACCGGAATGGCGGGCATCACCTCGATGGGCCAGCAGTGGTCCGAGATCGAGGCGAAGATGCGCGCCGGGGAAACCGGCATCCGTTACATGCCCGAGTGGGAACGACTCACCGACCTGGGCATCAAGGCGGCAGGAGGCGCCGACTGGTTCACCCATGAAGGACACTTTCCGCGCCAGGCGATGCGGTCCATGGGGCGGGTTTCGGTCATGGCGGTCGATGCGGCGGGACGCGCGCTCGAGATGGCCGGCCTCAAGGACGATCCGGTGCTGAAAAGCGGCCGTGTCGGCGTGGCCGCCGGTTCGTCTTATGGCTCCACCGAACCCACGATCGATTTCACGAATTTCATTACCACCGGCAAGGCCGGCAAGCTGAACGCCACCAGCTACATCCGCATGATGAGCCACACCGCGCCGGTCAATGTCAGTGTTTATTTCGGCCTCAAGGGCAGGGTCATCACCACCTCCAGCGCCTGCGTCTCCGGCTCGCAGGGCATCGGCTACAGCGTCGAGGCCATTCAGGCCGGCAAGGCCGATGTCATGCTGGCCGGCGGGGCGGAGGAACTGTGCCCCACCATGGCCATGGTCTTCGACCGCCTCTACGCGACCAGCAAGATCAACGACCACACCGCCAGCCGTCCGTTCGACGTCTCCCGCGACGGCTTGGTCACCGGCGAGGGCGCCGCGTTCCTGGTGCTGGAGGAGCTGGAACACGCCCTGGCTCGCGGCGCGACGCCCCTGGCCGAAATCAAGGGCTTCGCCACCAACGCCGACGGGGCCCACATCAGCCACCCGGACGGCGACGTTCAGGCGGTGGTGATGCGCGAGGCCCTGCGCGATGGGGGTATCGCCGCCTCCGACCTGGCCTTCATCAACGGCCACGGCACCGCGACCGTCGCCGGCGATACCTCGGAAGCCAAGGCCACCCTGGAGGTCTATGGCGACAAGGCGCCCTTCCATACGCTCAAGGGCCACTTCGGCCACACCCTCGGCGCCTGCGGGGCCATTGAGGCCTGGCTGGGCATCGAGATGCTGCGGGACGGCTGGATCGCGCCGATCGCCAACTTCAAGGAAGCCGACCCGCGCTGCGCTCCGCTCGACTACGTCGGCGGGACGGGTCGAAACGTCTCGGGCGAATTCTTCGCCTCCAACAACTTCGCGTTCGGCGGCATCAACACCTCGGTGATCTTCGGGCGCGTTTGAGATGATCGACCCCGCCATCGGCTTCATCCTGTCCTCAATGGTCCTGTTGGGGACGCCGGGGCCGACCAATACCCTGCTCGCCACCTCCGGGGCGGCGGCCGGGCTGCGGCCGTCACTGCGCCTGCTGGGCGCGGAGCTGGCCGGCTACATGATCTCCATCCTCTTTCTGACCCTGGCTCTTGGCCCCTTGGTGGGCAAAAACCCGATGGTCGGGGTAACGTTGAAGGTGGTCTGTTCCGCCTACCTGGTCTGGCTGGCGGTCAAGCTGTGGCGGGAAGGCTCCAGCGCCCTGATTTCCACCGACCCGGTGAAATTCCGCCGGGTGTTCACGACGACCCTGTTCAATCCCAAGGCGGTCATTTTCGCCTTCAGCATCCTGCCCCACCTGAAGTACGGCCGGTTGGCTCAGGGCCTGCCCTATCTGCTCTGCCTCTGCGCGATGATCGTGCTGGTCGGCGGCAGCTGGATCGCCCTGGGGGCCGGCATCCGGGTCGGCAGCGCCGGAAAGCTGCCCAGCGGCGTGGTCCGCCGCGTCGGGGCGGGGGCGCTGGTGGTGTTTGCCATGGTGCTGGGCAGCTCGGCCTGGACCACGGCGCAAGCGGTCGCCGCAGCCCACCCCTAGTTTAGGCGGCGCCCATGGTCTCGCGGATGGCGCATTCCAGATCTTCCAGCCGGTAGGGCTTGGGCAGCACATGCACGCCGACATCCTCGACCGCCCGGCGCGAGGCCTCGGCGAATCCGCTGGTCAGCAGCACCGGCAGATCCGGGCGGCGGTTGAGAATCTCCCGGGCCAGATCGACGCCGTTCATCTCCCCCGGCATCATGATATCGCTGAACACGATGTCGATCTTGCGGCCATTGGCCAGGGCGCCCAGGCCTCCTGCCGCCGAAGCGGCGCGGGTCACATCAAAGCCAATCTGGCGCAGCATCTCGGTGACCAGCGACGCGACCTCGTCATCGTCCTCGACCAGCAGGACACAGCCGGAGAAGCGTCCGGGAAGGCGGACCGGGCCGGTGTCCAGCGCCGGCCGGGTGGCCTCGCTGACGGCCTTGGTCGAGCGCGGCAGCATGAGGATGACGCTGGTTCCGGCGCCGAGCTTGGACTCGATGCGGACCGAACCGCCGGACTGCCGCGCGAAGCCGTAGGCCTGGGCCAGGCCAAGGCCCGAACCCTTGCCGATCTCCTTGGTGGTGAAAAAGGGCTCGAACACCCGCGCCCTGACCGACTCGCTCATGCCGGTCCCGGTGTCACGCACCTCCACCCGCACGAAGTCGCCAATGATGTCCCCCTCGCGCCAGTCCTCGATATTGTGGGCGGAGATGACGATCTCCCCGCCCTTTGGCATGGCGTCGCGGGCGTTGAAGGCCAGGTTCAGGACCACGAGCTCCAGTTCGCCAGGATCGACCTCGACCGGCCACAAGCCGTCGTCGAACTCCAGATCGACGTGAACGTCGCCGCGCAGGGATCGGTCCAGCAGCTCGCGCATGCCGCCGATGCGGGTCCGCAGGTCGACTGCTTCCGGGGCTAGCGGCTGGCGGCGGGAGAAGGCCAGGAGCTGTCGGGTCAGGGCCGAGCCGCGCTCGGCGGCCTGGCGCATCCCCTGCAGCAGTCGGGCGCGGCGCTCTGCCTCATCCTGGCGGTCGATCATGTCGAGGCCGCCCTGGATCACCATCAGCAGGTTGTTGAAGTCGTGGGCGACGCCGCCGGTCAGCTGGCCGATGGCCTCCATCTTCTGGGCCTGGCGCAGGTTCTCCTCGATGCGGGCGCGCTCGGACATCTGAGTCAGCAGTTCGCCGTTGGCGGCGCGGAGTTCTTCGGTGCGAGCCGCGACCAGGGCCTCCAACTCCTGCGCCGCCTTTTCGCGGGCCCCGAGCAGGGCCTTGACCTCGTGCTGACGCAGGCGCGCGCGCAGGGCGGCCTGCACGGCGCTGGTCAGGGTGATCGCCTGCACTGGCCGTTCCAGCAGGGAGACGTTGCGGAGGGTCTCGACGATGGTCTTGCGCCAGGCGGCCACACGCGGCTGCTCATGGCGGCTGGTCAGCACCACGAAGGGCAGGTCCGACCACGGTGGCTGATCCTCGATCCAGTCGGAGAGATCGGTCAGATCCTTGCCGAACAGCCCTTCCTCGGCGACGAACACCGCCGCCGCGCCGAGCTTCAGCTCAACCACCAGGCAAGCCAGGTCCTCGCAGACGAAGGCCTCGAGCCCGCCGCGCCGCAGCAGGTCGGCCGTGGCCGGCCCGTCCCGGCCAATCAGGGCGTAGATCAGCACCCGCTCTGAGGGGCCGTCGCTATGCGCCATGGCCCTGGACATCCAGAAGGGGCGCGGCGTCCCCGTTATAGACGGGCGTGCCCGAGAAGATGCCGCTGAACTGGGTCAGCGGAGGGCCGATCGAAACGCCGTCGGACGAAAGCTTGAACTCGCGGATGGTGTGCTCGTGCTGGCCACTGCGCTTCTTCACCACCGACAGGGCGCGACGCACGGCGCCGGCATGCTCGAAGTAGCGCAGCATGATGACCGAGTCGCTGAGGTAGCTGATGTCGAGCGGCGTCTCCATCGGTCCGACCAGGCCGTTCTGCGCCAGGACGAGGATCGTCAGAACGCCCTTCTGGGACAGAAAGCTGAGCAGCTCGTGCATCTGCAGGATCAGGAAGCGCCCGTCCGGCATGGCGTTGAGGTAGCCGTTGAGGCTGTCGATAATGACGACGCGGGCGTCATCCTTCTCGACGCTGCGCCGCACGTTCGCCGCGAACTCGCCGGGCGACATCTCGGCTGGGTCGATCTGCTGGTAGCGGATCAGGCCACTGTCCAGTTTGTCCTGTAGCGCAAGGCCGAGGGTATGGGCTCGCGCCTCCAGGGTCCCGCGGCCCTCGTCAAAGGCGAAATAGACGGCGTGTTCGCCCCGGTCGGCGGCGGCGATGGCGTAGGTCAAGGCGAGCGACGACTTGCCCACCCCAGCCGCCCCGATGAAGAGCGCATTGGTGCCCCGCTCCAGCCCGCCGCCGAGGAGGCGGTCAAGTTCGGCATTGCCGCTGGCCGTGAACTCTCCGGCGAAGGCGCCGTGATGTTCCGCCGCGACCAGGCGCGGATAGATCGACAGTCCGCCCTTTTCGATCTTGAAGTCGTGGAAGCCGCCGCGGAAGCTGATGCCCCGCATCTTGACAACCCGCAGACGCCGCCGCTCGGAGCCGTAATCGATAGCAAGTTGCTCCAGCAGCACGACGCCGTGCGAGATGGAGTGCAGTTGCAGATCGGTCTCCTGGGAGGTCAGGTCGTCAAGCAGGACAACGGTGCAGCTGCGCGTCGTGAAGAAGTGCTTCAGGGCCAGGATCTGGCGGCGGTAGCGCAGCGAACTCTGGGCAAGCAGGCGCAGCTCCGACAGGCTGTCGATCACCAACCGGGTCGGGTTCAACGCCTCGACCTGTTCGAAGACCAGCCGGGTAGTCTCGCTAAGCTCGACCTCGACCGGATGAAGCACGGTCAGTTCACGCTCGGGGTCGAGGATGGATTCGGGGGCGACCAGTTCGAAAACGTCGATGCCGCTTATGTCCCAGCCGTGGCGACGGGCGACGAGGTCCAGCTCGCGGCGGTTCTCCGACAGGCTGATATAGAGAACGCGCTCGCCGAGCCGGGCGCCCTCCATGAGGAACTGCAGGGCAATGGTCGTCTTGCCGGTGCCGGGGCGGCCCTCGTAGAGATACATCCGGTCGGCATCGAGGCCGCCCTTGAGGATGTCATCAAGACCCTCATTGCCGGTCGATATACGAGCCGGCTCATCAACCTGCCGCGAAGATTTCGATGTTGTCGGCAAAGCTTGCTCCAGCGATTACGGAGCCAGCACCTGACCCCACCCGAAGCTGTTCAACGATCAATTCTTGAACCCGTTGCAGGCGTGGTGCAGATTCCGGAGAGGTACTTTATCAGGCCAGTTCCGCGACCGATTCTTCCTCTTCCTCGTCGTCTTCATCGGCCACCGGCTCTTCGACAAGCTTGCGCTTGGTCGGAACGCGCGCCTTGCGGGCCGCCGACAGGGCGGCGGACTTGGCGACGGCGCGGGTCTCGGCCTCGGCTTCCAGCGCCGGCAGAATCTCGGCGGCCGCCGCTTTGCGGGCCGCGTGGTCGCCTTCACTGAGACGACGCGCGTTGGCCAGCAGGTTGATGACTTCGGCGTCGGTCAGTCCGGGAAGGCGGTCGAGAAGGGTCATGGGAGCTCCGATGGCTGGCAGGATTCGCCGTCCACCGACAAAACGCCTGAAAGTCATATCGGGATGCTTATGGGCCAATACGAGCCCCGGAAGAACACTTCCTGAGATAATCCTTGCAGAAACCGCGAAGGTCTGCCAGTTTTGGGTCATCGAATTCGTCTCGGTTCGGCCGTATATCCATGCTTCACCAAGGTGAAGCGCCCGGACCTACCCCCCCGACCATCTCGAAATTGATCACCCGCGCGACTCGCGTGCGGGCGAGAACTCTTGAACTAAGGACTACCAATATGTCTACCGGCACCGTCAAGTGGTTCAACGGAACCAAGGGCTTCGGCTTCATCCAACCCGATGAAGGTGGCGCTGATGTCTTCGTGCACATCTCCGCCGTCGAGCGCGCGGGTCTCCGCGGCCTCGAAGAAGGTCAAAAGATCACGTACGAACTCGAGAAGGACAAGCGTAGCGGCAAGATGTCCGCTGGCAACCTCCAGGCTTAATTAGCCTTCGAGCGTAACCAACGAGAAGGGCCGGCTCCGCGAGGAGCCGGCCCTTTTTCGTATCTGGCTGGCGCTTGTCTGCCGAGCCGGTTCAGGCCTGGCGAACGGCCATGGTGACCTTGGCCGTCGTCGGCGGCGTGCGCAGGATGTCGGCGACGCGTTCCAGGAATTCGCGGCGACGGGCCATGGCCCCGGCCACATCCTGCATTTCCCGCACGACGCGGCTGCTGGTGCGGCTGGCCTCCTCGACCAGGCGGTCGGCGACCGCTGGCAGGTGTCCGTCGCCCTTGCGGGCGTCCATGAGGGCCGCGTGGCTGCGCGCCTCGCCGATCCGCTTCTGGACCAGGGCCTCCACCTCGACCCCGGCCTCGGCGCGAGCCGCCAGGCTGGCGAAGTCGTTGGCGTAGAGGCGGATGAAACCTTCCTCGATCATAGGGTCTCCTGTCAGGGTAGCCCGGCGGGCGATGGACACGAAATTTCCATGCGGCGCCGCTTGGCCTCAGGCGGGAGTACGCGGCCTCGGGCCGTCCCTCTCAGCCGCTGGCGCCCAAGGTCTTGGCCAGCGGTCCGCCTTCATAGGCCCATTGGCCCGAAAAGTCACCCGTTAAGGGTTGTTGCCTAGCCGACGCTGCCGGACGAAGCCTCGCCGCCGTTGGCGCGCTGCCAACGGAAGGCCAGCCGCCCTTTGTCGCGATCAGCGGTCAGCGTCAGCTCGAGGGTCTCGCCTGGCCGGACGATGTCCCTGAACTTGACTCGGTTGAGGTCAGAGCCCTCCGGGGCCCAGCCGAGCACCTCGCCGGCCAGCAGCACGGCCATCTGTACCTGACTGATGCCCGGCAGAATGGGCTCGCCGGGGAAGTGGCCCAGGAACCAGGCCAGGGTCGGCGGCAGGGTCACCCTCAGGTGCGCGACATCACCCTCGCGGGCGAACACCTCATAGGGTGGCACGCGGGGCGCATCGAACAGGGCGCGAAGGTCACTCAAGCGGTGTTTTCCCTGGGCGTCGGTCGGCAGGCGATCGACGAACCGCCAGTGTTTGGGCCGCTCGATCGGCTCCAGTCTATCGGCCAAGGCGGCGCGAAGATGGCGGCCCAACCGGAAAGCGCCTTGGGTGTCGAGCGCGGCCTGGCCCTCGGGACTGAGGGCGACGATGGCGGCAAGCGCGCCCCTGCGGTCCACCAGCGTCAGGGCGGCGGCTTCGGTGACGTCCGGCAAGCCGGCCAGGGCCTCCTCCACTCGGGTCAGCGAGACGCGCTTGCCGTCGATTTTCTCCATGCGGTCGGCGCGGCCGAGCAGGCGGAAGCGGCCGTCGGGCAAGGCCTCGCCGCGATCACCTATCGGGAAGGGTTCGCCGCCGTCGAAATAGGGGGAGGAGACGCTCAGGGCGCCGTCCTGCGCCCAGTCGAGGCTGACCACCTCGAACGGCGTCCAGGGCTCGTCGCCCCGCTGCTGGCGGCGCCAGGCGACCCCGCCGGTCTCGGTGCTGCCCAGCACCTCGGTGACCGGCCGGCCGAAGGCGGCGGTGCAGGCCAGCGCGGCCGGGGTCTGCAGCAGCTGGCCGGAGGAGAAGATCAGGCCTGGAGACTGGATCGCCAGGTCCATGGCCGGCGGCAGGCGGCTCAGGTGGGCGGGGCTGGAGATCAGGGTGACGCCGGCCCCCAGCTTACCGTCGAGGTTTTCCCAGTATTCGGCGGCCCGGGCGGCGCTGGGCCGGCCGGCCATCACCGGCCAGACGATGCGGTAGATCAGGCCGTAGATATGCTGGTGCGAGACGGTGGCCTGCACGGCGCCGGCCTCCGGGCCGAAGACGGCTTCCAGGGCGCGGGCCTCGGTCTCCATCTGGGCGAGGCGGCGCTCGATACGCTTGGGAACGCCAGTCGAGCCGGAGGTGAAGAAGCTTAGGGCCACGTCGTCGGCCGCGCCGCCGATGAAGGTCGCGTCGGCGCCGTCCGACAGGGCGATGGCCGCGTCGTCGAGCAGCGTCGCGCGGGCCCCGCCGACCTCGGCCAGATAGGCGGCCTGGGTGTGGGCCGGCAATACCAGGGGCTTGCGGGTCACGGCGGCGGCCAGCAGGGCGGCGGCGAACAGCGCGGCCGAGGCGGTGTGAAGGAACAGCGGCGCCTCGCCGACCATCCGCGGCGCGAGGTCGGCGGCGGTGGCGCGGAGCTGGCCGGCGGTGACCGGCGTCTCACCGGTGAACAGCACCTGGTCGGTCGGGGCCGTCAGCAGGGTGGCGATGAAGGGGCTCATCCCGGCTCGCGGGCCCGCACAAACCGGCGCACCAGGAACTCGCCGCCGAACAGGGCGCCCATCAGCACGTAGGAGACAAAGCCGTTGTAGAGGGTCCAGATTTCAAGGCTGGCGTAGAGCGCGGTCCACAGGGCTACCAGGCTGTTCAGGAACAGAAAGCCGCACCAGACCATGGTCACCTTGCGGATGTAGCGCACCCCGGCCTGCGGCAGGTCCGGCTCGGCGATGCGGGCCAGGCGCTCGATCATGCTGGGGCCCTTGAACAGGCTGGCCGCGAAGGCCGCCAGCATCGCGCCGTTCATGAACACCGGATAGAAGCGCACCGCCTTGTGGGCGTCCCAGATCATCATCAGGCCCATCAGCAGGGCCACGGCCAGCGGGGCCAGGGCCAGGGCCAGCGGCACGCCCTTGCCCCAGCCGAGGGCCACCCGCAGCACCATGAGCAGGCACAGGGCGGCGACCACGGGGATCGGGCCGACGGCCTTGACGGCGAACAGGGCAATGAAGGGGTAGAGGAGCGTGACGACCGCCAGGGCGACGGTTGCCAGGTCCGGGCGTCCCCCCCTCCCCGGGATGGGGGCGGGCGGACCCGCCGAGCCGTCAGCCATTCGACGACAGCTGGTCCACAACGTCGAGCACGTCGTTGATCGTCCGCACGCTCTTGAACTGCTCGGGCGTCACCTTCTTGCCGGTGATTTCCTGCAGTTTCACCATCAGGTCGACCGCGTCGATGCTGTCGAGCCCGAGGTTTTCCACCAGATCGGCGTCCGGGCTCAGCTCATGCTCCGGCACTTCGAAGCTTTCGACCAGGAAGTCGGCGATCTCTTTGTAAACGGCCTGTCTGTCCATCTTCCCCTCCGTCACGCGGCGGCTTGTTGCGCGGCGACGAACTCGGCGAGCGAACGAACCGACTGGAAGTGGGCCCGGGTGCTCTTGTCCTCGGCATTGATCTTGATGCCGTACTTTTTCTGGACGCCGACGCCAATCTCAAGCGCGTCGATCGAGTCGAGCGCCAGGCCGGAATCGCCGAACAGGTTTTCCTCCGCGTCGATGTCGCCGGGACTGACATCCTCGAGATTCAGGACATCAATGATCATCAGCTTGATGTCGTTTTCCAGGTCGCTCATGCGCGCAGCTTCTCTTCCATCATCGTATCAACGCGAGTCACCAGATGACGCGCGGCGACAGGGAGCGGGTCTTGCCCCGCAAATTCGAAAACTTCAATGCGGTCATGCACCGTCAGCGTCCAGTGCGGCTTTGTGACCGGGACGCGGTACCAGGGCACGCCCTTCTGCAGATTTGGCGGCACGCAGGTGATACTGACCAGCCGAACCGGCGCGCCGGCCTTCAACGCCGCATAGGCAAAGCCGCGTTGCATGACCCGGGGCTGGCCCGGAACCGTGCGGGAGCCCTCCGGGAAGATCACCACATTATTGCCCTCGCGCAGCGCCTGGGCGCAGTCCTCGAGCAGTCGTTCGGGATCGCCGAGGTTTGGGATGTAGCCGGCGGCCCGCACCACCCCGGCCATGAACGGGTTGTTCCATACCCCGGCCTTCACCACGCATTTGGTGCGCTGCATGAAGGCCATCATGAAAACGATGTCGAGCAGGGATGGGTGGTTGGCAACCACCATCACCCCGTGGTCGGCCTTGAGCTTTTCCTCGCCGCGGCACTCGTAGCTGACAGTGCCCATCAGCCACATGATGCGGATGTAGAGCCGCCAGGTCCGTTGCACGATGATCTGGGCGATGCGCTGACGCAGGTCGCGGGCGTGGAAGCCGATGTTGATCAGCGGGAAGATGGCCAGGGCCATGGCCAGGCCGCCGACCCCAAACAGCACAAAGGACAGACCAGTGGTCACCACCCGTCCGCCCCGTTCGACCGCGCGCAGCACCCGCATCATCAGGCGGCCACCCGTATATCAGCCTTGACCGTGACCGCCGTAGCGCCCGCCTCCAGGGCCTCAAGCAAGGCAAGGGCGCCGGCCCGGCCGCGCCCCACCTGGGCGGCCCCGCCAGCGCAGTCCAGGGAAAGGCGCAGCGCCAGGGCGACGTCGGGCGCACCCGGCTCGTGGTCGAACTCGGCGTAGGCGCCCGGCAGGGCCTGCTCGGCGAACAGCACCACCACCTGGCTGGCCTCGCCCGACGACAGCCTCAGCCAGGCCTCCAGCAAGCCGGCGGCCAGGCTGGCGTCACCGGCGGCGACCGCCGTGTGGCTGGATTTCTCGCCGACCACCTGGGCGGTCAGCCCCGGGGCGGCGTTGTGGACACAGGCCGAGAAGGCGGACGGCGACAGCAGGTCGGCCGCGACGATGGCCTCGGAGAGCGAGAGGGCGGTGGTCACGTCGCCGTAGCGGGAGGCGAACACCAGCTCGCAGCCCGGCGTCGCGACGCCGACAGCGCACCGCACCGCGGCCAGCGAGAATTTCGGCATCCTTCGGCGCAGGCCCATGGGCACGGCGTCGGTTCCCGCCGCCCTGCCACGCACGGACTCAGGCCCGGCCGCGTCGATGACGACGCCGCCCCAGTCCAAAACCGCCAGATCGGCGATACCCATCAGCCCCGCTCACGCTCGGCCCGAACAATCACGCGTCCAGCCTTGACCGCACCGGCTGGCCCCCTGCCCACCGTTGGTTTTTATCCTAGACCGACCCGTGGGCGGAGCAACCTATGAATGGGGGGCCGGCGGCGAACAACCGAACCTGTTGCCTATTGGGCAACGAAGTTGGCGTGGAAGCCGAACGGGATGCGGCGCGGCACGGGAGCCAAGGCGATCGGGCCGGCGGCGACGTCGAGGGCGTCGAACACCGCCAGCTCGCTGCTGTCGGTGCGGGACCGGAACAGGATGGTCAGGATCCAGCCGTCGCCCTCGGCCGAATCGGCCGAGCGGGGCACGAAGACCGGCTCGCCGACGCCGCCGACGCCCTCCTCGGTCCACAGGCTGCGGACACCGGTGTGGGTGTCCAGATGGGCCAGGCTGTCGCCACGAATGTCGCCGGGGCGACGTTGCTGGCCGGAGAACCAGGCGTGGCGGTGTGGCTGCTGGGCGCGGCGTTCGTCGCAGCGAGGGAACTCGCCGGCCAGTTCGTCGAGAATCTGCTCAGTGGCCACCGGCTCGGGACCAGAGAGGTCGATCCGCCAGCGCAGGCTGACCGCCCCGGTCTCCCGGCCCGGCGAGCCGTCTGCCAGCGGGAAGAACGGCGCCTGCGGATAGCGCATGACATCGACCACCAGGCTTGTCCCCTCCTCCCAGGCGTTGGTCACATGGAAGAGGTAGCCGGCCGAAACCGGAGCCCAACGCAGGGAGGCGATCCCCTTCTCGCGGTCGATGATGGCCAGCTGGGCCGGCTTTTCCGGCTCCCAAGCGAAGGCCGGCTTGCCGCTCATCGCCCGATCGAGGCTGCCGGTCAGGGGCAGCAGCGGGATGACGACAAAGCGGTCGGTCAGGGCGAAGTCGTGGATCATCGAGCAGTAGGGGGCCTCGAAGGTCTCGCGTTTGATCAATACGCCGTCGGCTCCGGCGACGCCCCAGCTGACCTTGTTGCTGAGCGGCATCTCGTCGTCGGAATAGGCGATGAAAACCATCTCGCCGGTGCGCGGATCGACCTTGGGGTGGGCGGTGACCTTGCCGCCGAAGTCGCGGTAGCCGACGGGCTCCAGGGTTCCGGCCTCGACCTCGAACGGCGCGTGGGCCTCCTCCAGCGCCAGCAGGCGGCCGGCGTGCAGCATGATGTTGGTGTTGGCCACGCCGCTGTCGGCGCCCATCACCGACGGGTCGGTCAACATCGGGTTGCCCATCGGGCCGTAGAGGCGCCGGCCAGCGGCGTTCTCGGTCTGCCAGCGCGGGGTGCGGACATAGCGGTTGCGGTAGCGCACCTTGCCGCCGGCGATCTCGAAGGCGTGGACCATGCCGTCGCCGCCGAACCAGTGGTAGGCCCGCTCATCCGGCTCGAACTGCGGGTTGGGGCCGATGCGATACAGGGTCCCGGAGATGGCCTCCGGCAGCAGGCCGATGACGGCCAGGTCGAAGTCGTCTTCGCTACGCACCGGCGCGAAGTTGCCGCGCAGAAAGGGGTTGCCCCGAGATTCGCCGTCCATGGTCCGCTTCTCCCGTGTTTTTTCTAGAGTTTGACGATCAGCCCGGTGTCGGGAGCCGCCTTGCCGCCGACCACCGCCGTCCAGGCCCGCGCCAGCCCGTCCGGGCCATCGACGGTCTTCAGCTTCAGCCAGGGGCTGTTCGCGACGAAGTCGGCCAGGGCTTCGGTGAACCGCCGGTCGAACTCCGCCGAACCCCACGCTCCAGCCCGCCTGCGGATTTGGTCGGGGGCGAAGAACAGGGCGCGGGCGGCGCCAGGAAGTTCGGCTTGCTCCGGCGAGGCCTCCCAGTGGGTGACCCCGACGATGGCGCTGTGCACCACGGCGTCGGCGAACTTGCGATGCAGCCGGCCGATGACCCCGGCGTTGCCCGCGAAATCGACAATGACCACCGGGCCGCCCAGGCTCAGGCCATCGATGTCGTCATAGGCGGCGATCTGGGCGAAGGTCCCCAGATCCTCCAGGAACGCCTTGTTGCCTGGCGAGGTCAGGCCGACGACGGCGACGCCGCGCTTGGCGAGGCGATATGCCAGACCCAGCGCCGTCTTGCTGGAGGCGCTGGTCAGGATCACCGATTTCGCCCGGAAGTCGCCCGCCTCCTCGAGAAAGTCGTCAATCAGCCAGCTGGTGCCGAACAGCGGCCGCAGCAGGGCGCGGTGATCGTCCGTCGCGGTCGGCGTCGCGGCTTCCGCATACTGGTTGTAGGTCGGCGGCAGCTGGGCGCGATGCGCGGCCGCATCGATAAAGCCGCCACCCCGCTTTTCCAGCTTTGCCGTGAAGTGGCTCGACATCGGCAGGTAGCCAAACAGGCGCAGGCCGGGCTCAATCCCCTCGGCCTTCGAGGCCACGACGGTGGCGAAGCCCCAGACCGGAATGCGCCCGAACCCGTCGGGGCCGGGGAAGAACTGCCAGTAGCCGAAGGCGTCGCCCATCGCCCCATAGGTGACGTTGTTGGCCGTCACCGAAAACCGCTCGACGGCCAGCAGGGCCTCGCCCTCGGCCAGTTCGGCGGCCGGCGCGGCGCGCAGCTCAGCCCGGGTCAGATCATCCTTGGCGATCAGGTAGTCCCAGCGGTTCATGGCACCCTCGTTATTTACGATGTAAACTTATAATGTAAGCTATAGCGTCTGACAACAGCTTCTCATGGTTTGTGTCCGTGCCCCGCGCTCTCTCCCCCTCCCAGGTCGAAGACTTCCGCGAGCGGCTCTGCATCGCCGCCGAGCATCTGTTTGCCGAGCATGGCCCTGGGGCGGTGACCATGCGCCAGCTGGCCGCCGAGCTGGGGGTCAGCCCGATGACCCCCTATCGCTACTTCAAGGACAAGGACGACATCCTGGCCGCCGTCCGGGCCAACGGTTTTTCCCGCTTCGCCGAGGCGCTGGAAACCGCCTTTCATGCCGAAACCGACCCGGTCGCCCGCTCCGAGGCGGTCGGCCGCGCCTATGTCCGCTTCGCCCTCGAGCAGTCCGACGCCTACCGCCTGATGTTTGACCTGTCGCAACCCAACGAGGCCGACTATCCGGACCTGGTCGCGGCCAGCGGCAGGGCCCGGGAGATGATGGTCGGCCAGGCCCGGGGTCTGGTCGAAGGCGGCCAGGCCAAGGGCGATCCCGAGCTGATCGCCCACATGCTGTGGGCGACGCTGCATGGCGGGGTGGTGCTGCAGCTGGCGGGCAAGCTGTCGCCCAACGTCGACCCCTCGGCCCTGCGCCGGGCCGCCTTCCAGACCCTGCTCAAAGGGCTCGCCCGCCACGACTGAGTCGTTGTGCGGCTTCGGGCTTAGCGGCTAGGGTGGCCGCAGTTCGTGAGGGGATCTTCCATGTCCAGCGCCAGCACCATCGCCCAGGAGCTTGCCGCCGCTGCAGCCGGCGACGACCAGGACGCGCTCGGCCTGCTGCTGACCACCGCGGTCGCCCAGTCGCTGGACGATCCGGACGATGACAACATGATCCGCGGTGGCGGGGCCGATGACACCTTCAGCGGCCTGGCCGGCGACGACACCATCGACGGCATGCGCGGCGACGATACCCTGAACGGCGGCGAGGGCAGCGATCATCTCTTCGGCTGGGGCGATGAGGACACCCTCAACGGCGGCGAAGGCATCGACTTCCTTGACGGCGGCCGGGGCAAGGACACCCTGAACGGCGACAACGGGGCCGACGAGCTGTTCGGCCAACGCGGGACCGACGAACTCAATGGCGGGGCCGGCGAGGACAAGCTTTACGGCGGCCAGGGCCGCGACACCCTCGACGGCGGAGCCGGGGTCGATACCCTGCATGGCGGCGTCGGCGACGACACCTACATCGTCGATGTGGTCGGCGACATCCTGCACGAAGCTCGCCTGGGCGGCCGCGACACTGTCGAGTCGGCGGTCACCTGGAGTCTCGGCGCCTTTTTCGAGGAGCTGGAGCTGACCGGCACGACGGCCACCGACGGAACCGGCAACGCGGACAGGAACAAGATCACCGGCAACAGCGGGGCCAACAAGCTGCTGGGCCTGGATGGCGCCGACACCCTGGCCGGCGGCGGCGGGGCGGACAGCCTGACCGGCGGCCGCGGCAACGACCGCATGAGCGGCGGAGCCGGGGCGGACACCTTCATCCTTACCGCCGACAGCATCGGCCTGAAGGAGAAGGATCGCATCAGCGATTTCTCGATCGGCGACGGCGACCTGATCAACCTGACCGCCATCGACGCCGATGCGGGCACGGATGGGGATCAGGCCTTCACCGCCGTGGCTGAGCTGACCGGCGTCGCCGGCCAGATGAGCCTCAGCTACAGGGGCGGAACCACCACTCTGAAACTGGACGTCGATGGCGACGGCGAGGCCGACTACACGATGAAGATCAGCGGCGACGTCACCCTGCATACCGGGACCTGGTTGCTTTAGGCTGGATCGACCCAGGCCTTCGGGCGTTTGAGGGGGAACAGTTCAAGGAGTTCCCCCATGGCGGCCGCCCAAGATCCCACCTACGTTCCCAACGCGTTCAGCGATCGCGCGCCCGCCAACGACGGCGGCGGCGCGTTCAGTTTCCTCGACCGCTTCTTCGGCCCCGACACCCGCGCGGCGGTGGCCGAAACGGCGCTCGACGCCCGCGACCGGGTGGTCGAAACCGCGCAGGACGCCCGCGCCAATCTCTCGGTCGCCGGGACCAGCCTTGCCGCCACCGCCCGGGCCCACCCGCTGCTGGCCGTGCTGACCGTGGTCGGCGGCATCGCCGCCATCGGCCTGCTGGCCAATCCGGCGACGCGCCGGGCCGCCATCGCCGGCGGCGCCGCCCTTTGGAGCAAGTACGGCCACAAGGCCCAGGACCTGATGCCCAGGCGCTGATCTGGCCAAGCCGGTCCCCCCATGGAAAACCCCGGAGGCTCTCAGCTTCCGTGGTTTTCCATGTTCAATCGCCTGCTGCCCATCCTCGCCGCCTGTTTGCTGACCGCCTGCGCGGCAACCCCCAAGGCCGCTCCCGACAGCCTGGACGCCATCGCCATCGACTTCGTGAAGCTGCCCCTCGAAGCGGGCGTCCGCGAGGAGGGCTACGTCGATGCCTACTACGGGCCGCCTGAGTGACAGGAGGCCGCCAAGGCCAACACTCGCGACCAGGCCACGCTGCGCGGTGACGCGCGGGTCCTGAGCGCCCGCCTCGCCGGCCAGCTGCAGGCCGCCGACACCCGGCTCTCCATGGCGCTGGGCGAAAGCTCAAATTCGCCGATGAAGCCGAGGGCCTGTTCGGTATCCGCCCGCAGCTCAAACCCCTGAGCGCCTACGATCCGATCCTGCCAAGATCGAGGCGCTGGTCCCCGGCGAGGGGCCGCTGTGGCAACGTGTCGACGCCTTCCAGAACCGCTACATCATCCCCACCGGTCGGTTGGAGCCGGTCATGCGGGCCAGCATCGCCGAGTGCCGCAAGCGCACGGCCGCCTACATCGCTCTGCCGACGGCCTAGCAGTTCACCCTGGAGTTCGTGAAGGGCAAGAGCTGGTCGGGCTACAACAGGTACAAGGGCAACGCCACCAGCCTGATCCAGATCAACGCCGACCTGCCGATCAGCATCAGTCGGGCCATCGACCTGGGCTGTCACGAGGGCTATCCGGGCTACCACGCCTTGAACATGCTGCTCGAACAGAGGCTGGCCAAAGGCCGGGGCTGGATCGAGTTCACCGTCTATCCGCTGTACAGCCCGATGTCGCTGATCGCAGAGGGCACCGCCAACTACGGCATCGACCTGGCCTTCCCGCTGGCCGACAAGACTGCTTTCGAGAGCGACGTGCTGTTACCGCTGGCCGGTCTCAACCCGGCCACGGCCGAGCGCCAAGTGTCGTTGGGCGAAGCGACAAAGGACCTGGCCGGGGCCCGCCTGACCATCGCCCGGATGTACCTGGACGGCGAGATCGACCGCGAGACGGCCATCGCCCTGGCCCAGAAGTACCAACTGATCAGCCGCGCCCGGGCCGAGCAGTCGGTCAGCTTTACCGACAACTACCGCAGCTATGTGATCAACTACGGCCTTGGCCAGGACATGAGCCAGGCCTAAGTCGAGGCCGCCGCGCCGGACCAGCATGGCCGCTGGAAGGCGTTCGAGCGCTTGATCTCGGAGCCCACCGTGCCGGCCGATTTGCTGAAGCGCTGATCGACTGCTAGAGAGTGCCGTCCTTCGGGCTCACGCGCCCGCCAACCCCTGCGAACAGGAGAGTGACCCATGCCCTACGCACCCACTCACATGACATCGCAACAAGGTTGGAATGAAACCCAGAACCCTTCTGGCGTGGCTGCGGGCCGCGCTCTCTAGACATCGCCAAAACGACACCGTCACCGACAGGGCCGACATCCGTCGGAGCGTCCGGCTGTCCCGTCACCTGACGCGGGATATCGGAGGTGACCCGTAGGACCCTAGACCCTTTCAGGTTTTGATGTACTCATCAAAACCTGAAAGGGTCTAGATTCAAACGTTTAGAGCATGCCCAGGCGGCCGAACCGCGTACACTTCGGCCTGACAGGCCCTAGAGCGTCAGCTTGCCGAAATAGCCGGTGAGTTCGAGATACCCCCGAGCCTCTTCGCTACTAACCGCGCCTTCCCAATAGACGGGACCGCCGCCGGCCCGGCTATCGAGTTCCTGGTCGTCGAACAGAGGCCGCAGGACAATGGATCTCGACCCGCCGGGCAAAGGAGCGGTGATCGCCTGCTCGACCGGGTAAAGCGCCTGTGTGCGCGGCGAGCGCCAGCGGCGGCGGGCTTCGAACTTCAGCTCGCCGGGGCGGAAGACGGTCAGCTGGCCCGACGGGCTGCGGTAGGAGCCGCCGGTCCATAGGGGTTTGCCGGCCGCGTCGCGGACCTGGAAGGCGGTCAGGGCGCCGCCGTCCGCCAGGTTGAGGCCCGCCCAGTCCCAGCCGACGGCTGCCGGGTTCAGAAGCGTCGAGGACCATTCGCGGTCGAGCCAGGCTTTGCCCGTGACCTTCACCGTCTTGCCGCCGCGCCGGACCGTGCCCGTCACCGCCATCTGCGGCAGGCTGTAGTAGTGGCTGGCTTCGCTGGGCGCGGGTCCCTTGCGGCTGTAGCCGTTCTGGCCTTGCAGCAGCGGCGGCTGGCCGGGGGCGAAGGTCAGGTCGAGGGCGAAGTCGTCGCCGCCGGCGTGAGTGCGCCAGAGGTCGTCACGGCCACGCCGGAGCGACCAGTCGTCGAGAATGAGGTTGCCGTCGGTCTCGGAGGCCTCGGCCAGGCCCAGGCCGGCGCGGGCGACGCGCTGGCTGTGCAGCAGCTTGCCCAGCTTCGGGTCCGACAGGGCGGCGTGGGCGAACAGCACCTGTTTGGCGGCGAAGGCGCTGGGGTTGGCCTGGTCGACGTTCGGGCGGGTGCGGAAGAAGGTGACCTGGAAGCCGAGCGGGCCGTCCGGGGCGTCGAGCCAGCCAGTGACGTACCACCACTCGGTGCGGAACTGGGGATGGGAGCCGTGGTCGCGCGGGAAGGCGATGGTCCCGGCCGGGGTGACCGGGGCATAGACCGGCGCGACGCGGCCGGTGTCGGCGGCGATCAACAACAGAGCGGCCAGGGCGGCGAGCAGAGGGTGCATCACCAATCCTCCCGCACGGCGCGGACGGCGTCCGTCGACAGGGCCCGGCGGCCGGCCAGCAGGGCGGCGCCGGCCGAGGCGGCGATCAGGGTCACCGTCACCACCGCGAAGAGACCCCAGGGCAGGCGGGTCTGCATGGTCCAGTGGAAGGACTGCGGATTGACCACATGGATCAGCACCTGGCTCATCAGCAGCCCCAGCGTCAGACCGGCGGCGACGCCGACCGTGCCGAGCAGGGCGCCCTCGATGGCCAGCATGGCGGTGATCTGGCGTTTGCGGACGCCCAGGTGGCGCAGCATGCCGAACTCCTTGGTGCGGGCCAGGGTCTGGGCCGAGACGGTGGCGGCGACGCCGGCCAGGCCGACCAGGATGGCGACCAGTTCCAGCACATAGGTGATGGCGAAGCTGCGGTCGAAGAGGCCAAGGGCGATGGCGCGAATCTGCCCCGGGCGCAGCATCTCGGTGCGGGCCGCGACCTCCGGCGGCAGGGCGGCGCGAACGGCGGCGCCGACGGTCTCGGGCCTGGCGCCGGGCTTCAGTTCGAGGGAAGCCTCGCCGCGCAGGGCGTCGCCGGTCAGGCGGCTGTAGTCCTCGCTGGTCAGGACCACGGCGCCGTTCTGGCGGGCGTAGTCGCGCCAGATGCCGGCGACATAGACGCGTGGACGGCCCTTGAGTGGCAGCTCGATCGTCTGGCCGACCTTCAAATGGTTGAGCCAGGCGGCCGGTTCGCTGACCCAGATGGGAGTCAGGCCGGCCGGAGCCGCGCGGGACTTGCCGATCAACGGCACGCGGGCGCCGGGGTTTTCGCGGGTGATCGGCTGGGCGACCAGGGCGACGGGCGGGGCGTCGCTGGAGAGGCGCAGCGGCGTGGCGCGGGTGAAGTGGACGGCGGCGACGCCGGGCACGGCGGCCACCTTTGCCTGGCCGGCGGCATCGAGGCCGCCGACCTCCGAGGGGCCGGCAAAGCGGATGTAGAGATCGTCCGGCAGCACCTGGCCCAGCCAGTCGTCGACCGAGCCGCGGAAGCTGGAGACCATGACCGCCATGGCGATCATCAGCGAGGTGGAGGCAACGATGCCGCAGAGGGCGACGGCGGCCTGGGACGGCGCGCCCCACAGACGCCGGACGGCCAGTTCGGCGGCGGGGCTCGGCAGGGCTCGGGCTTCCAGCGGCGACAGCAGCAGCCGGGCCAGCCAGGGCATGGCCGCCACTCCGCCGGCCAGCAGTAGGGCCATGGAGAGGTAGCCGAGCAGCGGCAGGCCGTAGACGGCCGGGGCAAAGGCGCAGGCGGCGCCGAGGCCCAGCAGGACCAGGGCCAGGCGCACGCCCGGCCGGGCCGAAGGGTCGATGGCGTCGCCGACGTTTTTGAGGGCCACGGCGGGCTGGGCGTTGGCCGCCTCGCGGGCCGGGATCAGGCTGCCGACCACGGCGCAGGCGAGGCCGAGGACGAAGAAAACGCCGGCCGCGATGGGGGCGAAGATCAGGGTTGGCCGGGCGCCCTGGAAGTAGCCGCTGCCCAGATCGCCACCGAGCAGGCGAAGGGCGGTGTCGGCGAGGAAGAGGCCAAGACCCAGCCCCATGGCCGAACCGACGGCGCCGACGATGGCCCCCTCGGTCAGCACCTGTACCAGCAGCGCCCGGCGGCCCACCCCCAGCACCCGCAGCAGGGCGAACTGGGCGCGGCGGCGGGCGACCGACAGCGACTGGGCCGAGAAGACCAGGAAGGCCCCGGTCAGCAGGGCCATCAGGGCCAGCATGTTGAGGTTGACGCGGTAGGCGCGGGAGAGGCTGTCGCTGCGCCGGGTCTGGCTCTCCTGGGTGACGATCTCGGCCTCGGGGGGCAGGAGCCTGGTCAGGGTTGAGCGGACGGCGGCCGGTTCGGCGCCAGGCCTGAGCTTCAGGTCGACGCGCTGCAGGCGGCCCAGCTGGCCGAAGCGCCATTGGGCGGCGGCGATGTCCATGACCACGATGCGGCGGCCCTCGGCCACGCCCGGCAGGGGTCCGGCGATGGTCAGCGGCACGGTGCGGCCACCGGCGGCGATGGTGATGATCTGGCCGGGCTTGCGGCCCTCCATGAGGGCGGGAGAGACGAAGGCCGAGCGCTCGTCGAACACCGCGCCGGCCCCGCCGAAGCCGCCCTCTCCGCCCCCTGATGGCCGACCCAACAGGTTGGGCGTGACCGCGGCGGCGCGGAAGATGTCGAGGCCGATCAGGGTCAGCCGCTGGTCCTCGCCGGGGACGACGCCGGTCAACTGGATGACCGGGCTGGCCAGGGCGATGCCCGGGGCGCGGGCCAGCTTCGGGTAAAGGTTCTCATCGAAACCGGCGGGGGAAACCGACTGCACCTGCAGGTCGGCGTCGCCGTTGACGGTGCTGATCGCCTTGGAAAATTCGGTCAGGGCCGAGGCGTTGATCAGGTGGACGGCGAAGCCCAGGGCCACGCCCACGGCGATGGCAAGCGCGGCGGTGACCACCCGCACCGGCTGGCTGCGCCACTCGCCGAGGATCAGCCACAGCATGGCTCTCATGCTCGCCTTGGGGCTGGGTCGCCGGGCGGCGTCAGCCATGAGGGCGCAGACCTTCGCGGGTCAGGGCCAGCCAGCGATCGGCGGCCGCCCCGACCCTTTCGGAGTGGGTGACGATCAGCAAGGCGGCGCCGGCCTCGCGGGCCTGGGCGCCGAGCAGGTCCATCACCCGGCCGGAGGTTTCCGGGTCGAGGTTGCCGGTCGGCTCGTCGGCCAGGATCAGCGCCGGGCGATGGACCAGGGCGCGGGCGATGGCCACCCGTTGAAGCTCGCCGCCGGACAGTTGGCGGGGATAGTCACCGCCCCGGCCCTGCAGCCCGACGGCGTCGAGCAGGGCGGTCGCGCGCGCCAGGGCCTCGGCCGGCGGCGCATGGGCCAGGACCAGCGGCAGGGCGACGTTGCGGGCCAGGGTCAGGTGCGGCAGCACATGGAAGGCCTGGAACACAAAGCCGATGCGCATCCGGCGCAGCAGGGTGGCGCCGTCGTCGTCGAGGCCTGACAGCGATTGGCCGCCGATGACGATCTCGCCGCTGTCGGCCCCATCCAGACCGGCGATCAGGTTGAGCAGGGTCGACTTGCCGACCCCGCTTTCACCCATGACGGCGACGAACTCGCCGGGCGCCACGGCGAGGTCGAGACCCTCGAACAGCACCCGGCCGCCGGGCAGGGATTTGGTCAGGCCGTGCAGCGCCAGCATGGGGGCGGTCATGCGGGGAGCCTATCGAAGCGGGGACCATTGTAGCAGTTTTTCAGCTTGAAAATCGCATAAGTATTTGATTTATCGAAATTACCTAATTGGTCCCGGGCATTGAACGGGTTGTTGCAGGACGACAAAGTGATGGGGGTCGCATTGAGGTTTTGTTGGGGTGTAGGCGCCGAAAGTTCGGGTGTTGGGTGCGGAGCGGCTGGCGGCGGGCGGGGGTTCATCGACGGCAATCTAGCGGCTCGCTTGCCGAGGGGAAGGCGGCGAATTGCGGAACCGTGCGGACATCGTCGCCGGTATTGCGCTTTCGAATCCCGGGTACGGCCGCCCGAAGCGGATGAACAGTTGTTTTAATTGATCCATCGGGCCTAGGCTTAGGGAGAACCGGAGAGACACCATGAAGTACCGCCAGCTTGGATCGAGCGACCTGCAGGTTTCGGAGATTTCGCTTGGCTCCTGGCTGACGGCCGGGGTCGGGGTGGAGAAGGATACGGCGATCGCCAATATCCGCCATGCCCTGGACCTCGGCATCACCTTCCATGACACCGCCAACGTCTATGGGCGCGGGGCGGCTGAGACGGTGACCGGCGAGGCGCTGGCCGGCGTGCCGCGTGACAGCTATGTGCTGGCCACCAAGCTGTGGGGCGACATGGGCGATGGCGACCAGGGGCTGTCGGCGGCGCAGGTCCACAAGCAGATCGACGCCTCGCTGAAGCGGCTGCGGACCGACTATGTCGATCTCTATCAGTGCCACCGCTACGATCCGGCGACGCCGCTGGAAGAGACCATGCAGGCCTTGAGCGAGGTGGTGAAGGCCGGCAAGGCGCGGTGGATCGGCTTTTCGGAGTGGTCGCCGGACAACATCCGCGACGCCCTGGCCATACCCGGCGTTGAAAAATTCGTTTCCAGCCAGCCGCAGTACAGCCTGCTGTGGCGGCGACCGGAAAAGGAAGTCATCCCGCTGTGCGCCGCCAATGGCATCAGCCAGATCGTCTGGTCGCCGCTGGCCCAGGGGGTACTGAGCGGAAAATACGACCCCGAGTCCCCGCCGCCGGCCGACAGCCGGGCGGCCAGCGACAGCATGAGCGGGGCGATGAGCCGCTGGATGGAGAAGCCGGTGCTACTGGCCGCCCAGGCCATGAAGCCGCTGGCCGCCGAGGCCGGGCTAAGCCTGGCGCAGTTCGCCCTGGCCTGGGTGCTGCGCGAGCCGAACGTGGCCTCCTGCATCGTCGGCGCCAGCCGGCCTTCGCAGCTCGACGACAACGCCAAGGCGGTCGAGGCGAAGGTCGATCCGGCCCTGTTCGCCAAGGCCGAGGCCGTCGCCGCGGCGGCCCGCGAGGCGGCCCGCTGATGCTGGCCCGGACCCCGAAGCCGGACTTTATCGAATGCGGCCTGGCCTAGGGCGCGCCAGGCTGGTTGTTTCACCACGGGCAACGGGCCGAAGGCCCGGCCTACTGGTCGGACCGGGGGCTGCTCTGCTCTCCGGTCTGCGCCACCGGCCATGTGAGCAAGCGCCTTGCCGAGGGGACGATGCCGAAGGGCTCGGTGGACTGTCCGGTCGACTGGCACGCGTTCTAGGGTCTCACCCTTTTGCAGTTAGACGATCACCTATCAATATTCCCCGTCATCCCGGAAAGCGCGGAGCACTTGTCCGGGAAGGGCTACCGCGTATGGCCACGCATGCAGGTGATTTCGCCTCTGGTCTCCCTTCTCCCGCAAGGGGAGAAGGGCCCCCTCACGGCGGCTGACGCAGCCTTGGGCGCCTGTTCTCATAGGCGATAGCCCCGCCCTCCCCAGGCGGATCAGTCGGGCCCGGCCGCCCTCGGCAATGTCGAGCAGGGCGCCCACGGCCTGGGCCAGCATCTCGCCGCGGGCCGCCCCGGTGCGGTCACCGACGAACAGTGCCTGGGCGTCCGGATAGGCGGCGAACAGGCGGGCGTAGACCTGGGCTGTGGGGTCGCCAACGCGGGCCGCGAGGGTTTCGAGGGACTGGCGGATGAGCTCTGAGGCCATGGGGCCAGTGTGGCGTGGCCCCAGGCCGGTGGCGAGAGCCTAGGTCGGATCCGCGTCGATCCGGCGCCAAATCGCTTCCAGCACGGCGTAGAGGCCGAAGGCGGCGAGGCCCAGGCCGGCGATGAAGAGGACGACCGAGCCGAATGGCTGCGCCTCCAGGGCCTGCAGGGCGCCGCCGAAATTGCGGACCTTGCCGGCGCGCTCGTCAAGGCCGGCGCGGACCAGGGTAAAGCCAAGCGGCAGGAAGGCCAGGCCGCGCATGCCATAGCCGATGCGGCCGACCCAGGAGGCCCACCGCCTGGCCTCGGCCTTACAGCCCAGCCGCTTGCCGAAGTCGGTGCGGAAGGCCTGGACGACGCCGGCCACGCCGACGGCCATGACGAAGAGGCCGACGGTCAGCAGGATCCATTGGCCAAAAGGCAGGTTCATCAGGTCGGCGGCGCCTTCCCGCGCGTCGCGGGCCTCGTCAGCCGCGCCGAACTCCTCGAGCCCATCGAGCAGTTTGAGCACGGACCAGGCCAGGGTCCCGTAGACAATTCCGCTGATCGCCTGGCCGATCCGGCTGGCGATGGCCTTGGCGTCGTCGCCCTGGTGGTCCGCGTCGAAAACCGATTGCAGGCCCCGCCACAGGGCGAAGCCGATCAGGCCGACGGCTATGAGGGTGACCCAGACGAAGCCCAGCGGCCATTGGGCCAGGGCGACGATGGCCCCCTTGGCGCCGGCCGGGGTCCTGGTCAGCTCGATGGCGGCGAAGGCGGCCAGGGCGCCCATGCTCAGGTAGACAAAACCGCGCGCCGCGTAGCCGGCCCTGGCCGCCCATTCGAGGGCGACGGCGGGCTTGGAGGGCTTGCCCTTGAGCCAGGGCAGGCGGTCGCGGAGACCGGCGATCAACCGCCGCTCGGGAGTTTGGGGGCGGGGATGTCTGGCGCCTTGATGTTGACGTCGACCGACTTCTTCTGGGTCAGGCCGCCGCCGAAGATCAGGAAGGCGCCGATGACCAGGACCAGCACAAGCAGGCCGCCGACCACAAAGGCCAGGCCTGAGTTCCCACCGCCACCGTTTCCGTCCGCCATCTGATCCTCCTGCAGCCTGCTTGAACAAGCGCGGAAAGGCGGGGCTTGGTTCCGAAAGCCGGGGTCTGGCGTAGCGGCGCGGCGCGATGACCTATGACGTAATCGACCCGCCTCCCCGACCGGCTCAGGTTGGCGTCAGGCCCCGATGCCCGGGGATGACAAGAGACGGAGCGAGATGATGAGCGTGCAGCTTTCGAGCCTGTTGCGGCGGACCCTGGGGTTTGATGCGGCGACCTGTGTGGCCATGGGCGTGGCGATGGTGGCCGGCGGTCTGCCGCTGGGCCAGCTGACCGGCCTGCCGCCGGCCCTGTTGATGATCGCCGGGATCATCCTCTTGCCGGTGGCGGCGCTGATGGCCTGGCTGGCACGGCGAAGCAGCGCCCCTGCGCCGATGGTTTGGCTGGTGCTGGGCGGCAACGCCGGATGGGTGCTGGCCAGCGTGGCGCTGCTGGTCAGCGGCTGGGTGCGGCCGACGCTGGTCGGGGAACTTCTGATCATCGCCCAGGCGCTCGGCGTGGTCGGGCTGACGGTGCTGGAGTACCTCGGCTATCGGCGAGAACCGCTGGTTGCGGCCTGAAAAAGAAAAAGGCCCGCCGGTTTCCCGGCGGGCCCTTCGTTCTTGCGGACGGGGGCGGACCCCCTCTGGCCACCGCTACGCGGCGGCCACCTCCCCCTGAGGGGAAGCATCAGTTCCCCGGCAGCTTGCAGGGGCCGAAGGCCTTGCCCTGAGCGCAGGACAGGATCTCGACCGGCTTCGTGGTCCCGCGGCCGTAGCCGATGATGTAGGAGCCGGAATTGTCGGCGCAGTTGGCCTCGATGAAGACGGCCGCGTCGCTGGCCTTGTCCATGGCCCGGGTCTCACGGACGACGCAGGTGGAGTTGTCCTTGAGGGTTCTGATGTCCTTGGTGATCTGGGCGTAGCCGGGGTCCTTTTTGGTGAAGGAGCAGCGGTAGCCTTGCGCCTCGGCGATGGCGCAGGGGTAGACCACACCGCTGGCGGCCCCTTTGAACTCGATGACGGCGCCGTCAGGACGGTCGTTGCACTTCAGCTCGACGATCTCTTTGCCCTGCACGCCGAAGATGCCGTACTGGGCGACGTCGCAGGTGAACCCGACCTTGCCGGCCAGACGGGTGTAGAGGCCGTTCTGCTCGGTCTTGGCGGCGCGGGCGTCGGTCATCTTGCAGCCGCCGTCAACGAAATCGGCGTCGGCGCAAGCCACCGTCTTGCCGTTCTTGCCATCGGCAAGCTGCTCCAGCATGTAGCCGTCACCGGCTTGGCAGGAGACCTCGAACCAGCTGGCGCCGGTGGTGGTGGTGATGACGTAGCGCCGATCCTTGACCGCGCAGGTCTTGCCCGAACGGGCCGTCAGGGCGTCAACCACGGACAGCTGGGCGGCCTTGTCGGTCAGCTGACAGGCCCGGGTGTCGGAGGCGTCGAAGGCGATGCAGGACTGGGCCTTCACATCACCCGACAGGTTGGCCGGCGAGGTGGTCTCGACGACGTAGCCCAGGCCGGGGCCGCAGGCGACCTCGACGTAGGTCTTGCTGGGGCTGGCGCCGATGTAGCGGTAGTTCGACACCGCGCAGGTCCTGCCGGCCTTGGTGAGGTAGGGGGTCAACTGGGCCTGCAGGTTGGCGTTGCCGGCCAGTTTGCACTTCAGCGGGCTGTCGATTTCCTTGGCGTCAGGCTTTTCGCTGGCCTTGACCTTCTTCTCGGCGTCGAAGCAGGGGTACAGGCCAGCCACCGGCTTGGTCGGGTCCTGAGCGACGATGTAGCCGAAGCCCTGGTCGCAGGCGACTTCGTAGTAGTTGATCTTGGCCTTGGCGTCGGTGACGGTGAAGCGGGCCTCGGTGATGTTGCAGGCCAGGCCGGCGGCCTTGGCCAGGGCCGGCGCCTCGAGCATGCCGCGGTCGCGATCCTTCTGGGCGATCGCGCCCGGCGCGACGGCCTCTTCCTTTTTCTTCTTGCCCTGGGCCACCGTCACCCCGGAGGTGGCGAGCATGGCGAGGATGACGGCGGCTGCGATGCCGTAGCGGTTGCGACTCATGTCTAGCCGAGCTCCTGGGGATAGGCTGTTGTTTTGGGGAGTTTTAAACCCCCCGTTCCTTAGCCGGTCAAGATGCCTCTGGTTACCGGCGCAATTGCGGCGCGCCGCTGAACGCGGGATGATGGGCGCGTTCATCGGAGAGACACTGTGCACGACGGCGTGGAAGACATCAGTTCGGAACTCCGCAGGCCCAAGCTCGACTATCCGTTCGAGACCGTGCCGACGCCCGGGGCCGGCGATGCGGTCGAGGTGGCGCCGGGGGTGCTGTGGCTGCGCCAGCCGCTGGGCGGGCCGCTGGGCTTCATCAATGTCTGGGCCCTGGCCGACGGCGAGGGCTGGTGCATCGTCGATACCGGCATGCAGACCCGCGAAACCTCGCAGGCCTGGCGCGAGGCGTTCAAGGGCGCGCTCGGCGGCAAGCCGATCACCCGGGTGATCGTCACCCACCTTCATCCGGACCACATCGGCCTGGCCGGCTGGATGACCCGCAAGTTCCAGTGCCGGCTGTGGATGACCCGGTTGGAATACATCCAGTGCCGCATGCTGGTGGCGGATACGGGCCGCGAGGCGCCGGAG
Organism: Caulobacter sp.; assembly: GCA_046595895.1. Classification (GTDB taxonomy): domain Bacteria; phylum Pseudomonadota; class Alphaproteobacteria; order Caulobacterales; family Caulobacteraceae; genus Caulobacter. The sequence goes on along the minus strand of JBKJSF010000105.1, from coordinate 11,761 downwards.
GATGGCTTAAGATTCTACAAGGCGGCCGGCTGGGACGAGGACGCCATCGACAACTACCGGGCCCGCTTCGGCGGCTTCGGCAAGGCCATCTACCAGCTGCCCGACAGCTATCGGCGGATGACCGACGGTGAGAGCATCCGCATCGGGGACCACGACTGGAAGGTGATCACCGGCAACGGCCATTCACCGGACCATGCCTGCCTGTGGGCGCCCGAGCTCAACCTGTTCATCAGCGGCGACCAGATTCTGCCGCGGATTTCCTCGAACGTCTCGGTGTTCCCCACCGAGCCGGACGGCGACCCGCTGACCGACTGGCTGACCTCCCTGGCCAAGCTGAAGGCGGCGATCCCGGAAGGGGTGCTGGTGCTGCCAGCCCACAACGATCCCTTCTATGGCGCGCACGCGCGGCTTGACCATCTGGCGGCCGGGCACGAGCGGCAGCTGGGCCGGCTGGAGAAGTCGATCAGCGAGGCGCCCAAGCGGTCCATCGACGTGTTCGGCAGCTTGTTTGCGAGGCCGATCGGGCCGGAGCTTATGGGCATGGCGACAGGAGAAAGCCTGGCGCACCTCAACTGCCTGATCGGGCGGGGGCGAGCCGTGGCGGAGACGGACGCGGACGGGGTGACCTGGTACCGGGCGGCTTAGAAGTGGCGAGGAAACGTAACGTCTGGTTTGAATCCACGCTGCTGTTCGGTTCGACGCCGGTCAGCATCGAGGGATTCGTCCTGCTGTTCGGCGGCGTCGGCGGCGGGCTGGCCGTCTTCTTTCTGGGTGACTGGCTGTCGGAGCAGCCACGACTGGCGATGTTCGCGGCTCCCTGCTTTGGCCTGTCCGCCATTCTGTTGCTGACAGTTCTCATCCTGGGATGGATGCATACCGCCCGGCCCGGCTGGCGGGAGCGGGACGAGGCTGAGAGAGTCCGGCACATCCTGAGGGACGACGAAGTTTGGCCGCCCTCCAGCGCCTCAATGAACGCTCCCACGGCCCGGTGACTGTCTTCCGGCGCAGCCGGATGACAGTCACCGTCCAGCGCGCACGGTGACAGTCACGCTCCGCGAGACAGTCACCGGATTTCCAGGCTTGCTTAGCGTGGCCTGGGGCGAAGCCTGACAGGGGCATTGTACTTAATCAAACCACTACGATTGCCAATTAGGGTGCTTCCGGGGGCGTAGGGGGTTGGAAAATACCTTGGAAGACATGGCGCCAGAAATCGGGACCGTCCGCCTGACAAGACAGTCGCGTCTTCTTTGGTTGTGGCGTAGCACCGGAACTCTGACCGTGATCGCTATTGCCGCCATGGCCATATTGGCGCTGACGGTCGCTTTGATCGGGGCGGCAAGCCAGATTGACAGGCTGTCTGCCCGTCATGACGAACAACTCGTCGCAAACGGTCTGAAGCTCAAGGATACGAACCTACGGGCCTGTGTGAGCCCCAATACCATGTGGGACGACGCCGTACTTCACCTTGACAACCGATACGATCCCGCTTGGGCGAACACCAACATCGGCCAGTATCTGGCGACGACCTGCACCGTAACCGAGGTCTATGTCGTGAGCTCGACAGGTGACGTGGTCGGTGCGTGGAGCGTGGGCAAGCCGGCGGCCCGGAAGATTTCCAGTACGATCCAACGCGCCGTCGACGAGCTCGTCGCCAAAATCAGGGCGAAAGAAGCCGGGCGCGGACAATTCACCGACGTCAAGCCGCAGCAGGAGATGATTGCCAGCGCCATCGATGAGACGACGGCTGTGAAAATGGCTCCTGTTCCAGTGGTGGTGTCAGCGAGCCTGGTGCAGCCAGACTTTGGCACAGCTCTTCCCAAGGGCTCACGGTCTCCGATCGTCGTCACCGTCCAGCCGATGGATGCCGCTTACCTGGAGTGGTTGGGGAGCCACTACCTGCTGAAGGACCTTCATGTTGCGGAACCCGCTTCTCCAAAACCCCAGGACGAGGCTAGCGCCGTTCTCAACGATAACCTGGGACGGCCGGTCGCCCGGGTGGATTGGAAGTACCGACGTCCCGCTCAAGAGCTTGCTGGCATCGTCGCGCCTTCCGTTGGTCTTTCACTTCTGCTTCTTCTGATCGCGCCCACCCTGACCATCATGCGGGAACGTCGCCATGCTCGACTATTGAGTGCGGCGATCGCGGCCGCCAACGCCGCATCTGAATCCAAGACCCTGTTTATCGCGAATATGAGTCATGAGATCCGCACTCCGATGAATGGGGTAATCGGTGTCTTGCACCTGCTTCGACGAAAGGCGCTCGACGCCGATAGTCGTCAACTGATCGAGGATGCCTTGGCAAGCGGGGGACTGCTTCAGGGACTGCTGAATGACGTCCTGGATATATCCCGGATCGAGTCCGGAAAGTTTGAGCTGGACCGGGCTCCCACTGACGCCCGCGCCGTTGTCCAGCAGGTCGTCGCGTTGTTTGCCCCGCAAGCTGACGCGAAAGGTGTCGATCTGACGGCGTCGTTCGTCGGCGATCCCGGCATGGTATTGGCGGATGGGCTCCGGCTCCGCCAGGTGTGTCTGAACCTGATCGGGAATGCGGTGAAGTTCACGTCGGTGGGACAGATCGATGTTCGATGCACAATTTCCGACGCTGAACCGGGTGGAACCCGTCACCTCCGTCTGGAGGTCGAGGATACGGGAATTGGAATACCGAAGTCGGCGCAGGAGCAGATGTTCCGACGTTTCAGCCAGGCCGATGGCTCGATCAGGCGTGAATTTGGAGGCTCCGGGTTAGGCCTCTCGATCTGCGCCGCACTGGTCGAACTCATGGACGGAAAGCTCGGATTTACGAGCGAAGAAGGCGGCGGGTCGACGTTCTGGTTCGAGATCGATTTGCCTATGGTCGTTGGCGACCTGCCTGCGTTCGGTGGCGAGCAGCCCGCGGAGATGTTGACTGACCCGGCCCGCCTCAGGGTTCTCGTTGTCGACGACAATCCCACAAATCTGAAAGTTTCGCGGCTGCTCCTGGAGGCGGTTGGCGCGCAGGTCGCGACAGCCGTCAATGGCGTGGAAGGGGTGGAAGCAGCGACCGTCGGCGCGTTCGATCTGATCCTGATGGACGTACAGATGCCTGTCATGGACGGGGTCGCGGCAACGATACACATCCGCGGGCTCGGCGGTGACGTCGGTCGTGTGCCAATTATCGGCCTGACCGCAAATGTCTTGCCGAGCCAACGGAAAATCTATCTCGCCGCCGGCATGAATGATGTCGCCGAAAAGCCAATCAACCCGGCCAGGTTGTTCGAACAGATCGACGCGGTGCGTCAGGCACAGGAGCCGGAGGACGAACGTCCCATTGCCGCTCCGCTGATGGAAACGGGATAGAACGCGGTGGCATCGACCGCCCGACGTTTGAAATCACTTCAGCCTCCTTCCAGCCAACCCGGGCGTCTTCACGTTGCGGATTTCGGACCCCCGTCACGCTCCTCCAGCGCCTCGATGAACGTCCCCATGTTCTTGATGTACTCGCCGGTCGAGACGCCCATGACCGGGAAGTCGGTAATATACGGCGAGGTATCGGAGGCGTCGCCGACGCGGGTCAGGCGGTATTCGCCGGCAGCGACCTCCTTTGAGCCGGGGCCAATGTAGGGGTTGCTGACCGCCTTCAGGGGGGTGGGCCAGTAGCCGCGCTCGTTGAGGCCCGCGATCAGTTTGGCCACCACCGAGGGCGAGACGTCGCGGGTGCGCCTTGCGTCGCTGGTCATGTCGGAGACGGCGACGTCGGCGAGGGTGAAATACTTCGGCAGGTGGGAAGAGCCGGACCTCGACAGCAGCGGCGAACCTTTGGCGGCCTCGGCGGGGGGCATGGCAGCGAGGCGGGCGTGCTGGGCGCGCAGGCCGGCGACGTCGACGGCCCGGAAGGAGCTGTAGTGGACGACGGTGTCGGCCGGGTTGCCGTCGGCGTAATAGGCGCCGTTGACGACGTTGGAGCCCTTGCGGTGGACGTAGAGGGGCTTGTTGGTCCCGGGCTCGATGAAGGTGGGGTGTTCGCGGCCGTCGCGGTGCAGCGCCACCGGCAAGCGGACGGAGTCCAGCCAGGCCAAGGCTTCCGGGACCCGGGCCAGGTACTTCGCGTCGCCGGTCAGGCGGTAGAAACTGAACAGCTGCTCGATGTTGCTGGCCGTGGTGTGGGTGGCGAAGGCCTCCGGCTCGTAGCTGCGGGCGGCGGCGGGTTTCAGGGTGGCCGGGTCATGCTGCAGGCCCCAGCCGGCCTGGGGGGCGGGCTGCTGGCAGGCCAGGAAGCAGTCCATGGCTTTGTGGATGGCCGGGAGGAGGCGTTTTTCGCCAAGCGTCTGGTAGCAGAAGATCAGGAACTTGACGTTCTCGCCGGCGACGTCGTCGTTGAAGGTGATGTAGCCGGTGTAGTCGGCAAGGCCGTGCAGGCCGGCGCCCTCCCCGTCCTTGGCGGCGACCGCCGGCCAGCGCTGCGGCCAGCCGCCACTGGGGTGCTGGCTGTCGAGGACAAAGGCGATGGCCCGCATAAGGGGCGCGCAGTACTGGCGCTCGCGCTTTTCGAGGTAGAGGCGGAGGAGGAGTTGCGAGGCCTCGGCGGTGCCGGCGTCGTCGAAGGTGGCGTTGCCGTAGTAGCGCTGGAATTCCTCCATCCGCCAGGCGTTGGCGCCAAAGGTTTCGTACCAGCGCTTGAGGCTGTCCTCGCCGGCGGTGTCGATGACGTAGTTCCAGCCGCCGCTGGGGTGCTGGCCGCGGATCAGGGCGTCGGCGGCCGATTTGGCGGCCTCGTAGTACCAGGCGACGCCCGTGGCGTGCAGAGCGTCGAGGAAGAGGTGGCCCATGGTCGCGGTGCCGGGCGGCTGGACCCAGATCATGGTCGGGGACGCTTCGAGTTCGCCCCAGCGGCGGGAGAAGTCCGGCAGGGCCGACCAGACATAGCCGCCGCCGACCGAGGCCTCGTCGGTCATGAACTTGGAGGCGCGCTTCATGGCGGCGAGGATGGCGGGGCGGTCAGCGCTGGCGGCCGGCGCGGAGGCCACCGCGCGCGGCGCCACTGCCAAGGCGGCGGCCGTGGTCAGGAGGGTGCGGCGGGACAGCGGCATGGGGTTTCTCGAGGCGGACGGGTCGCAAGGACCGTAACATCATGACACCGGTGTCTTGAAGGGGTCATGGATTATTTCGTACACGAACTTGATGTTTCGTACACGAAGTATATAACGGCGACATGGCCACCCCCGCCAACCGCCGGCTGATGTTCCTGCTCAGCGCCGCCAACCGGCGGGTGCAGCGCTGGATCGAGGCCGAGATGGCGGCCAAGGGGGGCTTGAGCTCGGCGCAGTCGGGGGTGCTGTTCTTTCTCGCCAAGCGGGACGGGGCGCTGATCGGCGAGGCGGCCGAGGCGCTCGACGCAGCCCCCAGCGCCATGACCGGGCTGATCGACCGCATGGAGCGGGCCGGCCTGGTCGAGCGGCGGGCCGATCCGCAAGATCGCCGCGCCCAGCGCATCCACATGACCACCAAGGGCCTGGCCGCCCGCGACTACGCCAAGAGCGGCCTGGACAGCATCAACACCCGTATCACCGAAGGCTTCACCGAGGCCGAGGTGGACATCATCGCCCGCTGGCTGACCCAGCTTCAGCAGCGGTTCCCCGAGGGAGACAGCAAATGACCGACCAAGTTCTCAGCAAGCTCGAAGACGGGGTACTGACCCTGACCTTCAACCGGCCCGACAAGAAGAACGCCATCAACGACGCCATGTACGGCGTGCTGGCCGACGGTCTGGACCGGGCGGAGGCCGATCCGGCCGTCCGCTGCGTGCTGTTCAACTCCTCCAGCGAGGCCTTCACCTCCGGCAACGATTTGATGGACTTCGCGGCCCAGAACGCGTCGGGCGACACCAGCCGCGACGCCGCTGAGCGGCCGGCGGGGGAGCGCAATGTGACGCGGTTCCTCAAGGGCCTGGCGCGGGCCGAGAAGCCGCTGGTGGCGGCGGTGAGGGGCCTCGGCGTCGGCGTCGGGACCACCATGCTGCTGCATTGCGACCTGGTGTTCGTGAGCCCGGAAGCGAAGCTGACAACGCCGTTCGTCGGCTTGGCCGTGGTGCCGGAAGCGGCCTCGAGCCTGCTGCTGCCGCAGCGGATCGGCCATGCGCGGGCCTATGCGATGTTCGCGCTCGGTGAGCCGCTGGGGGGCGAGGAGGCCGAGCGGCTGGGTGTGGCCTATAGGTGCCTGCCGTCCGGCGAGGTCGAGGCGGCGGCCAAGGCGGCGGCCGTGGCCCTGACGAAACGGCCGATCGGGGCGCTGAAGGTGACCAAGCGGCTGATGCGGGACGCGGCCAGGATCGCCGAACTGATGGATATTGAGGGCCGCTATTTCGGCGAACGGCTGCAGACGGCCGAGGCGGCGGAGGCGTTCGCGGCCTTCTTCCAGAAGCGGCCGGCGGATTTTTCGAAGGTGGCGTAGCGAACGACCCGGCAGTAATCCGGTAATCCGGGGACACTATATAGATTTCCGTTTGCCCGCGGTGACGCCGCTCCGACCTCTAGCGGAAATCTATATAGTGTCCCCGGATTACCTGCGCCGGCGGAAGACTGACAGGAACAACCAGAGGAAACACCCCATGAGCGATCGCATAACTTCGCCGTTCCAGCGCTACAGCACCGCCCGCGAGGTGGTCGCGGGGCATGACCTCAGAGGCCGGACCATCATCGTTACCGGTGCGGCCACCGGCATCGGGGTAGAGACCGTGCGGGCGCTGGCCGAGGCCGGGGCTGACGTCGTCATCGCCGCGCGCAAGCCGGACCTGGCGGCGGCGGCCATCGCCGACATCGAGACGACGGCGAAGGGAAGGTTGAGCTTCGAGATGCTCGACCTGTCGGACTTCGCCTCGATCCGGGCGTTCGGGGCGCGGTGGGGCGCGCGGCCGCTGAACATCCTGATCAACAACGCCGCCGTCATGGCCTGCCCGCTCGACCACACGAAGGACGGGCTGGAGATGCAGATCGGCACCAACCACTTCGGCCACTTCCTGATGACGGCTCTGCTGACCCCGGCCCTGATCGCCGGCGCCAAGGCTTCGGGCAAGACCTCGCGGCTGGTGTCGCTGTCGTCGATCGGACACGTGCGCAGCGACATCCGCTGGGACGACCCCCATTTTCGGACCGGCGACTACGAGAAGTGGAACAGCTACGGCCAGGCCAAAACCGCTAATTCGCTGTTCGCGGTCGGCTTCAACCGGCGGTTCAAGGACCAGGGCGTCACCGCCAACGCCGTCATGCCGGGCGGTATCCTCACGCCCCTGCAGCGCCATCTGCCGATCGAGGAACAGCGGGCGATGGGCTGGCTGGACGAGAACGACAACGCAGTGAAGGGCTTCAAGACCACCGAGCAGGGCGCCAGCACCAGCGTCTGGGCGGCGGTCGGCTCCGAGCTTGAGGGGATTGGCGGGCTGTACCTGGAAGACTGCGCCCAAGCCGCGCCCTGGTCGAAGGACAACCCGCGGGGCGGGGTCATGCCGCATGCGCTGAACGCCGAGAGCGCCGAGCGGCTGTGGGCGATGAGCGTCGAGACGACGGGGGCGGGCGCATGAGCCTGGCCGGAAAGACCCTCTTCATCACCGGGGCCAGCCGGGGGATCGGCCTGGCCATCGCCCTGAAGGCGGCGCGCGACGGAGCCAATATCGCCGTCGCCGCCAAGACGGCCGAGCCGCACAAGCATCTGCCGGGGACCATCTATTCGGCCGCGGCGGAGATCGAGGCGGCGGGGGGCAAGGCCCTGCCGCTGATCGTCGACGTGCGGGACGAGGCTAGCGTCTACGCCGGCGTCGAGGCTTGCGTGGCGGCGTTCGGGGGCATCGACATCTGCGTCAACAACGCCTCGGCCATCCAACTGACCGGGACGGAACAGACCGAGATGAAGCGGTTCGACCTGATGAACCAGGTCAATGCGCGGGGGACCTTCCTGACCTCCAAGGCCTGCATTCCGCACCTGAAGAAGGCGGCCAATCCGCATGTGCTGGCGCTGTCCCCTCCCCTCGACCTGGCGCCCCACTGGTTCGGGCGGCATGTGGCCTATTCGATGGCCAAGTACGGCATGAGCCTGTGCATGCTGGGGATGAGCGACGAGTACCGGGGCCAGATCGCCTTCAACGGCCTGTGGCCGCGCACCGGCATCGCCACGGCGGCCATCCAGTTTGCCCTGGCCGGCGACGAGGGCATGAAGATGTGCCGCACGCCGGAGATCATGGCCGATGCGGCCTATGCAGTTTTCAACAAGAGAGCGGCCGAGTTCACCGGTAACTTCCTGATCGACGACAGCTTCCTCTACGACGAGGGGGTGCGGGATTTCGAGCCCTATCGGGTCGATCCCAGCCGGCCGTTGATGCCCGACTTCTTCGTGCCCGAAAACATGCCGCCGCCGCCCGGGGTGAAGATCGGCTGATCGCCAATTCTCGCCTGGGACTTGATCAACCGGCGATTTCGGCGGACGGTGTTACCCTGAAGCCGTTTCCCTGGGGAATGACCATGCGTTTTCACGTCGGTCTGGCCACTGTCGCGGCGCTGATGCTGCCGACCGCCGCCCTGGCGCAGGTCAATACCATCACCGCCAAGCCGGGCACGGTCGGCTCCGACGGCCGCAAGGTGAAGGACAAGGACGGCCGCTACTGCAAGGTGCTCGTCGTCACCGGCAGCCGCATGCCGACCAAGAAGGTCTGCCGGACCAAGGAAGAATGGGACGCCCAGTCGGACGAGGCCAAGGCCGAGTTGGAAATGCAGATCCGCCTGAACAGCACGGTCAACAGGATCCAGAACGCCGGTGGCGGTCGCTGAACCAAGGGAGAAGCCAGATGATCATTCGCACTCTGATAGCCTCGGCCGCCATGGCCTGCCTGGCCGTTCCGGCGCTGGCCGCGCCGGCCGGCATGAGGCTGGCCACCGAACCATCGACCACCGTCACGCCGGTGTCGGTCGACGCCGCCAAGAACAGCGTCGACGAAAAGTCGCGCGTCGTCTGCAAACGGGTCAACCCGACCGGCAGTCGCACGCCCGGCAAGAAGATCTGCCGGACAGCCGGCGAATGGGCCGCCGATGAGTTCGCCGCCAAGGAAAACCTCGACGATATCACCCGTCGCAGCCTGACCAGCGCGCCGAAGTCCTAAGCGCGGCTGGCGGGTGACCGTCCTCCGGCGCAGCAGGATGACTGTCACCGTCCCTGCCAACGGTGACAGTCACGCTTCGCGAGACAGTCACCGTCCTGTGCCTCAGGCGCGCTCGAACACAGCGGCAATCCCCTGGCCGCCGCCGATGCACATCGTCTCGAGGCCGTAGCGGACCTCGCGGCGTTGCATCTCGTGCAGCAGATTGGCCAGGATGCGGCCGCCGGTGGCGCCGATGGGGTGACCCAGGCTGATGCCGCCGCCGTTGACGTTGAGCTTGTCGCGGAGGTCGCTCGTTTCGGGCCAATTCCAGCCCTTGAGGACGGCCAGCACCTGCGGCGCGAAGGCTTCGTTGAGCTCGACCAGGTCGATGTCGCTCCAGCCGAGGCCATTGCGGGCGAACAGGCGCTCGACGGCCGGCACCGGGCCGATGCCCATGCGCGAGGGCTCGCAGCCGGCGGCGGCCCAGCTGTGGAACCAGCCGATGGGTTCGAGGCCCAGTTCCTCAAGTTTATCTTCTGCGACAACCAGGCAGGCGGCGCCGGCGTCGTTCTGCTGACTGGCGTTGCCGGCCGTGACGACGCCGTCCTTCTCGATGGCGCGCAGCTTGCCGAGGGTCTCCATCGAGGCGTCGGCGCGGGGCCCTTCGTCGCGATCGAAGACGATGGGATCGCCCTTGCGCTGCTTGACCGATACGGGGACCAGTTCCTGCGCGAACTTGCCCTCGTTCCAGGCGGCGATGGCGCGCTGATGGCTCATCACCGCATAGGCGTCGCTCTCTTCACGGCTGATCTGGTAGTCGCGGGCCAGGTTGTCGGCGGTTTCGATCATGCCGCTGATGACGCCGAAGCGTTCGATGGGCTGGCTCATAACCCGGCCGCGGGCCAGGCGGTCGTGCATGGTGACGCTGCCGGCGCGGGCCCCGTTACGCATGTCGGTCGAGTAGTATTCGACATTGCTCATGCTCTCGCAGCCGCCGGCGATGACCACGTCGGCCGCCCCGGTCTGGATGCGCATGGCGGCGTCGATCACCGCCTGAAGGCCCGAGCCGCAGCGGCGGTCCATGGAAACCCCGGGGATGCCGATGGGCAGGCCGGCCTGCAGCAGGGACCAGCGGGCGATGCAGGGCGCCTCGCCGTTGGGATAGCCGTGGGCGAAGGTGACGTCGTCGATGCGTTCGGGGTCGATGCCGGTGCGCTCGACCAGGGCCTTGATGATGGCCCCGCCGATCTCGCCGGCGGTCATGGGGGCCAACGAGCCCTGGAACTTGCCAACGGCGGTGCGGAGGGGGCTGACGATGGCGGCGCGGCGCATGGGCGGATCCTAGATCGGGTCGTAGGGGAAGACGCTGGCGCTGGCGCCGGCGTCGAAGAAGCTGTTCTTCATGGCCGGCAGGGCGATGTCGAGCAGCGAGCGGGGGGTCCAGCCTTCGAGGTTGGCCATGTTGCGGACCGGGCGGGGCTGGTCGAACAGGATGACCTCGTTGCCGCGCACGGCGAAGATCTGGCCGGAGACGTCCCTGGCTTCGGGGGAAGCCAGGGCGACCGCCAGCTGGGCGACCTGGTCGGCGCGCATGGCGTTCTTCATGCGGCCGACGCGCTCGGCCGAGGCCTCGTCCTTGACGGGGATGGTGGCGATCATCCGGGTCCAGGCGAAGGGGGCGATGATGTTGGACCGGACGTTCTTGAGCGCCCCCTCCATGGCCAGAATGCGGGAGAGGCCCATGACGCCGAGCTTGGCGGCGGCGTAGTTGGCTTGGCCGATGTTGCCGATCAGGCCGCTGGTCGAGGTGAAGTGCACGTACGACCCTTCCTGCTGGTCGCGGAACAGTTCGACGGCGGCGCGGGAGACGTTGTAGGCGCCGCGCAGGTGGACCTCGATGACCTTGTCCCAGTCCTCGTCGTCCATCTTGTGGAACATCTTGTCGCGCAGGATGCCGGCCGGATTGATGATGGCGTGCAGGCCGCCGAACTCGTCCTTGGCCTGCTCGACCATGGCCTTGACGGCGGTCATGCTGGTGACGCTGTCGGAGTTGGAGACCGCCTCGCCGCCGGCGGCGCGGATTTCCTGAGCGGTCTTCTCGGCCGGGCCGGCGTCGCCCTCGTCGCCGCCGGCGACGCTGCCGCCGAGATCATTGACGAGCACCTTGGCGCCTTCGCGGGCGGCCAGCAGCGCGCACTCCTTGCCGATGCCGCCGGCCGCGCCGGTGACGATCACGACCTTGCCCGACAGAACGCCCATGGAAGCTCTCCCTCAAACGATTGTTGGGGGGTTGCTTAGGCCGGGGACGCAGGGTCACGCAAGCACCGTTCCTTCTCCCGCTTGTCGGGAGAAGGTGGCCCCCGAAGGGGGTCGGATGAGGGCGGCGCGGATAGAAGAAAAGGAGCGTGGCGCCGGTCCGCGCCAAAACGAGAATGACCGTCCAAGGACGGCGCTGCCCTCATCCGACCGCTTCGCGGCCAGCTTCTCCCGACAAGCGTCACAAGAAATTTTTCGTGCACTACTCGTCCTTGACGCGACGCTTGCGGAAGCTGGGGTTCAGCACCTTCTTGCGCAGGCGGATGTTCTTGGGGGTCACCTCGACCAGTTCGTCTTCCTCGATGTAGGCGATGGCCTGTTCGAGGGTCATGCGACGCGGCGGGG
>JBKJSF010000089.1:0-48774 GCA_046595895.1 Caulobacter sp. | reverse complement strand
CCCATCCCCAAGGACCAGCGCAGCTCTCCCGGCCAGCGTCCCGACATCGCCGGAGACACTCAAGGCCGGCGCGACGCCGAGACCGAACTGCAGTCTTCCCAGGAAGGCGATGCCGACGCCAACCTCGACGAACAGGGCCGGTTCGGCAACATCCACCAGAACGTCGATACGGTCCGCGCCGGGTCCCGGCGTAGCTGACCGATCAGACCAGCGCCGCCGCCTGCCGCGCCGCCGCCAGCCGTTCGGGCATCGCCGCGCCGTACATCGCCTGCACCCGGGCGAGGATTTCGGGCGGCGCGGTCTCCGGCCGGCCGGCATTGAACGGCGGGGCCGGGGCGTACTCCAGCCCCAGTTGCAGGGCCTGAGCAAACTCGTCGCCCGCTACCTCGGCCGCCAGGACCAGGGCGAAGTCGATGCCGGCCGTCACCCCGCCGCCGGTGAAGACATTGCCGTCGCGGACCACCCTGGCCGGATCGGGAATGGCCCCGAACAGGCTGAGCTGGTCGCGCCAGGCCCAGTGGCAGGCCGCCCTCTTTCCGCGCAGCAGCCCCGCCGCCGCCAGGATCAGCGAGCCGGTGCAGACGCTGGTCACGTAGCGTGACATCCCGGCCAGCCGCCGGATCTCCTCCAGGAAATCCTCGTCGAGCATGGCCGCGCTGGTTCCGAAGCCGCCCGGAATGCAGAGGATGTCGCATTGCTCGACGGCGTCCAACCGCGACAGGCCGGCGAAGGTCAGGCCATCGGCCTCCAACTCGCCCCCGTCCATCCAGGCCACCGTCACCCGCGCGCCGGGCAGGCGGCTGAGAAACTGGTGGGGGCCGGTGAAGTCGAGATGGGTGACTCCCGGATAAAGCGCGAAGATGATGTGCAGCGGGGCGGCGGGCATTGGGCGTATCCTTGCAGGGCTTGACCACGGCATGGTGCCTGACCTAGCGTCTGGCCGAAATGACATTAATCCCTCAAATTCCGCCAAGCATGCCATGAAGCGCATCGGCGTCCTCGTCTTTCCCGACTTCCAGCTGCTCGACGCGGCCGGACCGATGTCGGCGCTCGAGATTGCCGACCGCTACCAGCCGGGCTCATACGGCATCGAGACCATCAGTCGTGACGGCGGCCTGGTCCGCTCGTCCGGCGGCGTCGCCATCGACAGCCGCCCTTTCGACGCCGCCGACCGTTTCGACACCCTGTTGCTCAGCGGCGGCGAAGGCACCCGCGGGCCGGCCATCTGCGAGACCACCCTCGCCTTCGTGCGGACGGCGGCGACCAATGCCCGGCGCGTCGCGTCGGTCTGCTCGGGAGCCTATATCCTGGCCGAGGCCGGGCTGCTGGAGGGCCGCCGGGCGACCACCCACTGGGGCCGCACCGACCATTTCCGCCGCGCCTATCCGGGGGTGAAACTGGAGCCGGACCGCATCTTCGTGCGCGACGGGCCGGTCTGGACCAGCGCCGGCATCACCGCCGGCATCGACCTGGCCCTGGCCCTGATCGGCGAGGACCTGGGCGAGGACATCGCCCGCAAGACCGCCCAGCAGCTGGTCGTCTATCACCGCCGGCCGGGCGGCCAGTCGCAGTTCTCGGCTCTGCTCGAGATGGAGGCCGGCGGCCGCTTCGATCCGCTGCTGGCCTGGATGCGCGAAAACCTGCGCCGGCCGCTGACCGTGCCGGAACTGGCCGAGCAGGCGATGATGAGCGAGCGCACCTTCCTGCGCGCCTTCTCCGCCGAGCTGGGCCTGACTCCGGCCAAGGCCGTCGAACGCCTGCGCCTGGAGGCAGCCCGCAGCCTGCTGGAAAGCCAGCCTTTGCAAGTCGAGGACGTCGCCCTCGAGGTGGGCTTTGGCGATTCCGAGCGCATGCGCCGAGCCTTCCTGCGGGCGTTCGGCCAGCCGCCCCAGGCGCTGCGGCGATCATCGGGCGTGGCGGCCACCCACCAGGCGTCCGACGGAAGACCAAAGCTGACCCTACGGCCGGCTTGACCGCATCGGTCTTCCCCCGTCTGATCGTTGATAACAAAGAACAAGACGGGAGGCGGCCATGGCCACGGCCAGCGCGGGCGGACGCAAGAGCATCTTCATCACCGGGGCCGCCAGCGGCATCGGCCTGGGGGCCGCCAGGCACTTCGTGAAGGAGGGCTGGTTCGTCGGCCTGGCCGACATCGACAAGACTGGCCTCAAGGCGGCCCTGGTCGAGATCGGCCCCGGCAATGGCCTCACCCTCGACCTCGACGTCCGCGACCTGAAGCAGTGGGAGAAGGCCATGACCGCCTTCGCCAAGGCCAGCGGCGGGCGGCTCGACGTCCTGCTCAACAACGCCGGCATCGCCCGCTACGGCTACCTTGAGGAGCAGAGCGCCGAGGAGGGCGATCTGCAGATCGACATCAATGTGAAGGGCGTCATCAACGGCGCCAGGGCCGGCCTGGAGCTGCTCAAGGCGACGCCGGGCTCGACCCTGATCAATGTCGCCAGTTGCGCCGGCCTGTTCGGCGCCCCTCGCATGGCCATCTATTCAGCCACCAAGTTCGCGGTGCGGGGCCTGTCTGAATCTCTGGAGGCCGAGTTCGCCCGCTTTGGCGTGGCGGTGCGCTGCATCATGCCATGGTTCGTCGACACCCCGATCCTCAACGCCGGCGCCAGCGGCACGAACCTGAAGATCACCGACGCCATCCGCGAGGGCGGCTCGCCGGTCTATACGGTCGATGAAGCGGCGCAGGTGATCTGGGACGCCGCCCAAGGCAAGGGCGGCAAGCTCAACTACATCGTCGGCAAGGCGGGCAAGGACATCGCCTTCATGCTGCGGTTTATGCCTGGCATGATACGCAGGCGGTTCAAGGCGCTGGCGGAGGCGAGCTAACCTACAGTGCGCTGGGCGCAGCCGCCGCTTCAGCCTTCGGAGCCGTAGCCGGCTCCTTGGCCTTTTCCGCGGGGCCGCCGACGCCGGTGGCCGGCGCCTCGGTGACGGCCGAAGCCAGGATCACCTTGGCGCCCGACGGCGTCACCACTTCATACGGCTGCGGGCCGCTGGGAAGCTCGGTCGCCGAAACCACCTGGAACTCGCCACCCGGGCTCGACAGGCGCGGGCGGGCGTCGAAAGCCCCCGGCGCGCCGCGTCCGCCGCCGAAGCGGTAGAAGATGTGCATGCCGACCTGCTGCACCCGCACCATCCGCGGGCCCCAGCCGGGCGAGACGTTGATGGTGTGGAAGTGGGTGGCGTTGCCGACCCCCGGCATCACCTCGCCGGCGATGGCCCGGCTCGCGACCTTGCTGGCCCGGCCCCAGGCCCCGGCCTCGCGGCCGCGGCGCATCGAACCGTCGCAGGCGAAGCTGAACTGGCAGACGCCGAAGGCGCGCTGGAAGACCACGGCGCAGACGCTCTTGGGGAAGGCCGGATGGCGCACACGGTTGAGCACCACCTGGGCGACGGCCGCCTGGCCGGCCGGGGTCTCGCCACGGGCTTCGTAATAGACGGCCTGGGTCAGGCACTCGAGATCGCGCGAGGCGTCGAGGGCGCCGGTCAGGCGGAAGGGTTCGGCGGCGGGATTGAACGGCCCACCGAAGCTGGCGCGCAGCACGACGCCAGCGGCGGGCTTGGGCCCGCTGACGAATCGGGCGGTGGCGGGCGGAGTGACGCGGTCCATGCGGGCCACTTCCACCGCCGTCTGGCGGTCGCGCTGGGCGCCGCCGGTGGTCAGCATGGGATCGTAGCGGCGGGCCAGGGCCAGGGCGGCCGGGTCCATGTCGAGAACACGATCGCGCAGGGCGATCTCGGAATAACCGGCACCGGCGGCCACCGCCATATCGGCCATACGGACGTTCTGCTCACGCGCGTCAGCGGTGCCCACCACATAGGCGGCCGCAACGATGAGGCCCATGACGGCGCCGGTCGATGCGCCAACAGCCAGGGCGCGCGCGCCAGCGCGGCTCCGTTCAAACAGAAACAAAGGTCTCGAGTCCTGTGCGACGAGGGCAGGATGCGCCCCCCAGATCGGCGCCGGTCAGGTCCAGAATACGCTACGCGGACAGTCAACCGGTCGATTCGGCCAGGTTCAGGAACGGGCCGAGGTCGTCCTTATCCCAGACTTTATGGCCCAAATGTGGCCGATTCGCAAGCCGATGCTGCAACGCAGCATGAAGCAGGTCGCCAGATATCGCGCGCCGCTTGGTTAACATCCTCAAGTCATTGCTGATTCTCGGCGACTCCGGCGCATCCTCGCAGTGCGGCAAATTTCGCCGGTTCGATGAGGGTTGCTGTGCGACATCTAACCTGGCGGCGCCGTATCCATTGCGCAAAGCCGCATTGCGAGTCACCATGTTCAACGTCCACCCGTGGGGTATTGGAGACGTCCATGAAGAAGCTCATTGTCGGCGCGGCCGCCTTGGCCCTCGCCGCCGCCGGGATGCCCGCGCTCGCGGGCGATCTGCTGTATGAGGCCGCGCCCGACAGCCTGACCGAAAACCTCGACGGCCAGCCCTACTGGTCGGCCCAGGCGCAGTGCGCCGGCCTGTTCGGGGCTGCCGCCCAGTACCTCACGGATCGCGGCGACAGCGCCGGGGCCGGCGAGTCCGGCAAGCTGGCCATGGCGTTCGCCAATGACGCCATCAAGCGCCTGTCCAAGGACCGCGGCCTGACCCGCAAGGAGGCCCTTCTGGTCATCGAGCCGGCCGTCCTCCGGGCTCGGGAGGACAGCATGGGTCTGGTCATCGGCGACACCAGCGCCAAGTCGACCTGGAATTTTGCCCGTAGCTCCTGCCTCGACGTCGCCGAGGCCTACACGCAGGTGAGTTGGTGAGATGATGATGGTTCGGGGGATTTCCGCAGGCCTTGCCGCCTTGTTTCTAGTCGCCACGGCCGCGCCTGTCGCCGCCGCCGATCTGATGATGAGCAGGGGCGCCTCAAGCGCCCTGACCGAAACTGACGTCGGCAAGCCGTATTGGGTGTTGCATGCCCAGTGCGCCGGCGTCTTCTCGGCCGGCTTCGCCTATCGCGGCGACGAGGCCGACAAGGCGACCGGCACCGCCATGCTCACGGCCTCGATCGACCGCCTGGTCCGCGACCGGGGCATGGAGCGCAAGGCCGCCCTGGCCCTCGCCTCCGAGCAGCTGGCCGCCGGCCGCGAGATGGGCAACGAGCTGCTGTCACGCGGCGGCGATAGCAGCAGGGGCGGCTGGAATCTGCAACGCAGCGCCTGCCTGGACATCTACGAAGGCTACACCGGCAAGTACGGCTGATCCGACGCGACTTCTGGCGGGGGTGTTGAGCAACGGACGGCGCGGAAGGTCTACTTCCCTCAGGGCTCGAGGTCGAACTGGATCTCGTCAAACCTCAATTCGAAGCGGGTGCAGTCCTGCCCCGTGGCCGTCCCGGTGATCCGGTCATGACCGGCCTGGTCGCGATCCTGCGTTCCCTCCAGGCTGATCAGCGGCCGTCCCAGCGACGGCGTGATCCAGTCGAGAGCGTTCAGACGAACGGTGCCGTTCGTGGCACGGCCCGAAATCCTGATCCAACCGGCGGAGGAATCGTCAGCCGACGCCAACGTATCGCCATAGGACAGCACACCCTGCAGGTCGCCGTCCGGCTTGGCGCTGATCTGCAGGTTCAATTGCCGAACACCACCCTTGCAGGTCAGCGTCCCGCTCCACCCTCCGTAGGGCAGGGCCGGGTCGGCGGCCAGCGACGGACCGGTCGCCAGCAGGCCGAAGGTCAGGGTGAGAAGAAATCCGCGCATGACCATCATCCCTTCCGCCGCAGCTTGAAGCCCTGGCAGCCCTCGGCCAGCACCTGGCCGGAGAAGCCGGCGTCGCCGGTCGGCGGCGGTGGCGGGTCGGCATAGGTCAGGAAGCCGACCATGTCGTAGCCGGGCGGCTGCTCGATCCAGACGTCGCCGCGAAACCGCAGCAGGCCATTGTTCAATGTGCCGCTGACATGGAATCTACCCGAGGCGCTCTCCCCCTTCGGGCCCGGCCCGAAGGCCAGCTCGCCGCTGACCTTTCCCTCGGCGTCGCCGGTCAAGGTCACGGTCATCGCCCGCACGACCGGCCCGCAGGCATAGCTGCCGGTCCAGGTTCCGCTGATCGGCGCCGCATCGTCGGCCAGCGCTATGGTGGGCGCGGCGGCCAGGACCAGCGCCATCAGGCTCAAGGTTCGCATGCTCAATTGTACATCGCATCCTGGACCAGGGTGAAGGTCTTGCAGCCCCCGCCCGCCAGCTTGCCGATAATGGTGATGTCGCCGTTCGCGTCGGTGTCGAACCATGTGCCCTTGAAGCCGTACATCTTGCCGCCAGCCGCCGTCTTGACCCATTTTCCAGGCGTGAGGTCCAGGTCGGTCCCGTGGGTCAGCGTGCCCGAAACTTCGTACTCGACCGTGGGCGCGGTGGCATTGATGGTGATGGTTCCCGTGACGCCGTTGTCGCTGTCGACCTCGATGACAACCGTCAACTGGGTCTCGCCGTCGGCGCAGACCGCCTTGCCGTCATAGTAGCCGCTGGCCTTTTGGTAGCCGGCCATGGCCATGGATGGCGCGGCCAACGCCAGGGCGGCCGCGAGGATGGGAAGAAGACGCATGTTAAGCTGGCCCCTGAGTAAGTGCGATCCCCACTATGAGGGAGAACATCCCGCGCCGCACCCCGGTTAAGGGGCCGACTTCTTCTTGACGTAAAAGCTGGTGCAGGCGGCGTCGTCGATCGTGCCGGGGTAAACGCCGTCCTCCTGGACCACCCCGCTCAGGTCGAACATCAGAAAGCCCTCTGGCTGGTCGATCCACCCGGCCCCACGCAGGTCCATGAGCCCGGCCTGATTGATCTCACCCGCGACCAGCCAGGACCCCTCGGGGCCAGACTCCTCGCCGAACGGGTGAAAAAGGAAGCTGCCGGTGACCTTGCCGTCGCCGTCCCCGCTCAGCTCCAGGCTCAGGAAAGTATCCTTTTCGCCGCAACTGTAGCTCCCGTCCCACCGGCCATTGAGAGTGCTGGCGTCGAGGGCCCAGGCCGAGGCGGGGGTCATCAGGATAGCGGTCGAGGCGGCGGCGGCCAGGGCGGAGAGGATACGGCGCATGCGGTATGGTCCAGATTGAGCCCCCATAGGCGTCATCATCCCGCCGGCCGCATCCTCAAAAAGGGTGTGCGCCGGGGTCCTGACGCCCGGTCCAGCTACTGCTCAGGATCCGGGGCGAACGACTTCCCAGGTGGTGCATTCAGGCGCCCCCGACACAGTCCCTTTAAGGAACGGGCCCTTGGCGTCCCTCTTCACACCGCCGACCAGGTCGACCATGCCGTAACCCGGCGGCTGCTGGATCCAACTGACCCCGCGCAGCGTCAGGGACCAATCGTCCTCCAGCCGCCCCTCCACCTTGAAACTGCCGTCGGGCACGGTCCGGTTCTCGCCGGTGGACCAGGCCGCGCTGCTGAAGAAGAATGTGCCGGTAACCCGGCCATCCGCCGACCCGTCCAGAGTCAGCCGCAGGAAGGTCCGCCCCTGTTGGCAGGTGTAGCCGCCGTGCCAGACTCCATCGAGCAGCGAGGCGTCGGCGGCGGACGCGGCCGCGGGCAGGGCCAGGGCGGCGGTGAGGGCGAGGGCGGCGAGGCGCATGGCGGGCTCCAGCTGAGGCCCGACCAGACACCGCCCCGGCCGGTTCGTCATCCTCGCAAAAGGGGGCCGGAACACATTGGCCCCGCCGCCGCTTCACTGCTGCCAACCCCTGTCACCAGCCCCACTGGCCCCCCGCCCGCCCGAGCCCTACATTCAGCGCATGCCCCCCAAGCAAACCCTCGCCCCCTCGTCTTCCCTGAAGGGTGTTCAGGACGTCTCCGCCCAGTTCGTCCACGACCTGGCGAGCCCCAACTCGCCCATGCTGTGGAAGCCCCACCGCCCCTCGCGGCCGGCCAAGTCCGAGGGCGGCCGCCGCTTCAACCTGGTCGCCGACTATGAGCCGGCCGGCGACCAGCCGACCGCCATCAAGGAGCTGGTCGCCGGCATCAAGGACCGCGAGCATGACCAGGTCCTGCTCGGCGTCACCGGCAGCGGCAAGACCTTCACCATGGCCAGCATCATTGCCGAGACCCAGCGCCCGGCCCTGATCCTCGCCCCCAACAAGACCCTCGCCGCCCAACTCTACAGCGAGTTCAAGTCCTTCTTCCCGGACAACGCCGTCGAGTATTTCGTCTCCTACTACGACTACTACCAGCCGGAAGCCTACGTCGCCCGCACCGACACCTACATCGAGAAGGACTCATCCCGGAACGAACAGATCGACCGCATGCGCCACAGCGCCACCCGGGCCATCCTCGAGCGCGACGATGTCATCGTCGTCGCCTCGGTCTCCTGCATCTACGGCATCGGCTCGGTCGAGACCTACACGGCCATGACCTTCTCCCTCTCTGTAGGAGACAGGATCGACGAGAAACAGCTGATGGCCGACCTGGTGGCCCAGCAGTACAAGCGCAACGACGCCGCCTTCGAGCGCGGCATGTTCCGCCGCCGCGGCGACACCATCGAGATCTTCCCGGCCCACTACGAGGACCGCGCCTGGCGCATCGGCCTGTTCGGCGACGAGGTCGAGGCCATCCAGGAGTTCGACCCCCTGACCGGCCGCAAGACCGCCGATCTGGAGACGGTGAAGATCTACGCCAACAGCCACTACGTCACCCCCCGCCCGACGCTCCGCCAGGCGGTCAACCACATCAAGGCCGAGCTCAAGCAGCGCCTCGACTGGATGGTCGCCAACGGCAAGCTGCTGGAGGCCCAGCGCCTCGAACAGCGCACCACCTTCGACATCGAGATGATCGAGGCCACCGGCAGCTGCGCCGGCATCGAGAACTACAGCCGCTACCTGACGGGGCGCCGCCCGGGGGAGCCGCCGCCGACCTTCTTCGAATACATCCCCGACAACGCCCTGCTGTTCACCGACGAGAGCCACCAGACGGTTCCGCAGATCGGGGCCATGTACAAGGGCGACTACAGCCGCAAATGGAACCTGGCGGAGTACGGCTTCCGCCTGCCCAGCTGCCTCGACAACCGCCCGCTGAAGTTCGAGGAATGGGAGGCCATGCGCCCCCAGACGGTCCACGTCTCGGCCACCCCCGGCCCCTGGGAGATGGACAAGGCCGGCGGCGTCTTCGCCGAACAGGTGATCCGCCCCACCGGCCTGATCGACCCGCCGGTCGAGGTCCGCCCGGTCAGCAAGAACAACACCAGCCAGGTCGACGACGTCATCGCCGAGGCCCGCGACTGCGCCGCCCGGGGCTACCGCACCCTGGTCACCGTCCTGACCAAGAAGATGGCCGAGGACCTGACCGAATACATGCACGAGCAGGGCCTGCGCGTCCGATACATGCACAGCGACGTCGATACCCTCGAGCGCATCGAGATCATCCGCGATCTTCGGCTAGGGGCTTTCGACATCCTGATCGGCATCAACCTGCTCAGGGAGGGCCTCGACATCCCCGAGTGCGGCCTGGTCGCCATCCTCGACGCCGACAAGGAGGGCTTCCTCCGCTCCGAGACCAGCCTGATCCAGACCATCGGCCGCGCCGCCCGCAACATCGACGGCAAGGTCATCCTCTACGCCGACACCATCACCGGCTCGATGGAACGGGCCATGGGCGAGACCAGCCGCCGGCGCGAGAAACAGCACCAGTTCAACCTCGCCAACGGCATCACCCCCGAGAGCATCAAGTCCAGCATCAAGGACATCCTCGCCAGCCCCTACGAACGCGACCACGTCCGCATCGACGCCGGCGTGGCGGAGGACGCCAAGCCGTTCCTGGGCAACAACTTCCAGGCCACCCTGCGCGACCTGGAGACCCGGATGCGCGATGCGGCGAGCAACCTGGAATTCGAGACCGCCGCGAGACTGCGCGACGAGATCAAGCGGCTGAAACTGCTCGACCTGGAGTTCGCCAACGAGGTGCTGACCGGGGCGGGCGAGACGGTGGACGCCAGCGTGCCGAAGGCGCTACGCAAGCAGGCGCGGGTGGAGGCGGCGGAGGCGTTTCGGAAGGGGAAGCGGTAGGGTTTATCACTTGCGCCGAGACTGGATCCTCAACGATTTAATAGCAGATCCGATGGAATGCTCGTACCGCTTCCTGCCCCCTTCCTTCAGAATTCAGCGGTCACGCAATCCGCTGCTGCGCACGAAACTTCCAATTTGTATCCTGACGAACGCAAGTATCTCGCAGAAAATCAATCGGATAGCAGTTTACGGTCTATTCGATGCTCGGCGTCGCCAAAGACGATTTGGGCAGCCGCCCTATTCTAGTCCCTTGAATCTAGGGGACCGGGACGGCTCGAACACTGCGGCCGCCGCGACCGTTCGCAGCAATTGAACCGGGTCCATCGGCTTGCGGACAAGGCCGTCGAACGCTGACAGTTCACCCACCCCCTCTTGTTCGGCATCTGCGGTGAATGCCAGAACAGGGACGCCCGAATTCGGACCCTGGACTGCGCGGAGCCGCGCCAGCGTGCCAGCGCCACTGAGCCCCGGCATGCGGAGATCCATGAGAACCACGTCCACAGGCTGCGCTGAGAGCCGTTCCAGCGCCTCTGCCCCGTCCGACGCCTCAATCACGGTGGCCCCGGCCGCTTCGAGGATGCGGCGCGCGACTTCCCGGTTGGCGCTGTTGTCGTCGACCACCAGAACCCGAACGGTCTCGACCAGCCAGTCGACGGGGGCCTGCGGGTCATCGCTCGGCATGTCGGCGGCGGGCGCCGGAACAGCGATCGTGAAACAGGCGCCAGCGCCAGGCTGGCTGCTCAACGTGATCGCGCCGCCCATGGCCTCAACCAGGCCGCGCGAAATCGCCAGACCGAGCCCCGTCCCTCCGTGCCGCCGGGTCGCCGATCCGTCGATCTGGGTGAACCGCTCGAACAGAAGCACCTGGGCTTCAGTGTCGAGTCCGGGGCCGGAATCCTGCACGTCGATCATCACCTCGTCAGCATTCTCGCCGGCGAGCAGCCGCAGTTCTACGGTCCCCCGATCCGTAAATTTGACTGCATTGCCGATGAGGTTCACCAGCGCCTGGCGGAGGCGCTCGCCATCGAGCAGGACCCAGTCGGGAACATCAGCCGTCGCGTTGAACTGCAGGTCGAGCCCCTTGGTTTCAGCCTGGCCGCTGAACATCAGCAGGGTCTCTTCGCAGAGTTCAGCCAGCCGCGTCGGCTGTGGTCGAACCTCGACCTTTCCCGCTTCCAGTTTGGAGAAGTCGAGGACGTCATTGACGATCGCCAGCAGCCCCTTGCCGGCCCCGGCGACCCGTCGCACGTAGACAGCGGCTTCGCCGTGAACCGTGGGGTCGTCCAGCAGGAGACTGGTGAACCCCAGGATCGCCGTGAGGGGGGTGCGGATTTCGTGACTCATGTTGGCCAGGAACAGCGATTTCACCGCGGTGGCCGCCTCAGCCTCCTGCTTGGCCAGCGCCAGCGCTTCCTCCATCGCCTTGCGCGCCGTGATGTCGCGCAGGATGTCGATGAAGCCGACGACCTTGCCTGTAACAGGATCGAACTTCGGGGCCGGACGCGACTCCACCCAGACTTGGCCGCCGTTCGCGTGCCGGGCGCTATAGATGATGGGCTCGACCTTGGTCTGCCCGTTGCTGTCGACGATGGCCCGGCAGGCGGCGCGGCCAAGATCGGCCTCGGCAGGCAGCATGCTCTCGAAGGCGTCTCGGTTCATCAGCCTGCTCGCCGGAACGCCGAACATTTCTTCGCAGGCTGGCGAGACATAGAGGACGGTCCCGTCCAGAGCGGTCTCGCAGATCATGTCCGGCGCGGCGTTGGCCAGGCCACGGTAGCGTAACTCGCTATCGGCAAGCGCCAACTCGGCCATCTTCTGCTCGGTGATGTCCAGCACCGTGCCGACCACCGCCGTCACGGTCCCGTCAGACGCCCGCTCGGCAACGGATCGGCCGGCAAGGTGGCGCACCTCGCCATGCGCATTGACGATGCGGACGATCGAGCCGCTGTCGGGCTCGCCGGTGGCCAACTGGTTTTGCAGACGCGCCGCGCCATCCGCGGAATCACGCGGATCGGTCATCGCCATCAGCCGGTCGAGGTCGAGCGGCTCATCCGGGTCCAGGCCATAGATTCTGTACATGTGCCGCGACCAGTTGATCGCTCCGGTGCGGGCATCGAACCGCCAGTGTCCCAGCCCGGCCAGGGCTTCGGCGCGTTCGGCCTGTCCGGCCAACGCCTCGGCGGCCTCACGGGCGGTCACCGCCTCCAGTTCGGCGGCCTTGCGAGCGGTGATGTCGCGCAGCAGGGAGATCACCTCCGCTGGCCGGCCATCGGCATCGCGCAGCAGCGAGGGGCTGGTTTCGAACCAGATCCAGCGCCCGTCCTTGTGGCGCAGACGAAACTGGCGGTCATCGATTCCCGGCATCGGTTGACCGTTGATCAGCGCTTCGATCGTGGGCCGCAGGCGGTCTTGGTCGTCGGGGTGTACGAAAACCGATCGCGGCAGGCCGGTTGCCTCCTCTGGCCTCCAGCCCAGCTGGGCCACCGATGACGAGACATAGGAGACGCGTGGATCGGCGTCGCTCAGGGACGACCGGACGATGATGTCGCTGCCGTTCTCCGCCAACTGGCGGAAGCGCGCCTCGCTCTCGACCAGCGCGTCCTGGGCGTCCTTTCGCTCGGTTACGTCGCGAAAGATGTTCAGGAACTCAACTGGACGGCTAAGGTCGTCAAAGACTACCCTCGGATTGCCTTCCACCCAGGCCCAGGTTCCGTCTGACCTTCGGAACCGGTGCTGGCGATTGGCGTAAGGGTCGTTTTCGCCTCGGATCAGCGCCGCTGCATTCGCTGCCATGGATGCACGATCATCCGGGTGAAAGAGGTCGATGCCATCGGTGCCGATAATGACGTCGGGCTCGTAGCCGTACTTGCGGATGGCTGGTGAGATGTAGGTGACGAGCCCGGCCTGATCGACCCGAACGACAACGTCATTGGTGTATTCTGCGATTAGCTCAAACGAGCTTTGGGCGTCAATTTTCTTGGCCACGAGGCAAATCCGGTTCTGGCGCGTCTACGCCTTGGACACACGGTAGTCGGGCCCAGTGTTCAGGGAGGTTAACCTGGCGGCGGTCATCTATGCCGCGCCCGGGGCCGATAGTCGCATGATTTTGTGGGTATTTCGGTGTTGAAAGTAGGGACACACACCACTAAAAATCCGGTGACAGGTCCAACATTCCCCAGTTCCTGGTTAGAGCAATGTCGGTTGTTCCGGCTCTGCCGTTGCCTTCCTTCTTCCCGGCGCCCGCCGCGCCACGGCCTTCCCGAGCATGCGCTCCAGGCTATCGATGAAGTCCTTGTTGGCCAACGGCCGGCCGATCTTCTCCGCCGCGCGCAGGGCGCCGAACGCCGCATCGTCAGGATCGCCCGCGATCAGATCGGCGAAGCACTCCACCCGTTCGAGGACAGGCGCCACGCGCACGACGCCGTCGTCCTGGCCGGACAGATGCGCGCGCACGCTCGACCAGGGCCAATCCTCGGCGCGCACGACCAGCCGCGCCCGCACCGGGTTCAACGCGACATAGCGGACCGCCGTCATCAGTTGCGCCTCGTCCATCACCACCGAGGCGTAGCGGTCATCGAACAGATGTCCACGCCAGCGCCCGCGCGCATTGACGAACTGGGCCCAGCGCTTGTGGGCCGCGCCCATGGCTCGGCCCATGCCCCCTTCGTCCCGGGGCGTCAGGATCAGGTGCACATGGTTCGGCATCAGGCAGTATGACCAGACCTCTACCGCCGCCTTGCGCATCTGCTCGGCGATAATGTCGCGGTAGATGTCCTGATCGCCGTTTTCGAAGAAGACCGGTTCGCGCCGATTGCGTCGCGCCGTGACATGATCCGAACAGCCGGGGCAACGATGCGACCGATTGGGGCCATGGGTGGCCTGTAGCAAAATGAGAACAAACGGGGAATATTTCTCCAGTCCCCCTATTCAGCTCCCGGCGCGATGGGGGACCACTCCAGTATGCTTATCGTCCGAGGTGTCGACGGAAGCCCCCATAAAAATTGCCTTGAATAGCCCCAGAAGGCTTCGTAGTTATTTTTGGCCTTGTGAGATTCAATTTTAAGCCTAAATTGGCAATGAGGCCGCTACGGGGCCTCGCTCGTTGAACTTCAAGGAAGCACAAACATGGTCAAGCTCACTGTCCTGGAGGGTCCTCCGGACGAGGTAATCGCCGTCGCGAAAGGCCTCAACATCGGAGGGGCCGCGCCTCTTGCCGCTCCGGATCTCCCACTGGTTAAGCCAGCCTCGGATGAAAAGGCGTTCGTCTCTACCAACGTGGCGCGGAAGGTTCTCAACAGACGCCCCCTCTCTAAGGAGCAGAAGATCGTCCTGACTACCCTCGCAAAAGCTCACCCGGACTTCGTGCCTGCTACCGACCTCCACGCAGCGACCGGCTACGCGCCGGCCCAGTTGGCTGGTCTGATGGGCGCGTTCGGCCGGCGCTTCACGCACACCGATGGGTTCGTCGCGAACACCCTGTTGTTCGACTACGAGTGGAATGAGGAGGCTGGCATCTATAACTACCGCCTGCCCGATAGTGTCCTTGAGGCGATGAAGTCTGAAAAATTGATCTAGTTTCAGATTTTCAAAATGTTGCAGAGGGCCGGTGGACGCACCGGCCCTTTTGCATTCCACCGACGCCATCGCCGACAGACTCAACTCACCCGCGGAATCCGGTGACAGGTCCAACAATCCCCGGCCAAAAATGCGGTGACAGGAGCAACATTCCGACCCTGCGTAGAGCCGTCAGGGGTTAGCCGTCGGTCGAACTAGCCTTGTCTCGGATGCACGTTTGTGGATCCATTCCCCTATGCCCACCTACACCGTCCGCTGCCGCGTCGACGCCTACGTCGACTACCTCGCCGAAGTCGAAGCCGAATCCCCTGAGGAGGCCGCCGAACTGGCGAACGACGACCACGCCGCCTACGACTGGCGCCCCGACGGCCAGCAGGAATTCGACGCCTGCCTCTACCTGACCCTCGACGCCGCCGGCGACGAGATCGCCGCCACCCAGGTCGGCGACCTTTGAGCGACGATCCGCCCTGGGCCAGCCTCGGCTTCGAGGAGCCCGCCGCCGTCTTCCAGGGGCCGACCCAGAACGCCCGCGTCTGGTCCGAAGGCTGGGCCCGCCGGCACCTGTTCTGCCCCGGCTGCGGCGCGGCGCCCGTCGAGGCGCAGACGGCCAACCGGCGGGTGTGCGAAATCCGGTGACAGGTCCAACATTCCCCAGTTCCCGAAACCCGACCATGGCATCAGGCCCGACCAGCAACAGCCGTGTCTTCCAGAACGCGCCCTGTGCGAGCCAGGCTACGACTTCTTTAGAACTCTCCGGGCAGTCTGAAGCGGTGTGACTGACCGGAGAGCTGGAAACCATGTCGTGTGTCGCCTGCCGGGACGGCGAGAAATTTGACCTGCCGATCACCATGGCATTCCAGCCGATCGTCGATATCGCGCGGCGCACCGTCTTTGCCCATGAAGCGCTGGTGCGGGGCAAGGGTGGCGAGGGCGCGGGCGTGGTGCTGGATCAGGTCTCGGCGACCAACCGCTACGCCTTTGATCAACTGTGCCGCAAGACAGCCATCGAACTGGCCTCGGGCCTGAACCTGGCCGACGACGGCGCCAGTCTGTCGATCAATTTTCTGCCCAACGCCGTCTATGAGCCCAAGGCCTGTATCCGGGTCACCCTGGCCGCGGCCATGCAAACGGGCTTCCCCATCAGCCGCATCATTTTCGAGTTCACCGAGAGCGAGGCGATCGAAACCAACCACCTGCTGAACATCCTGCGGTCCTATCGCGCCATGGGGTTCAGGACCGCCATTGACGATTTTGGCGCGGGCTATGCGGGGCTGGGCCTGCTGACCAAATTCCAGCCCGATATCGTCAAGCTGGACATGGATCTCATCCGCGGCATCGACAGGGACCCAATCAAGCAGGTAGTGGTCCGCCGCACGCTGGAGATGCTCACCGACCTGGGCATCCAGCCCCTCTGCGAGGGGATCGAAACCCTCGGCGAATACGACATGCTCCGCGACCTGGGGGTCAACCTGATGCAGGGTTATCTGTTCGCCAAGCCCGAACTCGCGGCGCTCGCCCCGGTCTCATGGCCCGGCGACGTCGTTCAGTCTTTCCGCCGGGCCTGAAACGACGGGAAGAGAGCGTCACCTCAGGACAGGACGCGGTAAGGCCCTGTTGTTCGTCGCCGGCCCTTCACCCGTCGCCAGGCCTCCGCCCATACAGCCGAAGTCACGCCGCCACCTCGAACCGCTCCGCCCAGTCGTCATTCCCTGCACGCCCCACCACGTCACGAAACGGGGTAATCGGCGCCAGCAGACCTTCTTCCAGGACGCCGACTATCGGGCCTACCGGAGTATCGCGTCGGAAGCCTTCCGTGAGGCGGGCGTGGAGGTCTGGGCCTACTGCCTGACGCCCAATCACGTTCATCCGATCGCCACGCCGCCACGACCGGAGGCCCTGGCCGAGGCCGTGCGCGCGACGCACCTGCGCTATACGCGGCGGATCAATCTCCGGGAGCGATGGACCGGCTATCTCTGGCAAGGCCGGTTCTCGTCCTTTCCCATGGACGAGGCCTACCTGCGGAGCGCCCCCTACGTCGGGCTCAATCCCGTCCGGGCCGGTTTGACCCGGCGGGCGATCGACTGGCCCTGGTCGAGCGTGCGCCCGCATGTCGAGGGCCGACCGACCCCTTGCTGACGGCCGGACCTCTTGCCGGGCGCCTTGGCGCATCGATGGGCGTCTTCTTCGATCTTGATGTCGAGGACGAGGCGCGAAGCCGGCTTCGTCGAGCGTCATCCACCGGCCGGCCACCGGGCGCCGCCGCCTGGGTCAAGGCGCTGGAGGCCGCAACCGGCCGGGCATTGGCCGAGCCGCCGATAGGGCGACCGAAACGCACGCTCGACCATCCCTCCGCAGAGGCTTTGCTCCTGTAAGCAAAAGTAGTGCGTTTCCCCACTTTTGCGGTAACGTCAAGCATCGCTCCCGCAGGCCGGGAGCAATTCAGCGGGGGTTTTGATGCGTATCATGATGAGCGCCTTGTTCGCCTTGGCGGTCATGTGCTCTCCGGCCGTGGCGCAGAATATCAAGGCCGACGCCACGCTCGCCAGGGACGAGCGGCTGGTCAAGGCGGTCAATGTTGAGGACCTCAAGGCGATCATCGTCGCCGGCGGCTACAAGGTCAGCCAGATTGGGCCAGTCGGCCCCGTCTCGGTCAAGGGCACGACCGACGAGGGTGTTGAGTTCCTGTTGATCGGCGCAGTCTGCGACAGCGCCGGGCATCGTCCCGACTGCGTGGGGATCAACATGCAGGTCCGTTACGACGCCGACGCGGACGTGACTCTGGAAAAGGTCAACAAGGCGTCGCTGACCTATGCGGCGACCTCGACATGGTTGGACACCGGATCCAAAACCCTGGGCATCTCCCGCTATGTCATTCTCGATGACGGCGTCACCATGGCCAACGTCAAGGCCAACCTGTCAAACCTGCTGGCCATCGCCAATCGCGTCACAGACATCATCTGGCCTTAGCGACAGCCAAATACTGGGCAGATCGAAACGGACTGCGCCTCGACTCCGCCAGCGATCAGTGTCGCGCGATTACGGGGACAGGAGCAACATTCTCACTCTCCGATCAGCTGAGCGCCGGCTGCCGCGGGTTAGAACTCCCCGGATTGCGGCCTGGAGCGCGCGCCGCCTCCTTCCCGCCCCCGACGGAGCGCCGCGGGCATAAAAAACGCCCCGGACCGAGGTCCGGGGCGTCTTCATGCTCGGAAAGCCAACCTCCTAGAGGGGACGCGGCGTCCCAAGCGGGGCGTCGGTGATCGAGCCCGGGCGATCGGTGTCGCCGACGTCGCGGTCCGAACCGTCCTGACCGCCGAACGAGCGGTTTTCGCCCGTCTGGTACAGCCCGCGCTCGCGGCTGATGTCATCAACGCTGTAGGGCTGGGCGGTGTCGTCGAAACGGCTCCAGCCCTGCTGGCGATAGGCGTCGCCACGGGTGGCGGCGTCGATGCCCGACCGGCCGTTGAGCAGCTGCTCGATACGGCCGGCGTCCTCATCGTCGGCCCGGACGCTGACCAGGGTGCCGCCCCGGCGCACGCCCTCGGCGTAGACATTGGCCTCGTCGTCGGTATGGCCCGCTTCCTTCAGCGCGCCCAGCAGGCCGCCCGTCGCACCGCCAACGGCCGCGCCGACCGCCGCGCCGACCAGGGTCGAAGCCAGCCAACCGGCCGCCACGACCGGGCCGAGACCCGGAATGGCCAGCATGCCGAGGCCGGCCAGCAGGCCGGCGCCGCCGCCGAGCAGGCCGCCGCGCGTGGCGCCCTTGCCGGCCCCGTCGGCGACGTCGTTCTCACCGTCGCCGTTGGCGTCGCCCAGCGGGCCACGGTCCGAGCCGGCGGCGGTGAAGGGCTTGTCGCCGTCATGCCAGTTGTCGGTGTTGTTGGAGACGATGCTGATGCGGCCGTGATCGACGCCGGAGCTTTCCAGCTCCTCGACGGCCGCAACGGCCTGGCTGTGGGTGTCGAAGAGGCGGGTGATGGTCTTGCTCATGTGAATTTCCTTGAAACTGTAAGCTTGGAAAATCCCGCCGGCCCTCGGCCAATGGCCTTGAGTCGGCGGACAGGCGAGAGGCGGGCGCGCCTACATCGGCTTGACGCTGCCCTTGTAATCGACGGTGACCGCGGCTTCCTTGCCGTCCTTGGTGGCCATGCCCATCCAGACGCCGTCCTCGCCCTGTTTCAGGTCGCTGACGCCGGTGTATCCGGCGGACTCGATGGCCCCCTTGGCCTGGGCCTCGGTGAAGGAATTGGCGCCGGGCGTGGTGCCCGGATCGCCTGTGATCGGCGAGGGGTCGATCGCTGCATTGCGCGGCGACTCCGAAGTGGAGACGGCCGGACCGGCGGTGTCGTCGGTCTTCGGTCCGCAGGCCACGAGAAGGGCCGCGGCGATGGCCACGGCGGAGACGGTTCTAAGCATGTGGTTGTACTCCCAGAGATGGGACTAGAAGCCTCGGGAGTCGAGGTTGTTCCCGCAGCAGGCGCGGTTGCAGATGGGAACTTTTGGGGGCGGGCGCCCGCCCCTCCTCGGGTCGCGCCGGGAACGAAGCGGCCGGCTGCGCGATTGCCCAGCATCCTGAATTTGCGGAAGGGCGCCATGGGACTGGGACAACGGTTGACCCACGAGGTCAGCGAGCAACTGAACGCCGACGGGAAGGACCCCGCCCACGTCGTCATGGGCCTGGCCATCTGCCTGGGGGCGGTGGCGACGGTCACCCTTCTGGGCAATCGGCATGGCCGCCAGCCGGCCGCGCCGGGAGCCGCGCCGTCGCGAAGCCCGTTGGCCAAGCTGATCTGGCCGGCCATCGCCTCGACCGGGACCATCGCCGCCCTGCGGGTCTGGAACGCCCCTGACGGCCCCGAGCGCGGCCGGGCGCTGGCGCTGTGGGGCGCAACCCAGGCGCTGGGCCTGTTCTGGATGCAGCGGCGGCCCGAACGCCTGGCCGGGCAGCTGGTGGCGGCGCTGAGCACCGCGGCCGTCACCGCCCTCTACGCCCGCGCGGCCTTGGCGGTCGACGAGAAGGCGGCGCGGCTGATCGCCCCGACCAGCTTCGCCGGGCTGTCCTCTCTGGTCGCGCAGCCGAGGCCGGCGTGATCCGCCTGGCGCGTCCGGGAACCGTTGCCCGCTCCGATAGTTTGCTGCCTGGAGGCTGACCATGGGGACTGTTGCACTGTTCTGGCTTGCCGTGTTGCAGGCCGATCCCGCCGCTGCGGCGGTCGTGCCCTCCTGTCCTCTACCGGACGCTCCGATCGTCGAAATCACCGCCCATGTGAAGATGAAGTCCGTCCGCTTTTCCCAGCGCGGCGAGACCCAGGCGCGGGTGTGGTCCGAGCCGGGCGGCGAAGGCGAATGGAAGTTCGACCGTGGCCCCCTCCCCGACCCCATCCCGGTCGGCAAGACCTTTCGCGACGTCGAAGTCGATCTGCGGGCCCGCGCCGACCTGACGCAGGACGGGCTGACGGTGTCGGCCGGGGCCGGCCCGCCGCCCTGCGAACCACCCCGCCCATGAGGCGCAAGACATCACCAAGGCTGGAGGAACACATGACCCATAGAATGATCGCCGCCGGGGCCGGAGCCCTGCTGTTGATGGCCGGCGGCCAGGCCATGGCTCAGAGCGGCCAGCCCGCGCAGCGCCCTGCCGCCCAGCCGCTGCCGCCCGCCGAACCGATCAGCGCCACGGCGGCCCGCTACGGCGCCAACACCAATGGCGAGCCGGACGTCGTGCTCGACATTCCCAAGCTGTCGGTCAAGAAGATCGACCTGCAGGTCGATGGGCTGGAGGTGCATATCTCGCTGGACGCCCGGCTCGGCAACCTCCTGAAAATCACCGCCGGGGCCGACGCCAAGATCGACAAGGTCAAGCTGGTCATCGAAGGCGTCGATGCCCAGGCCAAGCTTGTCGTGCGGCTCGACAATGTCGCCGCCATCATCGACCGCACCCTGACCACCGTCGATCGCAACCCGCAGCTGATCGAAAAGGCCCTGGGCACGGTGGACAACGCGGTGAGCACCGTCGGTGGGGTCGCCGAAACCGCGCTACAGCCGGACGGGGTGGTCAGCCGCTCGGTGGATTCCCTCGGCCGCACCGTGGTTCAAACCGTCGACAGCGCCGGCAATACCATCGAACAGACGCTCGGCAAGGACGGCAAGGTGGTCAGCCAGCGGACGGTCAAGCCGGCGGCAAGGCAGTAGGCTCAGGGCGGGTTCAGAAGGCCTTGAGCCGGCCGAGCCCGCCTACAACACCACCCCGTCGGCCGGCCCGCGATACTCCGCCGCCAGGCCTTCCGGCCGCCAGTCGTAGCGCACCACCCCGCGCAGTTGCGCCGCCGCCCGGTCGATCACCGTCGAGCCGACGCCGCGGTGGTTCGGCGCGTTTACCGCCGGGCCGCCCTCCTCGCGCCAGCGGACGATCAGTTCACCGTCGGCGGTATGGTTCCAGTCGATGTGGATGCGGCCCTGGGCCACCGACAGGGCCCCATACTTGGCGGCATTGGTGGCCCATTCGTGAATGATCATGGCCAGCGACTGGGCCGCCTCGGCGGTCAGGGGCAGCGGCCGGCCGCCGATCCAGGCGCGGCTGCGGTCGCCCATGTAGGGGGCCAGTTCCTCGCTGACCAGCGGCTGCAGGTCGGCCTCGACCCAGCGGTTCTTGGCCAGCAGGGCATGGGCCCGGGCCAGGGCCTGGATGCGGCCCTCGACGCTGCGGCGGTAGGTCTCGACATTGCCGCCCCGGGTCAGGCGAACGATCGACTGCACCACCGACAGCAGATTGTTGGCCCGGTGGTTGACCTCGTTGGTCAGCAGCCGCTGGCGCTCCTCGGCGCTTTTGCGCTCGGTGATGTCGATCAGCATGTTGACCGCGCCGGTCAGCCGGCCGTCGCGGTCGAACAACGGCGTCGGATAGGGGGTGAAGATGACCCGCGAGCCGTCCGGCCGCTCGGCGATGGCCTCGGCCCCCCGCACAGGACGGCCCTCCTTCAGGGCGACGGCCATCGGGCACTGGTCATGCGGCAGGGGCGAGTCGTCGAGGTTGAACAGCCGCCAGGTGACACACCACATCTCGCCCAGCGCCGGCCGGCGGCCGGCGAAGGCCACGGCGGCCTCGTTGAAGAAGGTGATCCGGCCATCGGCGTCGGTTGTGTAGATGGCCGCCGGCAGGGCGTTGAGCAGGTCGCGGTAGGCCAGCGACCGCTCGGCGGCCTGGGCCTGGAAGTCCCCCATCGAAATCACGGCTGCGCTGCGGCCGACGTGGGCGGGGACAGCTTCCGTCTCGGAAATCATGGTCGAACCCGCTCAAGTCGGGGCGGTCGTGGCATGGATTGCAGGGCCCCGAAAGCTCAATGCCGCCAGGGTAGTATGGTTCCATTGCGGTGTGAGCCACGACCGGCGCCTGACCCGCTTGCGGGGTGGCCCCTGACCATCAGGCCAGGGGCCGGTAGCCGGACGCCGCCCCGGAGGGTGAAATCTGAAGCAGCGGCCTTCCGTTGCATCAAACTCCAAGCGACGCCGTTTGCTCCGTGGGGGGTCGATTTTTTTCACGTCTTCGTGGAAGTCCCCGGCCCCGGGTCGCCCCGGGGCCGGGTATCCGCCGTCAGTGACGACCTAGGCCGTCACCTGGGTGACGATCCCGGCCCCGACCGTGCGGCCACCCTCGCGGATGGCGAAGCGCACGCCCGGCTCGATGCCGACCGGCTTGGTCAGCTCGAAGCCGATCTCCGCCCGGTCGCCCGGATGCACCGAGGCGCCGTCGTCGGGGTTGAGGACGCCGGTGACGTCGGTGACCCCGAAGAACAGCTGCGGCCGGTAGCCGGCCCCGAACGGCGTATGCCGCCCGCCCTCGTCCGGCGTCAGGACGAAGACCTGGGCCCGGCCGCGGGTGTGGGCGGTGACCGCGCCCGGCGCGCTGAGCACCTGGCCACGGGTCACCTCGTCACGCTTCAGGCCGCGCAACAGCAGGCCGACGTTCATTCCGGCCCTGGCTTCCGGCACGTTCTTCCGGAAGGCCTGGGTGCCGGTGACGATGACCTCGGCGCCGTCGTTGTCGAGACCGATGATCTCGACGGCGTCGCCGATCTTCAGCACCCCGCGCTCGACCCGGCCCGACACCACCGTGCCGCGGCCCGGGATGGTATGCACCCCTTCGATCGGCATCAGGAACGGGCCGTCAAAATCGCGCACCGGGTCGGGGATGGCCCCGTCGAGCGCGGCGACCAGCTCGCCGATGGCGGCCGCGTCCGGGTCATCCAGGTCGCCCCGCTTGACCGCGTCCAGCGCCTTCAGCGCACTGCCGAACACGAACGCCGCATCCTCGTAGCCCTGCGAGGCCAACAGCTCGCCGGTCTCCAGCTGGATGATGGCCTTCATGTCCTCACGCTCGTCATCGGCGAGCATGTCCATCTTGTTGACGAACACGACCATGTGGCGGACGCCCACCTGGCGAGCCAGGAGCACGTGCTCGATGGTCTGCCTGGCGGCGCCCTTGGTGGCGTCGATGAGCAGGATCGCGCCGTCCATCTGCGAGGCGCCGGTGATCATGTTCTTCACATAGTCGGCGTGGCCCGGACAATCGATGTGGGCGTAGTGACGGCTCTCGGATTCATACTCAACGTGGGTGGTGTTGATGGTGATGCCGCGAGCCTTTTCTTCCGGCGCCTTATCGATCTGGTCGAAGGACAGGGCCTGGCCGCCGAACCGGATGGCCTGCACCTGGGTGAGGGCCGCCGTCAGGGTGGTCTTGCCGTGGTCGACGTGACCGATGGTGCCGACATTCACGTGGGTCTTGATAGGCATTGGTCTTTCTTTCTGCCTGTAGGTCGCCTCCCGGTGCGGCCAACACCGGAAGGCTGGGAAATCCCGGCGTCCCGGGATGAGGGATGGGCGCCAAAACCACTGCCTGGGCGCCCAAAACGAAAAAGGCCCGCGAGCCGGAGCTCGCGAGCCTGATGCGGCCCGGAACCCCTGGGGTTCTCCGGGCGAATGACCGGAGACCGTTAGCTCGAGATGTCCTCGCGCGAGAACAGCGCGCAGGCGTCTACGGCCCGCGACGAGGCGGCCGGCAGGACGATCATGATGTTGCCGAGACCCATGGGTCTGCTCCGTCGATGCGGGACACGCCTGTCCCAAGAAAAAACCCCGGAGGCTTGCGCCATCCGGGGTCTTTCGACGGGTCGGAAGGCGTTTTCGCCTGCCGACTATTGGCGAGGCTTTTAGTTGTCGCGCGCGTACGAGGTCGCGCCGTCGGCATTCGCCGTCGGTTCAACCGCACAGAACTGGTCCAGGGACCGCGACATCTTTGGCTTCACTCCGCTTGAAGGCGGCGCAGGTAACACCGCTCGCCCACTGGCGCAAGGGACAACCCTGTCACCGAACCGCCACAGAGCTCCGGGGGCCTGTCAGGAAGGCGGAACCGGCGCGGCCCTTGAACGTATGTTTCGGTGAAGGGGCGCCGTGATACCGGGGCTGTTTGTCCTGGCGGCGCCTTGGAGTTAAGGCTTACCATGACCCCCGCCCTGACGCTTGTTTCCGACACCACAGAACCGCTGTCCGACCGCATCCGTCGCCTGCAGGCCGAGGCCCGCAGCATGGCCCGCGAGCATGTCGCGGCGCTGGAACAGGCGCTGGTCGGGGTCTCCCGCATCGCCGCCGAAATCGCCGATGGCGGCGAGGCCTACCCGGTCGGCGCCCGCCAGATGGCCCGCCAGTTGATCGCCGAATGCGAGGGCCGGGCACAGACCTTGGACGCCATCCTGGTCCGCACCAAGGACCACACCAGGAACTAGCCGACCTACTCGGCCGCGCCGCGGTGCTCCACCCGGTGCGGCCAGAGGACGTCGGCCACCTCGCACCACAGCCGGGCGATCTCGGCGGCGGCGGGGCTGCGCGGCTCAAACTCCAGCACGCCAAGGCCGCGCCACAGGCTTTCCTGGAAAGCGACCCGGGACCGCAGGCCAACCGGGGCGATCGGAAAGCCGAGCGCCCTGGCCGCCTCGACAGCCCGGGCGATCACCGGACTTTCCTGGCCGGCCCGTCGGCTGGGAGCCTGGTTGAGAACGATGAGACCGGGGCGGCCCGCCTCACGCACCGCCTGGGCGGCGGGAACCAGGGCGGCGAGATCGAAGTAGCTGGGCCGGCAAACCAAGATGGCCAGGTCGGCCAGGCGGATGGCGGCGCTGGAAATGGCGTCGCCGCCGGCTGGGGTGTCCATGATGAGGAGGTCGCGGCCGGCCCGCTCAGCGGCGTTGGCGACGGGAAACAGGGTGCCGCCGTTGGCGTGGCGCACGTCGGGGGCGTCATCCTTGCGGCCCGCCGCCCAGGCGGTCGCCGAGCCCTGCAGGTCGAGATCGGCGATGCTGACGCTGAGGCCGTCACGTTGCGCGGCCACGGCCAGGTTGACCGACAGCGTCGTCTTCCCCGTTCCGCCCTTGCGCGACAGCAGCACCAGTTTGCGCAACGGGGGACTCCGGGACTCAGAATGCGGAGCGGCAGAGTAGCCCTGTTTCCGCTGACGCCAAACACGGTGTGGATGTTGCAGTCGGGCGGGTTTGTTTTCCCTCCGGAAATGTTCTGAAATATGAGAAATATCATGAACTTAGCCTGACGCGGCCCGTTCAGGTCCGGCTCAGTCGGCGCGTCCCATATTGGCGTCGTCATCAGGACCAGGGACGCCCTCCCGGCGCCCAAGAACAAGGAATGAATGTCATGAAGAAGCTGCTGATTTCGGTCGCTGCCCTGTCCCTCCTGGCCGGCGCCGCCACCACCGCCTCGGCCGCCCCGCGGGATGTGCGCGAGGCCCGCCAGGATGTCCGCGAAGCCAGGCAGGACCTGCGTCAGGCCGAGCAGGAGAACCGCTACGAGCGCCGCGCCGCCAAGCGCTACAAGGCCGGACGCTACCAGCCGCCGCGTGGCTATCAGGTGCGCCGCTTCCATCGCGGCCAGCAGCTGCCGGCCGCCTACCGCAGCCGCGCCTACGCCGTGAACCACCGCGCCTACGGCCTGCAGGCTCCGCCGCGCGGCTACGAATATCGCCGGGTCGGCAACGACGTCGTGCTGACGGCCCTGGCCAGCGGCCTGATCACCGCGGTCGTGCTGGACCTGTTCAACTAGCCCGGCTCGCCTGATTAGCGAAACGTCCTCGCAGCCTCCGCTGCGGGGGCGTTTGTCGTGTTGGACTGACGTGGCGGGCGTGACATCATTAGGCCCGCTTCGGAGCTCCCATGCTGCCCATCCTCGCCTTGACGTTTTCGCTTGTGTTCACGACCGGGGCCCTCGCCCAAGACCCTCCGACCACTGTCTCGCCAGTCGAGATCGAAAAGCCGGCCTATGACGGCCCGGAATGGCGGCGACGGCCGTCGGCCGACTTCGTGGCCAGGGCCTATCCGCTCAAGGCCAGGCGCCGCGGATTGGCCGGGCGGGTCGTCCTGGACTGCGTCATTGGCCTCGAAGGCAGGATGAAGACCTGCTCGGTGGTGTCGGAGACGCCCACCGGCTACGGTTTCGGCGAGGCCGGCCTGACGTTGTCGAGCGCCTTTCAGGTCACCGCGACCACCCGGACCGGCAGGTCAACGGAGGGCATATCGATGCGTATCCCGCTCACGTTCGGTCCGACGAGTTGACCGCCGGCCGCCGACCCACGAAGCGCCACAGGCTCCACAACCCGAAGGCCATCACCGCCAGCAAGAGCGGAATCAGGATCGGCGCCAGCATGGCCAGCAGGGCGGTGAAAAAGGCCGCCAGGTCTTCGCCCACCGAGATGAAGGGGTTGGCCAGGCCCAGCGTCGTACCGGTGCTGACCACCCGGGTGCTGGCCTGGGCGGCGTGAAAGGCCAGCGCCGTCGGGGCGCCGATAATCAGCCCGGCGATGGCCGCGACCATGGGGTCGAAATGGGCGAAGGCGGCGCCGGCCGCCACCGCCCCGGCGATGGGGCGGATGACGGTGCCGATGGCGCTGAGGAAATGGTCGACGGCCGGTATCTTGTCCGCTGCCAGCTCGACGACGGTGGCGAGGCCGAGCGCGATCAGGGCCGGGGTGGAGTCCAGCCAGGTCATGGCCTCGGCCAACTCCATGCCGAACACCTGAAACTTGGCCGCCAAGCCAAGCATCAGGAGCGGCAGAAAGGTGCGAAATCCAGTGGCGGCGGCCAGGCCGACGCCGAGCAGGGCTGGCAGGATCCAGGTTTCCATACCCGGAGACTACCAGCCCATATCGGTGTTGTCTCACGCGGCTTTAGGCCGCCTGGCGAAAGCTGTCATTGACGATGCGACCGATGTGATCGCGGGCCTCGCCCATCGCCTGCTCCACGGCGGCCGGGCCGAAGCCCAGCTTCTCGGCGCGGACGAAGGTCACGTCGGTCACGCCCATGAAGCCCAGCAGGGTCCGAAGATGCGGCTCCTGACTGTCGAGACCGACGGCCGGGCCTTCGCTGTAGAGGCCGCCGCGCGACAGGACGACAATGGCCTTCTTGCCGATGATCAGGCCTTCGGGGCCGGCTTCGGAGTAGCGGAAGGTCTGGCCGGCCCGCAGGACGTGGTCGAACCAGGTTTTCAGGCCGCTGGGGATGGCGAAGTTGTACATCGGCGCGCCGATGACCAGCACGTCGGCGTCCTTCAGTTCGGCGATCAGGCCGTCGGCGAGGGCGCGGGCTTGCTTCTGGGCCGGGGTGACCGGATCGGCGCCGCGCACCGTCCCGACGGTTTCGGGGGTCAGGTGCGGGATGGGATCGGCCCCCAGGTCGCGCTCGATGATCGCCACGCCGGGACGGCTGAGCGCGTCGACGGCGGTTTGCACAAGGGCGCGGCTGGCGGAAGCGCCGCCGCTGAGGCTGCTGTTAAGGACAAGAACCTTGGTCATCTGAAAATCTCCTGTGGCGCGGTGGCCGTCACAGACAGATGCGCCTGCGGAGGGGACATCGGTAGCTGCGCAAGTTGCAGTTCTGTGTTGACGAAAATGGAACACTGACCATCTGTAGAGCCCCTATTGTTTCGCCCTTAGGAAGATGAACGTGTCCGATCTTGAGTCCATCCGCGCCTTCGTCGAGGTGGTTGAGGCCGGCGGTTTCAGCCGCGCGGCCGCCCGGCTTGGCGTCTCCAAGTCGATCCTGTCGCGGCGGGTATCGGCCCTTGAAGCCGACCTCGGCGCGCGATTGCTGTCGCGCACCACCCGAGGCATCAGCCCTACCGAAGCCGGCCTGGAATTCAAGCTGCGGGCCGAACGCATTCTGGCCGACCTGGAGGAGGCCCGGGAGGCCGTGGCCCAGAGCGGCGAGTCGCTGGGCGGCACATTGCGCATCGCCCTGCCCCTCTCCTTCGGCCTTCGCCATGTGCAGCCTGTCCTGCAGGAGCTGGCCTTGGAGCATCCCCGGCTCAAGATCGAGGCGGCCTACAGCGACGGCCTGGTCGACCTGGTGGCCGAGCGCTTCGATGCCGCCGTGCGACTGGGCGCGCTGGCCGACTCCACCCTGGTGGCGCGGCGGCTCGCGCCGATCCTGGCCGGAGTGGTGGCCAGTCCCGAGTACCTGGCCAGGCGCGGGCGGCCCGAAACGCCGGCCGACCTCGCCGATCATGACGCGGTGGTGCAGAGCGGCATGCGGCAGGGCGACAGCTGGCGCTTCCAGGACGGCAAACGGACCATCACCGTGCGGCCGGACGCGCGCTTCCGGGCCGACAACGGCGAGGCTGTGGTGCAGGCAGCGGCAGCCGGCCTGGGAGTCGCCCTGCTGCCGACCTTCCTCACCTCCGATTACATCGAGACCGGACGGCTGGAGCCGCTGCTGATGAACTATCCGATCGGGGAAGCGGGCCTCTATCTGGTGCGGCCGCCTGGCGCGCCACCGGCCAAGGTCCGTATTCTCACCGACCGGATGGTCGAGCGCTTCGGCGGCGAGCCCTACTGGGACAAATGCGCGCTACGGCGCCATTCCACGGGAATTTAACCGGCAGGGCTAGCCTTGCCCATGCGCTTCAACTGCCCCTCGCCGCCCCGGCTTTCGCTCAGCAGGCGGACGCTGCGGCATGGACCATGGAGTGGGGCCGGCCCGAACGGCAAGGGCGCCCAGGCGGAGATCCGGCGAGCGCCGCCCGCACCATCGTCGCCTGGACGCTGACGGTCGGCGGAGCCTTTGTGCCCGAGCAGGACAATACCGACAGGGACGACCACTATCTGTTCGCCAGCTCCGACTGGACGAGCGAGACGCCTGGCCCGTTACCCCGAGCCTGCGGACGGCCTGCGACCGGTTGTCGCCCAAGGGCCGTTGACTCGGCCGGGGTCCATACCCCAAATTCGAAACAGTAGCGGCCGTCAGAGCCGTCTCATCGGGATGGAGACTGTATGACCGAAGCCGCCAAGCCCCTAGGCCCGCGCCCGCGCGTGGGTCTGGGGACAAAGATCCTTTACGGAATGGGTTCCGTCGCCTTCGGCATCAAGGACAACGGCTACCGGGTCTTCCTCCTGCTGTTCTACAATCAGGTGGTGGGTATGGACCCCCGCGCCGTCGGTTTCGCCATCACCCTGGCGCTGATTATCGACTGCGTGATCGATCCGGTGCTCGGTGAAATCTCCGATAACTGGCGGTCCCGTTGGGGGCGCAGGCATCCCTTCATGTATGCCTCCGCCCTGCCGGTCGCCCTGTCCTTCCTGCTGCTCTGGAACCCGCCGGCCGGCTGGGGCGAAGGCGCCCTGTTCTGGTATTTGGTGGCCGTCGCCGTCCTCGGCCGCAGTTTCATCACCATGTACGAGGTGCCCTCCTCGTCCCTGTCGGCCGAATTGAGCGAGGATTACGATGAGCGCAGTTCGATCCTCGGCTGGCGCTACTTCTTCGCCTGGTGGGGCGGCCTGACCCTGACGGTCGTGATGTTCTTCGTCTTCATGCAGCCGACGGCCGAGATCAAGAACGGCCAGCTCAATCCCGACGCCTACAGGATGTACGGCTATGTCGGCGCGGTGCTGATGTTCTTTTCGATCATCGTTTCGGCGGCGGGCACCCACCGGTTCATACCCTGGCTTCGACGGGCGCCGGTGCAGGCGGCCCGCACCGTCACCCAGACCCTGGTCCAGATGAAGGACACTCTGTCCAACCGCCCATTCGTGGTCATCACCCTGGTCGGCCTGGTGGCGGCGATCGCCCAGGGGGTCAGCTTCACCCTGGCCTTCTACTTCTCGACCTACTTCTGGGAGCTCAACTCGTTCTGGACCGGCGTTCTGGTCCTTGACAGCTACATCTCCTCGGCCATCGCCCTGGTCGCCGCCCCGATGTTGTCCAAGCGCTCGGGCAAGAAGAAGGCCGGCGCCATCCTGCTGGCCCTGTCGGTGCTCACCGGCTTCGCCCCGCTGCTGCTTAGGCTGCTTGGCTGGTTCCCGGCCAATTCGGACATGTATGGAGAGATCCCGTCGATCGTGCCGTGGCTGTTCCTCGACGGCACGCTCCGCGGCATCTTCGGGATCACCGCCGCCATCCTGATTACCTCGATGCTGGCCGACGTGGTCGAACACTCGGAGGTCAAGACCGGCCGCCGGTCGGAGGGCCTGTTCTTCGCCTTCACCAGCCTGGTCCAGAAAGCGGTCGGCGGCGTCGGCGTCATGGCCGCCAGCTTCCTGTTGGTGCTGATCGACTTCCCGCGCAACGCCAAGCCGGGCGAGGTGGACGCGGCGATTATCACCAACATGGCCCTGGTCTACATTCCGATCCTGGCCATCCTGTACGGGACGGCGCTGGCCATCATGCAGCTCTACAATATCAGCCGCGAGACCCACACCGAGAACCTGCGGATCATCGCCGCCAAGAACGAAGCGGCGGAGGCGGCGGACACCGTGCCCTAGGTTCGCCCTGCCTCGGTGATGGCGCTGTAGACGAGAGTGCGCAGCTCTCTCCGCACGGGATAGGCGGAGCTCGGCAAGACCTGGGTGAGGAAAACCACGGCCAGGTCTTCCTCGGGATCGACCCAGAAGAAGGTGCTGGCCGCGCCGCCCCAGAAGAACTCGCCCTTGCTGCCGGGGATCATGGTGGCGGCCGGGTCGATGGTCACCCCAAAGCCGAGGCCGAAGCCGACGCCGGCGTAGGTCGCCTCGCTGAACAGGCTCTTGGACATCTGGGTGAGGTCTTTGCCGCCCGGAAGGTGGTTGGCGCTCATCAACTGGATGGTTTTGGGGCCAAGCAGCCGCACGCCATCGAGTTCGCCGCCGTTCAGCAGCATGCGGGCGAACTTCATGTAGTCGGCCGCGGTCGAGACCAGCCCGCCGCCGCCGGACAGGAAGGTGGCCGGGGTCAGATAGGCGCTCTTTTTCGGGTCGTCCTGCAGCTGGGGCTTGGCGGCGATCGGCTGTTTCGAGCCCAGCGCGCCGACCGCATAGCAGGCGGTGAAGCGGTCGGCCTTGTCCTTCGGCACCGTGAAGAAGGTGTCGGTCATGCCGAGCGGCTTGAAGATGCGCTCTTCGAAAAACGCGTCCAGGGCCTGGCCGCTGATGATCTCGACCAACCGGCCGACCACATCGGTGGAAACCGAGTAGTTCCAGGCGTCACCGGGCGAAAACTGCAGCGGGACCTTGGCCAGGGCGGTCATGGTTTCGGCCAGGGTTCCAGAGCGCAGATCCTCGACCAGCTTCAGCTTGCGATAGGCGGCGTCGACGTTGCCCTGCTGCTGGAAGCCGTAGGTCAGGCCGGAGGTGTGGCGAAGCAGGTCGATGACCAGCATCGGCCGGTCGGCGGGCCTGGACTGGAATGTCTCCAGGTAGCCGCCGTTGTAGACGCCGAGGTCCTTCCATTCGGGAATGTATTTGCTCACCGGATCGTCGAGGGCGGCCAGGCCCTCCTCGACCAGCATCATGAAGGCCACCGAAGTCACAGGCTTGGTCATCGAATAGATGCGGAAGAGGTCGTCGCCCTTCAGCTTGCGGCCCCGTTCGCGGTCGGCCAGGCCCAGCACCGTCTCATAGGCCAGCTTGCCGCGTCGCCAGACCTGCACCTGGGCGCAGGGCAGCTTGCCGGTCTGGATGTAGCGTTCGTCGAGAAAGCTCTCGATGCGGCCGAGCCGTTCGGAAGACAGGCCGAGCTTTTCCGGTTTGGTCACGTCAGGGTCCTATGAATGGATACGCTGACGCGACCCTTATCGAAGGCCGGGTATGGGGCAACCCAAACTTTACGAGATTGCGCGAACATGGGTCGGTCATAGGGATGAAAACGCCATGAGCCGCAACGACGGCGAGATTGAAGCGGAGGCCGCGCAGTGGTTCTTCGCCAGCAGCGACGACATCTTCGTCGTGTTGCGCGAGGGCGTGGTCGACCGCGTCAACCCGACCTGGACCAAGCTGACCGGCTGGACGCAGGAAGAGGCAACGGGCCAGCACTTCACCGATTTCGCCCATCCAGACGAGCGCGAGCTGATCAACGAAACGGTGCGCTCGTTGATCGAGCGGGGCCATGCCCTGTGCGAACACCGGCTGGTGCTGAAGTCCGGGCAGGCCATGTGGGTGCGGGCCAGGAGCAAGCTGCGCGAAGACGGGGTGGCCCTGATCGTGCTGCAGGACATCACCGAGGCCCGCCGGCTGCAGGAACAGGGCGCCCAGGCGGCGCGGACCAACGACCTGTTGCGCGAGGAGGCCGGCATCTTCGTCTGGCGCTTCGATCCGGCCACAAACCAATACGCGGTCGATGACGACCTGACCAAAACCGGCAAGCCGGGCGCCGGCGGCCGGCGGATGCTGACCGCCGA
Source organism: Caulobacter sp. (assembly GCA_046595895.1). Classification (GTDB taxonomy): domain Bacteria; phylum Pseudomonadota; class Alphaproteobacteria; order Caulobacterales; family Caulobacteraceae; genus Caulobacter. The sequence continues at coordinate 16,500 of JBKJSF010000089.1, read as the reverse complement.
GGAGATGACCGCCGAGATCCACCCGGACGACCAGAGCCGGGTGTCCGAAAATTTCGTCCGAACCGTCCTCACCGGCGAGCCGCGGGTGGTCGAGTATCGCCACTTCCGCGCCGACGGGGTCTGGGCCCGGCTGCGGGCCGCCTGGCGCGGCGCGCGTCAGCAGAAAAACGGCCACTGGGAGGTGCTGGGCATCACCCAGGACGTCACCGAGCTGGCCGAGGCGCGCGACGCCGCCCTGGCCGCCGCCGAGGTCAAGGCGCAGTTCCTCGCCAACATGAGTCATGAGATCCGCACGCCTATGAACGGGGTGCTGGGCGTTCTGCATCTGCTCAAGCACGAGAAACTGCTGTCTACCGACGGCCGGCGCCTGCTGGACGAGGCGCTGGGTTGCGGGGCGATGCTGTCGGAGTTGCTCAATGACGTCATCGACTTCTCGCGTATCGAGGAGGGCAAGCTGGACCTCTGCCCGGAGGCCATCCGGCCGGACGATCTGCTGGACAGTGTCGCCTCGCTGCTGGTTTCCCAGGCCCGGGACAAGAACCTCTATCTGAAGGTCGAGGCCGAGGACTGCGGCTGCGCGATGATCGATCCGGTGCGGCTGCGCCAGATCCTGTTCAACCTGATCGGCAACGCCGTGAAGTTCACCGCCCATGGCGGCGTCACCGTGCGGCTCAGCCGCGCCGAGGACGCTGCCGGCGGCGCCCTCTGCTTCGAGATCGCCGACACCGGCATCGGCATTGAGGCCGACGCCCGAGACCGATTGTTCGAACGCTTCCGCCAGGCCGACGGCTCGGCCACCCGGCGCTTCGGCGGCTCAGGGCTGGGCCTGGCCATCGCCCGGGGGCTGGCCGAGCAGATGGGCGGGCTCATCACCCTGGACAGCACCCCCGGCGAGGGCTCGACCTTCCGGGTGGAAATCGCCGCCCCGGCCTGCGAGGCGCCCACCGCCCAGTCGGAAGACGAGGACGACGCCCTGCTTGGCGGCCTGCGGGTGTTGATCGTCGAGGACAATGCCACCAACCGGCTGATCGCCACCCGCATGCTGGAACATCTGGGCGCCTCGGTGACCACCACCGACGACGGAGCCCAGGGCCTCAGTGCGGCCTCCCTACAGGCCTTCGATCTGATTTTCATGGACATCCAGATGCCGGTGATGGACGGCATGGCCGCCACCGCTGCTATCCGGGCCCTCCCGGGGGCCCTGTCTCAGGTCCCGATTATCGCCATGACCGCCAACGCCCTGGCCCACCAGGTTGAAAGCTACATGGCCGCCGGCATGAACGGTTGGGTGGCCAAGCCCCTTTCGCCCGCCACCCTGGTGCGGACCGTCGCCGAGGTGCTGGCCGAGACCTGGGTCGACGCCGCGCCCGAGCTCACCAAGACCGGCCGGTAGCCGTTTTTCGAAAAGGCGGTAGCGGACGACGCGGCGGCGGCTCTAGAGTGGACGGCCGAGTCTATTGTTCAGCATGCCGCCGGAAGGCCGATGACCGAGACCACCGCCCCTCCCGCCAGCGCTCCGGACGGTCCGCCGGCGACCGCCCGATACGCGGCCCGGCGCGAGGCGATCCTGGTGGCGGCCACCGGCATCCTCAACCGGCAGGGAGTCAAGGGCATGACCCTGGCGGGGGTCGCCGCCGAGGTCGGACTGATCACCACCTCCGTCACCTACTATTTCCGCCGCAAGGAGGACCTGGCGGCGGCCTGCTTCCTGCGCGGTATCGAGGCCTTCGAAGACCTGGTGAGCAAGTCGGCCGGGGCGCCCGATGCCCGGGGCCGGCTGGACAGGTTCCTGGAGCTGTTCTTCGACCTGTCGCGCCGCATCCGTCTGAAGGAAGCACCGCCGTTGGTCAGCTTCAGCGAGATGCGCTCGCTGAAGGAGCCGCACCGCGCCGAGGTCACCGGCGCCTTCGCCAACATGTTCCGCCGCGTGCGCGGCTTCTTCGACGCGCCGGAGTTTGCCGGGCTCAGCCGCGCCGAGGCCAACGCCCGCACCCACCTGTTGCTGGAACAGGCCTTCTGGACCTTCACCTGGCTGCGCCGCTACGACGTCGAGGACTATCCGCGCCTGCGGGAGCGGATGAGCGACATCCTGACCGGCGGCCTGGCCGCCCGCAGCCGCAGCTGGGCGCCGCCCACCCTGCCCCGGCTGACCGAGGCGACGCCGGGCGAAAACGGCGGCGATGTCTCGCGCCAGACCTTCCTGACTGCCGCCACCCGTCTGATCAACCAGCGTGGCTATCGCGGGGCCTCGGTCGAAGACATCTCGGCGGCGTTGAATGTCACCAAGGGCAGCTTCTATCACCACAACGAGGACAAGGACGAGCTGGTCGTCGCCTGCTACGACCGCACCTTCGCGGTGTTGCGGGCGGCGCAACTGGCCGGGCGTGACCTCAAAGCCGACCAGTGGACCCGGCTGGCGGCCACCGCCTCGGCGCTGACCGAGTTCCAGCTCTCGGACCAGGGTCCGCTGCTGCGCGGCTCGGCCCTGACCGCCCTGCCGATCGAGATCCGCCAGGACGTCTCCGACCGCTATGCGCGGGTTTCCGATCGTTTCGCCGGGATGATCGCCGACGGTATCGCCGAAGGCTCGATCCGGCCGGTCGATCCGCTGGTCGCCGCCCATATGCTGAACGCCCTGCTCAACGCCGCCGCCTCGATGGGGGCCTGGGTCACCGGGCTGGAGAAGAACGAGGCCGCCGGCCTCTTCGTGCGACCCCTACTTCTGGGCCTTTTCACGCGCTGACAGCAAAGCCGCTTATCGAAGCGCCATTATACCACGCCAGCGTCGCGCATACGAAAAAGGGGCGGTCCGAAGACCGCCCCTTTCCCGTCCGGTCGGATTGCTCCGACTAGAACTTCTTGGACAGGGCGAACTTGAAGGTCCGGCCCAGGCCACTCGCCGTGAAGGGGTCGTAGCTGAGATCCAGGCGGGCGAAGGGGGGATCCTCGTCCAGGATATTGTCGGCGCTGATGGCCAGCGTCGTATCCCAGGGCAGGAACACCCGGTAGGTGAAGTCGATGGTGGTGAAGCTGTCGATATTCTTGCCGGCCGTGATCGCAGGAGCGGGCGTACGGACCGGGCTGTTGGTCGCGTAGGTCCCCGCCGCGAATGGCGCGGTCCGCTGGTCGGTGTAGCCGTCGATATGACGGACTGTGACCCGGGCGTTGTGCGGCCCGTTGTTGTACTCGACAAACAGGCTGCCCTTCCACTGAGGCAGCGGATAGGCGGTTGTCTGGTAGTTGAGCAGGCCGACCGCGTCGAAGGACGGGGTCAGTTCGAAACCGCCAATCTCAAGAGAATCCGTGACGTATTCGATCACATAGGTGGCCGAGCCGCCCACGGTCAGGGTGCCCCCCATCACGTCGAAGTCGTATTCGGCCAGAAGGTCGATACCCGAGGTCTGCACCCCGGCTCCGTTGATGGTGTCGGTCCGAACCCGGGTGATGGCCGCAGAAGCCGCCGCCGCCGAGGCGAAGGAGCCGCAGGTGGCGCCACCCGAGAAGCTGAACCGCGCGGCGAACGGGCTGGCGCAGTTTGCCATTTGCCCGGCGCCAAGTCCGTTGGGGAACAGCGACCGCACGAGGCCGGACACCGGTTCGCTGGTGATCGGGTCGGTGAAGTCGAAGTTGAAGTAGTCGAGTGAGGCCTTCAGACCGCCGACATTGAGGATGACCCCGATGTTGTAGGTGGTGGCGGTTTCCGGCTCGAGGTCAGGGTTGCCGTAGATATCAACGGCACGGAAGGTGCCGTTGATCGACTGCAGCGAGGTGACGAAATCGTTGGTCAGCTGGCTGGGCACCGGCGCCCGGAAGGTGGTGCCGAGCGAGGCGCGGACGGCCAGGGGTTCGAAGATCTGCCATTTGGCGGAGATCTTCGGGTTGAAGGTCTCGCCGACGTCCTCAATGCTTTCGTAGCGGGCCGCGAGGCTGACGTTGAAGTTGTCGGTGAAGGGCAGCGACACTTCACCGAAGCCGGACCAGGTGCTCTGCTCGACATAGTTGTTGCTGCCGACGCCGAGGAAGGCGAACGGACCAGCCGGCGAGGTGCAGGTCTTGCTGCCGTTGATCGGGGTGTCGATGCAGGGATTGATGGCCCGGTTGGAGATGTCGTTGTACCAGACATCGAAGGTCGAGCGACGGTACTGGCCGCCAACCGCCCAGGCCGCGTCGCCGCCGCCGAGGGTGAACATCTTGCCGCTGAGCAGGGCCTCGGCGACGAACAGGCCGGTCTTCTGTTCCGTTTCCAGTTTCTGGAAGAACCAGCGGGTCAGGTCCGGATCGTTGGCCAGAGCCGGATCGAAGTCCGGGGCCCCGGGAATGGCGCTGGAGAAGGGGTTGAAGTACTGGCAGGTCGACCCCGGGTTCCCGGCGACGATGTTGTTGCAGTTGGCGCCGCCGAGGCCGCGAAGGGCGAGTTGGTAGCGGCCGACGATGGTGTCATAGCCGGTCCGGTTGCCTCGTTCTTCGCCGTAGGTGGCGCTGATCTGCCAGTTGAGGTCTTCGGTGAATTCACCGGTCAACTCGGCCGAGACGCGGAAGGCTTCGAAGTTCCGGCTGCCTTGCGACGCGCCGTAGTTGAACATCGGGTTTCCGCCCAGGAGGTGAGGACGGTTGGCGACGTTCAGCACGCCGGCGCCCAGCAGGGCGGAAGGGCCGCCCACGCAGGGATTGGTTCCGGCGCCCGTCGTGCACTGGCCCGCGAGGGGGCCCCCCAGGAAGTAGTTCGACAGCGTCGGATTGTCGATCCCGTAGCGGATCAGGCCGGGGTTGGTGTTGGGAATAAAATAGCGACCCGGGATCGGCGACGTCGTCGCCGTCGGGGTAGCCAGCAGGGCGTATGAGGGCGAGGTCTTCCACTCCGGCACGTCGGTCGAAGCGTAGAGGCCTTCGATGTGCAGCTTGGTGGTGTCGTTGAACTCGTGATTGAACTCGCCGTAGATCTGGAAGCGATCTTCCTTTTCGACGAGGTTGTCGAACTCGATGTAGTGGGCGTAGCAGACTGGCGTGTTGCCGCTGAAGCCGGCGAAGCCGCCCAGCGCCGCACAGTTGCTGTCACGGAAGCCCGTGGACGAAGCGGCCAACGGGATGAAGGTCGAGGGCGAGCCCGCCGCCGTATACCCGCCTTCGGGGTTCTCAAGGTATTCGCGGTTGGCGAAGTCACGCTCGAGAACGCTCAGTTCAGAGCGGTGCTGGTAGCCGAAGGCCACGAAGGCGTCGGAGGCATCGCCCGCCCAACCCCACAGGGCGCTGGCGGTGTAGTCGCCGTCGGAGCCGTCGATGTGCCGGAAGCTGGCCGCCAGTTCGCCGCCTTCGAAGTTCTTCTTGGTGATGAAGTTGACGACGCCGGCGATGGCGTCGGAGCCGTAGGTGGCGGCGGCGCCGTCCTTCAGCACTTCGACCCGGCCGATGGCGGCCGAGGGGATGATGTTGGTATCGACCGCGCCAGCGCCGGCAAGGGCGAAGGGGTTGATCGGCATGCGGCGGCCGTTAAGCAGGACCAGGGTCCGCGTCGGGCCGAGACCGCGCAGGTTGACCGAGCCGGAGCCTTCAGACCCCTGGGCTCGGGCGTCGAACTGGTTGGTGTCGCCCAGCACGCCGTTGGAGACCGACAGGCCCTTGAGCAGTTCGACCGTCGAGGGCGAGCCCTGCTTGGCCAGCTCTTCGGAACCAATGACATCGACCGGCAGGGCCGCGTCTTCCGGTGTGCCCGCCAGCAGCGAGCCGGTGATGACGACTTCTTCGACCGACGTCGGTTCATTCTGGGCCGCGGCGACGCCGCCAAACCCGATGGCCGCGGCCATGGCCAACGCCGATCCGCCAGCCAGATAAGCTATCCTACGCATGAACTACCCTCCCTATTCGTTTCCTGGTGACCCCGCGCTTCTTGTTGTCGAGCGTCGGTGGCCGGTTTGGTGGTGAATTATCCGCTGCCGGGAATGTCTCCCCGATCAAGCAGGCGACGAGGCGAGGACGGGATCGTCCGGCCAATCTTGAAGGTCTGGAATGAGGCGACAGGGATGCCCTCGGCTCGGACATCGGTCCGTGCTCTGATCAGGTCAAACGAGTTTGGCGATCTCGCCAACGCTCCCCCTCGGAACCGCTACCCACTCGTCGGAACAGTCCGACGAACAACTGTTCGATGATGCGGTATGTTCTCACGCCGCGTCAACCGGCCTTACGGCGATGCGTTTCAACTTTGAAACTGTTGTGACCTTTATGGCCCGTGGCAGGGTGACGCACCTTCCCTTGACGTCCGCGGAACCGGGATCAGTCAGTTTTCGAAAAGGACGGATGCTCCGGCGTCCGCCGCGCCCGCGAGGGCGCGTAGGGCGGCGAACAGCTCGCGCCCGTGGCCAATACCTTCCGGAGGCGGAGCAGCGGGGATGCGGGCGGCGAACTCGGCGGCATCAACGGCGATGCTCAGGGTTCCGGCCTCGGCGTCGAGGGTGATGATGTCGCCATCGCGGACCCGGGCGAGGCCCCCGCCGGTCAGGGCCTCGGGGGTGACATGGATGGCGGCCGGTACCTTGCCCGAGGCGCCGGACATGCGCCCGTCGGTGACCAGGGCCACCTTGCGGCCGCGGTCCTGCAACACCGACAGCGGCGGGGTCAGGCTGTGGAGCTCCGGCATGCCGTTGGCGCGCGGCCCCTGGAAGCGGACGACGGCGACGCAGTCCTTGTCGAGCTGGCCGCGCTTGAAGGCCGCCAGGTAGTCCCCCTGGCTGTCGAAAACCACGGCCGGGGCGATGACGGTGCGGTGCTCGGGTTTCACGGCGCTGACCTTGATCACGGCGCGGCCGAGCGGGCCGCTGAGCAGGCGCAGGCCCCCTTCCCGCTCGAACGGATCGGAGGCAGGGCGCAGGACAGTAAGATCGCCGCTTTCCATCGCGCCGTCGCGCCAGACGAGGATGTCGCCGTCCAGCGTCGGCTCCTGGGTGTAGCGACTGAGGCCCCGGCCGACGACGGTGCGGACGTCCTCGTGCAGCAAGCCGGCGGCCAGGAGCTCGCGGGTGACGAAGGCCAGGCCGCCGGCGGCCTGGAAATGGTTCACGTCAGCCTGGCCGTTGGGATAAACCCGGGCCAGCAGCGGGGTGACACGGCTCAGCGCATCCATGTCTTCCAGCGTCAACTTGATGCCCGCCGCCGCCGCCATGGCCGGCAGGTGCAGGCAGAGGTTGGTCGAGCCGCCGGTGGCCATCAGCCCGACGACGCCGTTGACGATCGCTTTCTCGTCGATGACGTGGCCCATGGCCGTCCAGTCGTTGGACTTGACCCCGATCTGCGTCGCCCGGATGGCCGCATGGGCGACCAGCGCCTCGCGCAGCGCCGTGCCCGGGGTGATGAAGGCGGAGCCGGGCAGATGCAGGCCCATCAGCTCCATCAGCATCTGGTTGGAGTTGGCGGTGCCGTAGAAGGTGCAGGTGCCGGGGCCGTGGTAGCTGGCCTGTTCGGCGGCCAGCAGTTCGTCGCGGCCGATCTTGCCCTCGGCGTGGAGGGCGCGGATGCGGGCCTTTTCGCTGTTGGGCAGGCCACTGGTCATCGGGCCGGCCGGCATCAGGATGGTCGGCAGCCAACCATAGGCGAGGCCGCCGATGACCAGGCCGGGGACGATCTTGTCGCAGACGCCCAGCATGATGACGGCGTCGAAGGCGTCATGGCTGAGGGCGACGCCGGTGGCCAGGGCGATGACGTCACGGGAAAAGAGGCTGAGCTCCATGCCGGGCCGCCCCTGGGTGACGCCATCGCACATGGCCGGCACGCCGCCGGCGAACTGGGCGGTGGCCCCGGCCTTGCGGGCGGCGGCCTTGATGATCGCGGGGTAGTTCTCCAACGGTTGGTGGGCCGAGAGCATGTCGTTATAGGCCGAGACGATGCCGAGGTTGGGGGCCTTGGGGTCGAGGGCCCGCAGGCGGTCCTCGCCCGGCGAGGCGGCGAAGGCGTGGGCCCAGTTGGCGCAGGAGAGCTTGCCCCGGCCGGGCCCTTCGGCCCGCATGGCCTCTATCATGGCGAGGTATTTGGCGCGGGTCTCCCGGCTGCGCTCGACGATGGCCTGTGTGACTTGGGCGACGACGGGGTGGAGGGGCGCGGGATCAGGCATGGGGGCGCTCCGGGCGGTTCGTGAGATCGCCTCGGGGCTCCCTTCTCCCCTTGTGGGAGAAGGTGGCGCGAAGCGACGGATGAGGGGTCGAAAGGTCTGTCAGCTGCGATGAGGCCGCGGCGACAGGCTGTGTCGGAGACCGGTGAGCCCCCTCATCCGACCCCTTCGGGGCCACCTTCTCCCGCGAGGGGAGAAGGGAGACCAGAGGCGAACCTGTCAGCATCTGCGCCATGCTCCTTACACCGACCACAGGAGGCGGAGGTCGCCTCGCGCCGTCGCCCGGATGAGGTGGTGAACGGGCTCGTCGCCATCGCGCTCCAGGATGGCGCGTTTGGCCTGGCCGGAGGTCAGCACCAGGATCAGGCCGGCGTGGATCAGGGCTGGCAGGGTCAGGGTCACGCGATCCTCCAGCGGGGCCGGCACCCCCGCGGGGGTGTGCAGCACCAGGCGCGCGCCGGCCGGATCCAGGCCCTGCTCCAGCACCGGACTGCCGGGGAAAAGAGAGGCGATGTGACCGTCCTCGCCCATGCCCAGCAGCACGGCGTCGAAGGGCTGTAGCGGCGCGATCTTGAGATCGGCGGCCCAGGCGCCGTGGACTGGGTCTGTCTCCTCGCCCTTCAGGCAGACGAAGCGCGCGGCGGCGGCGCGGCCCCGCAGCAAGCGCTCGCGAATGAGGCGGGCATTGGAGTCGGGCGAGGTCGTATCGACCCAGCGTTCATCCGACAGGGTGATGGCGACGTGGCTCCAGTCGAGGTCGGCTCCCTTGAGGCGGTCGTAGACTGGCCCCGGCGATGAGCCACCGGTGACGCAGAGGTGGGCGGCGCCGCGGTCGATGAGGGCGGCCCGCAGCCGTTCAACGATGGCGGCGCTGGCCGCCTCGGCGGCGGCGGCGGCGCCTTCGAAAACCTCGACAGCCGGACGGTCAGTCATTCCAGGCGCGTCCCGAACGCTCGATCAGGCCCGAGGCCCCGGCCGGGCCCCAGCTGCCGGCCGGATAGGGTTTGGGTTTCACCCCGGCCTGGGCCCAGGCCTCGGCGACGCCGTCGACGAAGCGCCAGGCCTCCTCGACCTCGTCGCGGCGGACGAACAGGGTGGGATCGCCGCGCATGACGTCGAGCAGCAATCGCTCATAGGCGATCCGCCGCACGCCGCCCTCCTCGCCCAACGCCTTGGCCAGGCTGAGCGACAGCGGCAACGGCTGCAGGCGCATGTGCTCGCCGTTGAGGCCCGGGCGCTTGTTCATGATGGTGAGGGAAATGTCCTCGTGCGGCTGAAGTTCAATCACCAGGCGGTTAGCCTGCAGGTCACGGTCGCCGAACGGGCCGAAGATCGAGTGCGGCACGCACTTGAACTGAATGACGATCTCGGTGCGCCGTTCGGCCATCCGTTTGCCGGTGCGCAGGTAGAAGGGCACGCCCTTCCAGCGCCAGTTGTCGATCCAGGCGGTCAGGGCGACGAAGGTTTCCGTGCCTGAGGGACGGCCGACCTCGGCCTCGTAGCTCATCGCCGGCCTGCCCTCGGCCATGCCGGCGACGTATTGGCCGCGGACGCTGTCCTTTTCGGCCGCCTCCGGGGTAAACCGGCGCAGGGAGCGCAGCACCTTGACCTTCTCGTTGCGCACCGCGTCGGCCTCGAGATCGGACGGCGGCTCCATGGCGACGAGGCAGAGGAGCTGCAGCATGTGGTTCTGCAGCATGTCGCGGATGGCGCCATACTCGTCGTAGTACCGCCAGCGGTCACCCACCTCCTGGGTTTCGGCGACCGTAATCTGCACGTGGTCGATGGCCAGGTTGTTCCACAGGGGCTCGAACAGGGCGTTGGCGAAGCGCAGGGCGATGAGGTTTTGCACCGTCTCCTTGCCCAGGTAGTGGTCGATGCGGAACACCTGCCGCTCCTCGGCGGCCTCGGCGATGACGGAGTTGGTCTGGCGGCTGGACTCAAGGTCGCGGCCGATCGGCTTTTCGAGGACCAGGCGGGTGGTTTCGCCGATCAGGCCGGCCTCGCTCAGGGCCTTGGTGACCGGGGCGAACAGGCTGGGCGACAGGGCGTAGTAGAAGACGACAAGGCTGGCCTCGCCGATACGGTCCTTAAGGGCCAGGGCGCCCTCCGGTTTGGCGGCGTCGGTAGAGAGGTAGTCGAGGCGTTGGCAGAGCCGGTCCCACGCCTCGCCGGTTTCCTCCTTGAGGTGCGCTTCGACGTCCGTCCGATAGCTCTTCGCATCGCCCCGCGCCCGGCCGACGGCGATGACGCGCAGCCCCCGCGGCAACAGCCCATCCATCTCCAGGTGCAGCAGGGAGGGAAGCAGCATGCGCAAGGAGAGATCGCCCGCCCCGCCAAGCAGGACCAGAACCGGAGCGGGATCAGCCATGAAGTCTCCTTAGGCGGCCGGGGCGCGGCCGGGGATGGCGGGACAGGCGCGCCCGGGGGCGGCCGTACCCCGAATTCAAAATCCTGCGGCGATCGGCCGCGAGGCCAGGCGGCCCCAGGGCCGGAGCGGCCGGCGGCGGTTATCGAAAGACCAGAACGGCCTAATCAAGGCGACACCAGTATAGCATGGCAAAGGTGCGGGTAATTGACGACTACGTGCGTCCAGATGTGGGGGAAACGCGCCCAAAAGCGGGGCCCGAAAGGGGTTTGCGGCGGACGCCGCCATCATGCGGCTGACCCGCGGGGACAACCAGCTGCCGGCGTCCGAACGCAACGCGTTCAAGTATATGGTCCAAAAGATGGATCAGGCCGGCTTCGAACTGCCGGCCGCCGCGAAGCGAGCGCCGATCGCCTGATGACAAGGGCGCGGGCGCGGGGGCGGGGGCGGGGGCGTAGGGGGTCAGTAGGCGGTCTGGCCGATCCAGTTGCCTGGCGGGCTGTAGCGGCAGACCAGAACCTCTTCGCTGAGGGTGCGGGCGGTGGCGCAGCCGAGCTGGGTGGTCGTGCGCCAGACCATCTGGGTGTAGTGGCCGACAACCCTGCCCCGGCCCGCGACATGGGGGAACTCGCCGTGGCGGTAGTCGGCGCGTTCGTCGGCCCAGGCCCCGACCATCTGTTCGATCGAAAAATAGTTGGCCGTGCCCATCCAGAGGTTTTCGCCCTGCTGGCGCTGGCCGTCATGCTGCAGCCGGCCCTTGCGGGCCAGGGTCTCGGCCCAGGCCCCGGCGTCGGCGGCCAGGCGCGGGTTCCATTCCAGCGGCGGCGTGCCGACCTCTGCACGAACAGCGTTGTGGGCGGCGAGAACGCGGGCCTGGAAGTCTTCCTGCGCCAGGGCCGGGGTGGCGAGCAGGGGCGTCAGGAGCAGAAGACGGCAAAGGCGGGTGGCGACCATCGGGCGGGCGGCCTTCAGACGGTCGCGGGCAAGGCAGCCCGGCGTGGGGAGGCCGGCTCGTCCATGGGGACGACATCGACGCCGACCTTTATGGTCTGTGCGCCGGAGCCCAGCACGACCCCACCGATAGGGGCGACGTCGGAATAGTCACGGCCCTTGGCCAGGACGATATGCTCCTCCGAGACCACAAGGGCGTTGGTGGGATCAAAGCCGATCCAGCCGACCCGGGGGCCGCACCAGACGTCGGTCCAGGCGTGGGTGGCGTCGGCGCCTTCCAGGCGCGGGCGGCCCGGGGCCGGGTAGGTGCGCAGGTAGCCGCTGACGTAGGCGGCGGGCAGGCCCAGGCCGCGAAGGCCGGCGATCATGACCTGGGCGAAGTCCTGGCAGACCCCGTGGCGGGCCTCGAAGGCTTCGATGGCGAGGGTCCGCACATCGGTCGAGTCAGAGTCATATCTGAAGTCGGCCTTGATCCGGCTGGCCAGGTCGAAGGCCGCCTCGATGACCGGCCGGCCGGGCGTGAAGCTCAAGGCCGCATAGGCGGTCATCGACGGGTGGGTGGCGGTCATGGCGGTGGGATAGAGAAAATGCGCCGGCGAGCCGAGGCCGAGGTCGGTTATGGCGAAGCCGTCTTCGCGGACCCGCTCCCAGGGCTCTCCGCCGAGCGGCAGGGCCCGGGCGGGACGGGTGACTTCAACCTGCGACCGGGCCAGGATCCGCAGTTCCCGGTGCGGGGTTTCGATGATGGCGGTGACCACCGGCTCGCCGAACTGGCCGAGATGTTTCTCCAGCCGAGTCGGCTTGGGGGTGATCCGCAGGCTGCTGGACAGCACCGCCTGATCGGACGCCTGCTGCGGGGTCAGGCGAAGCGCGCACCGCGCGAAGGTCACCGGCTTCTCGTAGATATAGGTGGTCAGATGGCGCAGGCCGTAGATCACGCCAGGCCGCCAAGCTTCTTGGTCGGGGTGGCGTTGGAGCCTTGCAGGAAGTAGCGGTCGCCCAGGGCGTCCGACAGCGACATCAGCCTCTGTTCGATGACCTTCGCCTTGTTTTCTCCAAGACCGGCGGCGTCCTCGGTCTCGATCTCGCTGCCCAGCTGGATCAGCAGGCGCATCGCCGCCTCGGGCATGCCGTCGTCCTGCAGCTTGGGAAGGGAATCGAAGTGGGTGCGCAGCGTCGCGACCTGGAAGGCGACCGACCGCGGATTGTAGGGGTCGAGCATGACCAGGTCGCGCACGGGGGTCAGGGCCATGCCGACCAGATAGCGGGATCGATAGGTGATCTGACTGTCGACCAGGTCGAGCAGCAGGTCGAGGTCGTCGAGGGTGGCGTCGTCCTTGGCCAACTTGCGCATGATCCGGCAGGTGTTCACGCCGCGCTCGATCCGGCGACCCATGTCCAGAAACCGCCAGCCGGCCACCCGGTTCATATTCTCCTGCGCCAGGCCCGACAAAGTGGCCAGCGCCTGCAGGGCCGCCTCGGCGCGGGCCAAGCCCTCGGCCTCTGAAATATCATCCTCGCCCTTGCCGGCCAGCCGGTGTTCGAGGTTCTGCAGCAGCTTCCAGAAGTCTTCGCTCAGTCGCTCGCGCATGCTGGCGGCGGCGCGGCGGGCGGCCCGGACCAGGCGGATGACCGAGCCGTAGGCGGTTTCGTCATGCAGGGCGCAGGCGACGAAGCCGGCCACCCGCTGCGGCGCCTCTTCGTTGACGGCGCCCCATTCGACCAGCAGGCCGCGCAGCTTGACCAGGGTCTCGCCGGCCCCGTGCAGGGCCGCGTCGGAGTCCATCAGGCTGGTGCAGAGGCTGCGCACCAGGCGCAGGGTGCCCTCCGCCCGCTCAAGGTAACGGCCCAGCCAGAACAGGTTGTCGGCGGCGCGGCTGGGCAGGTTGCCCATGATCCGCCGCACCTTGACGTCGTCCCGCTGGGTCATCAACGAGATGCGCTCGACCGGCTTGCTGGACAGCACCCAGACGTCGGCGGCCTGGGCGCCGTCGCCCATCGAGATGGCGCGGGCGTCCTTCTGGTCCGAGACGCGGCAGAAGCCGCCGGGCATGACCTTCCAGCCGTCCGCGGTGGCCACCGCGAAGACGCGCAGGACGAAGGGGCTGGGTTGCGGGGCGCCGTCGCGCCAGGCCGGGGTGGTGGACAGGCGGACCACTTCCTGGCCGACGAAATCCACCGGCCGTTCCTGCATGGCCTCGATCAGCGACTGCCGGACCTCTGGCGTCAGGTCGGACAGCATGCGCGGGCCCCTGGCCAGGGCGGGGTGGCCCTGTCCGTTGAAGGCGGCGGCGATGGCCAGGCTGTCGATGCGGCTTTCGACCAGGCTGCGCTCCCGCGGCTGGCCGCACCACCAGGTGGCGACGTTGGGCAGTTTCAGGCTCTCGCCCAGCACCCGGCGGCTGAGGGCCGGCAGGAAGCTGAGCAGGGCGCGCGATTCCAGCAGGCCGGAGCCCGGCATGTTGGAGACCACCACACCGCCGGCACGGATCGCTTCCAGCAGGCCGGGGACGCCCAGCTGCGAGGCGCTGTTGAGCTCCAGCGGATCGATGAAGTCGGCGTCCACCCGGCGCCAGATGACGTCGGCGCGCTTGAGGCCCGCGATCGTGCGGACATAGACCTGACCATCGCGCACCACCAGGTCGTCGCCCTCGACCAGCAGGAAGCCCAGGTAGCGGGCCAGATGGGCCTGCTCGAAATAGGTTTCGCTGAAGGAGCCGGGGGTCAGAAGGCAGATGCGGGGGTCGCTGCGGTGGGCGGCCAGGGCCAGGCTGGAGCGGAAGTCGCTGAAGAAGGGCGCCAGCCGCTGGACGTTCATGGCGTTGTAGAGCTTGGGGAAGGCGCGCGACAGGACCAGGCGGTTTTCCAGGGCGTAGCCGGCGCCCGACGGGGCCTGGGTGCGGTCGTCCAGCACCCACCAGCGACCGTCCGGACCGCGGCCCAGATCGGCGGCGTAAATATGCATCGGTCGCCCGCCCGGGGGCGAGACGCCGCGCATGGCGCGGATGAAATCGCTGCTGCCGGTCACCGCCGCGGCCGGCAGATGACCTTCGCTGACCAGCTTGGCCTCGCCATAGACGTCGGTCAGCACCGCCTCGATCAGCTGCGCCCGCTGTTCGACCCCGGCGGCGATGTCGGCCCATTCGTCCTGGCCGAGGATCAGCGGCAGGGGGTTGAGGGGCCAGGTCCGCTCGTTGTCGTCGCCATAGATGCGATGGGTGACGCCGGTGTCGCGGATATGGCGCGTCGCCAGGGCGAAGCGGTCCTCGAACTCGCCGGGGGGAAAGGCCGCCAGGTCGCCCAGGTAGCGGGCCCAGGCCTCCGCCATGGCGCCGTTGCGGCCGATCAGCTCGTCGGGGACGTCGGCGAAGGGGCGATAGCCGCCAAGCCAAGTCTTGAGCCGCGCCTGGGTTTCGTCTTCCTGGTCTCGCAGGGCGGTGTCAGCGGCCAAGGGGGCGCCTCAGGTCGAGGGTGAGCGGGAATTCGAGGCTGCGGGTTTCCGGCGCGACCTCGATGAGGCCGGGAGTATGGCCGTGTTGCTGGAACCGCGCCAGCCGACGCGCCTGGGCCTCGTAGCTGTTGACCGGCACGGTGTCGTAGTTGCGTCCGCCCGGATGGCTGACGTGGTAGACGCAGCCGCCCAGCGAGCGACCGCTCCAGCGGTCGACGATGTCGAATGTCAGAGGGCCCTGCGGCTCAATGGTCGGGTGCAGGCCGCTGTGCGGCTTCCAGGCCTTGTAGCGCACCCCGGCGACGGCCTGGCCGGTCAGGCCTGTCGAGGTCATCGGCAGGGCGCGGCCGTTGCAGGTGATGAGGTGACGTTCCGGGGTCAGCCCGGTCGCCAGGATCTGCAGCCGCTCGACCGAGGCGTCGACGAAGCGGGCGGTGCCGCCGGCGGTGCTCTGTTCGGCCATGACGTGCCAAGGTTCGAGCGCGTGGCGAATCTCCAGCGAGACGCCGCCGTGCTCGACATGGCCATAGGCCGGGAAGCGGAACTCCCGCTGGGCCTCGAACCACACCGGATCGAAGGCGTAGCCCGCCGCCTTCAGATCATCGAGCACGCCCAGGAAATCGGCCCAGACGAAGTGGGGCAGCATGAAGCGGTCGTGCAGGCTGGTCCCCCAGCGGACCAGATCGCCGTCCTGCGGCTGTTTGGCGAACCAGGCGATCAGGGCGCGCAGCAGAAGTTGCTGCGCCAGGCTCATCCGCGCTTCCGGCGGCATCTCGAAGCCACGGAATTCCAGCAGACCCAGTCGACCGGTCGGGCCGTCGGGCGAGTAGAGCTTGTCGATGCAGATTTCCGTGCGGTGGGTGTTGCCCGTCACATCGGCCAGCAGGTTGCGGAACAGGCGGTCGACCAGCCAGGGCGAGGGCGGCTCGCCGACGCCGGGGACCGGCACGGCGGCCAGGGCGATTTCGAGTTCGTAAAGGCCGTCGTGGCGCGCCTCGTCAATGCGCGGCGCCTGGCTGGTCGGGCCGACGAACAGGCCGGAGAAGAGGTAGGACAGCGAGGGATGCCGCTGCCAGTAGATCAGCAGGCTCTTCAGCAGGTCCGGCCTTCGCAGGAATGGCGAGTCGTCGACGGTCGCGCCGCCGACCACGACATGGTTGCCGCCGCCGGTGCCGGTGTGGCGGCCGTCGATCATGAACTTGTCGGCACCCAGACGGGTGAGGCGCGCCTCCTCGTACACGTTGCGCGTGATGTTGACCGCATCGCGCCAGGACGACGCCGGATGAATGTTGACCTCGATGACGCCGGGATCGGGCGTGACCTTGATGACGTTGAGACGTGGATCGGCCGGCGGCAGGTAGCCTTCGATATGCACCGGCATATTCAGCGCGGCGGCGGTGGCCTCGACGGCGGCGAGAAGTTCAAGATAGTCCTCGAGCTTCTCGATCGGCGGCATGAACACGCAGAGGCGGCCATCGCGCGGCTCGACGGCGAGCGCGGTGCGCACCGGAACAGGCTTGCGTGCAACCGGCGCGGATTGCGCCGCAGTCTTCCAGGTGGGCCATTTCGACCCGCGCGCCGGAGCGGCCGGCTTGGCCCGGGCAGTCTCCGCGAAGGCGCGCGCCATCGCCGCCG
>JBKJSF010000244.1:0-67768 GCA_046595895.1 Caulobacter sp. | reverse complement strand
CTTCACCCGCTTCAGTCGGGTCCACGCACGGGCGATCGGGCCATTGGCTGGGGAACTAGGACTCGAACCTAGAATGACGGTACCAAAAACCGCAGTGTTACCATTACACCATTCCCCAGCAGGAACGGCGCGAGACCCACGGGGCCTCGGCAAGGTGGGGGGAGATAGCGCAGGCGCACCCAGGATGCAACGGCTGTATTTCACGTGTTGCGGCGCGTGAAGCGCTCCTCTATAAGCCCGCTCCTCAAGTCGGAGTGTGGCTCAGTCTGGTAGAGCACCGCGTTCGGGACGCGGGGGTCGCAGGTTCGAATCCTGCCACTCCGACCATTTTCCCCAAATCCAGAGAATCCTCGCCTCGGGGCGTGCAAACGCCCGGGACTTGAGGCGATTGTTGCGTCGTCTTCATTTGACCGCAACGCCGGGACGGTTAAGCGTGGTGGGAAAGATTGGGGATAACAATGAAGCAGTTCCTGCTGACTATCGCCGGCGTGTTCGTCGGCCTATTTCTGTTCCTGTTCATCGTGCCGGTGATCCTCATTTTCGGCCTCGTGGGCATGGCCGCCAAGAGCGCGGAGGGGCCGGCAACGCCGGCCGCCGCCGTGCTGGAGCTGGACCTGCGCACCGGTCTCAGCGACCAGGAACCGCAGAACCCCTTCGCCATGTTCGGCGGCGGTGGCAATTCGGTGATCTCGGTGATCGAGAAGCTGAAGGCCGCCGAGAAGGACGACAAGGTCAAAGGCGTCTTCGTTCGCCTGCCCGAGGGCGGCATGGCCCCGGCCGCGGCCGACGAGTTGCGCCAGGCCTTTATCCGCTTCCGCGCCAGCGGCAAGCCGATGATGGCCCACAGCCAGGGCCTCTACCCTAGCGGCGCGGTGACCTCCACCTACATGCTGGCCGCCTCGACCGGCGACGTCTGGATGCAGCCCGGCGCCGCCTTCCAGGCCACCGGCATGGCCGTCGAGGACATGTTCTTCAAGCGCCTGTTCGACAAGTATGGCGTCAAGGCCGACTTCGAGCAGCGCAAGGAATACAAGAACGCCGTCAATCCCTACCTGCACGACAACTACACGCCGGCCCACAAGGAGGCGCAGCTGTCGTGGATGGGCTCAATCTACCGCACCAGCCTGGTGACCGCCGCCGCCGACCGCAAGCTGGCCCCGGAAGCCATGGTCTCGGCCATCGAGGGTGGCCCCTGGTCGGCCGGCCAGGCCAAGGAGCGCCGCCTGATCGACAACGTCGGCCAGGTGAAGGAGGCCTCCGACGCCCTGCTGGCCAAGGCCGGCAAGAACGCCAAGCTGATGGATTTCGACGACTACACCGTGACCGCCAGCAAGGGCACGGGCCAGACTATCGCGGTGATCGGAGCCGAGGGCGCGATCATGACCGGGCCGGGCGGCGGCGGCAACCCGTTCGGCGGCGAACAGACCGTCTGGTCGGACGAGGTGGCCAAGGCCATCTACGACGCCGCCGAGGACAAGAGCGTCAAGGCCATCGTCTTCCGCGTGTCCTCGCCGGGCGGCTCGGACACCGCCTCGGAACAGATCCTGGCAGCCGTCAACGCCGCCCGCAAGGCCGGCAAGCCGGTGGTGGTCAGCATGGGGACCTATGCGGCCTCCGGTGGCTACTGGATCAGCTCCCAGGCCGACTCCATCGTTGCCCAGCCCACGACCCTGACCGGCTCGATCGGCGTCTACGGCGGCAAGTTCGTGCTCGGCGACGCGCTTGGCCGGTTCGGCGTCGATGTCCGCGAGACCAAGGTCGGGGGCGACTACGCCGGCGCTTTCGGGACTGAGCAGGGCTTCAACCAGGGCCAGAAGGCGGCATTCTCCGGCTGGATGGACACCATCTACGATGGCTTCGTCCAGCGTGTCGCAACGGGCCGCAAGATGCCGGTAGAGAAGGTCCACGAACTCGCCAAGGGCCGGGTCTGGACCGGGGCGCAGGCTCGACAGCTGGGCCTGGTCGATCGGTTGGGCGGATTCTACGACGCGGTCGACGAAGCCAAGCGCCTGGCCGGCATCAAGGGCGAGGTGAAGCTCAAGGTGATGGGCGGGCCGAAGTCGCCGTTCGAGGCGCTGGAAAAGCTGTTCGGGGTCAGTTCGGCCTCGCTGAAGACCCTGGCGGCCGCCGCCTGGATCTTTGGCGACCCGCGCGCCGAGGCGGTGATGGACGAGATGGCCCAGTCCCGCCTGCGGGAACGTGGCGCCACGGTCATGGCCCCCTCGCCCCGCCTGGATCGCTAGCCGTCCCACGAGGGCGAAAGCCAGGGGCCCCGGAGCGATACGGGGCCCTTTTTCCCGGCCGGCAACCTGGCTCGGACGGGGCGGTCGTCGGCCCTGAGGGGGGCATTCGGGAGTTGTCGCCAGTTGCGCGGCCTTGCTCAGCAATTTCAACGGGTTGATTCCGCGCAGATACGAAGTTTGCTTGAACTCGGCGTGAGGCGCAGATGAAGCGTAGCCGAAGCTGGCTGGCGCTGGTCCGGCATGGGGCGGCCCTTATCGAAGCGGAGCCGCTATTATCCCACGGCGGGGGTGATCAAGGCCCTGACAGTTCGTGGCTTCAACTCGGGGCTCCCTTCTCCCCTCGCGGGAGAAGGTGGCGGCGAAGCCGACGGATGAGGGGGTTCCCAGGTCTTTCAACTGCGTTGAGGCGGTGACGGCGGGCTGTGTCAGAGGCCGGTACGCCCCCTCATCCGGCCCTTCGGGCCACCTTCTCCCGCGAGGGGAGAAGGGAGCCCAGAGGCCAACTCGCCAACCAACCTCCGGACAAAAAGAAAGGCCGGCGAGGTTTCCCTCGCCGGCCTCCCTTCAGACTGACCTTTCGGCCCGGTCCTAGAAGCGCTTGGTGATGTTGATGAACGCCCGACGACCGCGCATGTCGTAGAGGTTCAGAGCCGCCGTACCCGCCCGGAACTGACCAGCGGACTGAGCCGGCGGCCGCTCGTCGAACACGTTCTGGAGACCGCCCGAGAAGGTCCAGTCGTCCATTTTCTTGCGAACAGAGAACGCATGGTAGGCGGTGAACTCGTTGTACTGCTTGTAGTAGACTTGCGAATTGTAGCGGCTCGAGAAGAACACGTCCCCGCCGAAGGCCTCGGTGTCCGACTGCTTGCCGATCATGTCCACGGTCCAGAAAGCGGTCCAGTCGCCACGGTCGAAGCGGAGCGACATGTTACCGGTGAAGTCCGGCTCGGTGGTTTCACCGTTGTCGTCCTCGGTGGCGGCGCCGCCGAGCAGCACAACCGTATCCTTCGTCTGCCAGGTAAACTGGCTGTCGAAGGTCAGGCGGCCGAAGTCGAACTCATGGGTGTAGCGGATCGTCAGGTCGATACCCCGGTTGATCTGCTCAGCGACGTTAACGTAGCTGTTGTTGACCGTAAGGATTTCGTTCGGACGCGTCGCCGCGCCGGGACCGTTCCGCGTGAAGAGGGTGCAGAACGGGTCGGCAGGGAAGGTTGGCGACGAGTAGCATTGGTTCAGGATGTTGGCCGAACCAAACTGACGGATCTCATCCAGGACCAGGAAGTCGAAGTATTCGAACGCCACCGACAGGTCGATGAAGCTGGGGGTCCAGATCACGCCAACGGTATAGGCTTCAGAGGTTTCGGCGTCGAGGACGCCCGCGCCGCCGCCCGTGATGATCGTGGCCGAGCTGCTGCCCGCAGCCGTGTAGTTGAGGGGCACACCAGCAGCGGCACAGTTGGCCTGGATGAAGGGATTGGTGTCCTGTTCATACAGGATGCAAGGATCGATCGCGCCTTGGCCTTGGAAGGATGTCTGATTGGCCAGGTAAAGTTCGTACAGCGCCGGGGCGCGGAACGAAGTGCCCTGGGTGGCGCGGATGCGCCACGCCGGGGTGATCTGCCAGTTCAGACCCACCTTGTAGGTGTCGCCGTTACCGTAGGATTCGTACTCGGTGTAGCGGCCGGAGATCTGCAGATCGAGGCTCTCGACACCGGGCAGGCCCTTAAGCAGCGGAACCTCGAACTCGGCGAACACTTCACTGACGGTATCGTCGCCGAAGGTGTGACCGGCGGCCGAGGAGCCCCAAAGGTTACCGCGGGCTTCGTTATCGTCCGGCGTGTCGTCGATCTCGTCCTTGCGGACGGTGATGCCGAAGGCCGCGCCGACCGGACCAGCCGGCAGGTTGAACAGGTCGCCCGAGATCGAGGCCTCGACCAGATCCTGAACGTAGGTGGTGTTGCCCACAGCGTTGAAGGTCAGGAAGTCCAGCTCGGCGTCGTTGAAGTTACCTTCGAGGATGCGTTGCGAGGTGAAGTCGATACCGCCCGGCAGATTGGCGCAGTTGAAGCCCGAGATATTCTGCGATGCATCCGGCATGAAGCAGGGCGAAGAGCCCGCAGTCGCCTGGCCGTAAGGCAACATGGTGGCCGGGTTGATGGCGTTAGCGAAGCCGCCGGTCACCGCAAGGACGCGATCGTTGTAGAGCGAGTAGGTTTCGTAAGTCGCGTCCGAGTCGCTGTGCTGGTAGAAGACATCCCAGCTGAACCGGCCAATGTCGCCCCGCAGGCCGACGACGGTACGCCAGTAATCAACTTCTTGAGCGCGGTCAGACCGGAACGGAATGATCGGCAGCAGATTGGAGCCGTTCGGGTTGAAGTAGCCGTTGCCACCAGGGCCTTGAGCGGCGGTCTTGAACACATTCGGAATAGCCGGATTGCGCGGGTTCACGGACGGGAAGAACTGGCGGGCGCCGAACTGGGCCGACTCGCGCTTGTTGAAGAGGAACTCTCCGTACAGCTCCACCACCGGCAGGATGTCAAAGCCACCCGAGGCATAGAAGGAGGTGTTCTTCACCGGGCTGAGGATCGACTGACGGCCGTACAGGTCGTCGTCAAAGTGACCGTAAGGGAACGTCTCGGGACGGCCAGCGCGGCCTTGGCGAGCCAGATCGTAGGTCACGCCATTGCTACCTACGGTGACCGGCGGGGCGTTGTTGCCCGCTGGATTAAAGGCCGGGTAGATGACGCCCGGATCCTTGTAGATCAGGTCGCCGAAGGCGTTGCTGGTGCGCAGCACGCGGGCGAACAGATTGAAGCACTTAACACTGTCGGGCTCGGTCTGCGACGGATCAGTGTTGACAAAGTCAGCACGCGGGCCGCCGCGGCCGCCGAGGCGAAGGTAGTCGGCGGCGCAGGCCGTGTCGTCGCGGTCCTTACGACGCAGGATCTTGCTTTCCTGGTAGTTGAGCGAGGCGTTGAGGTAGCCACGGTCCCAGGTTTTGCCCCAGGCGATGGACCCGCGGTACTGCTCGCCACCCTCTTCGAAGGGGATGTTGCCGTAGACGTTGAGTTCCAGGCCGTCGAGGTTCGACTTGGTGATGATGTTGATAACGCCCGCGACGGCGTCCGACCCGTAGATCGACGAGGCGCCGTCCTTCAGGATCTCGAAGCGCTCGACGATCGAGTTGGGGATGACGTTGAGGTCGACGGGGCCGACGGTGCCGCGGGTGCCTGAGGGGCCGACGCGCTTGCCGTTCAGCAGGACCAGGGTGCGGGTGGCGCCCAGGCCGCGGAGCGAGATGGTGTTGGCGCCGGGACCGCCGTCGGTCACGAAGCCGGTCAGCTGGTTGTTCACCTGGAACGAACCAGAGGCCACCGACGACTGCTGCAGGATTTCAGCAGTGTCGACCAGGCCTTCGAGCGAGGACTGCTCGGAGGTGATTACCTGGATCGGGGCGGAGCTGTTGAACTCCGAGCGCTTGATACGCGATCCGGTGATGACCAGGGCCGAGACGTCGCCCTCTTCTTCCTCTTCATCCTCGTCATCCGCGGCGGGCGCGGCGGCGGGAGCGGCCGCGGGCTGAGCCACGGCGACAGTCGGAGCAACCAACGCAGCGGCCGCGAGGCCCGCGATCAAGGTCGTTCCGAGCAAAAACTTGCGATCCAGCATTTTGAGCACTTTCCCCAGTGTCCCGATGATCCCCTCGGCCGCAAAGGCGACCGATCGCGAAATGCGAGATTCCGCGAGGTAGCTTGACACTAGGGAGCTTCCGGGGGCCTGCCAACAATGATGACGGCATTGCGGCTATTCGTCATGAGGGCGTTACAATCTCGCCACAGTCGTTCACCCGACAGTCGGATTGCAACACATTGTTCGGTGGACCGGTGAGGTGAAACTTGACTTGGCTCTGGGCAAATTCCGGATAGATTGCCTCCTAAACGCGACTGGAGCGGGAGCTAAGGCGTGCCGATTTGCAAACGGGCCGCAGCATTCTCCTCCGGGGCGAGCGCCTTATTTCTTGGGGTTTCATCGTGAATTTGTCATTCAGAGTACTCGGGGCTGTCATGGCCGCCACCATCGCCGCGAGCGTCGGGGGGCTGGGACTTGCGATGGCCCAAGGCCCCGCCATCACCCCGGCAACGGCCGAGGATTTCAGCAAAACGCCAGCCATCCGCAATGTCACCATCTCGCCGGACGGCAAGCATATCGCCGCCATCCGCTCGCCAGACGGGATCAAGAGCTATGTGTCGATCTGGGCGACCGAGAACATGGCCAGAGAGGCGGTCAACATCAGCTGCGGCGACCGCGGCGACTGCCAGGGCGTTCAGTTTGTCAAGAACGACCGCATCGGTGTCGTCGTTCGCCAGCTGGTCACCTCGGGCACCGACAAGGACTACAATTTCCGCCTGATGATCACCGATCTGGAAGGCAAGGACTGGAAGACCACCACCGGCGACCAGGACCAGAGCGCACGCACCGCCGCCCAGGTGCTGGACCTGCTGCCGCGGGACCCCAAGAACATCCTGATCATGACGCGCGACGGGGCCTACAAGCTGAACGTCTACAGCGGTACGCTCGGCAAGATCTACAACCGGTCGGACAAGTTCGGCGGCGAGCAGACCGACAGCAACGGCGAAATTCGGGCCCGCGCCACTACTGACTATGAGGGCGGGCGGCTCTATGTCGCGCAATATGTGCGCGATCCGAAGACCAACAGCTGGTCCGAGCTGTTCCGGTTCTTCGCGGCCGACCGTGCCCGCATGGAGTTGATCGGTTTCACCGAGGACCCCAACATCGCGTATGTCCAGACCAACCAGGGTCGCGATAAGGCAGCGATCATTCTCTACGACATCGCCGCCCGCAAGCCGCTGGAAACCGCCTTCGAAATCAAGCTGTTCGACGCCTCCGGGGTGCGCACCTCCAACGCCGCCAAGGATGTCGGCCGCCTGCTCGGCTTTAATTACGAAGGCGCCAGCACCGAGGACTTCTGGGTCGATCCACAACTCGACGGCCTGCAGAAGGGCCTGCGCAAGGCGCTGGGCATCAGGACCACCAAGGTCGCCTGGGTCGATCCGGCCAGCGGCGACAAAGCCAACCTGGCCATCGCGGACGGGGCCGACGTCAAGCTGAACAGCTGGTCGGACGACTTCAAGTACGCCATCGTCGTCAAGACGGGCGCCAAGACCCCGCACGAGTACTATCTGCTCACCGACGGCGGCAAGCTGACCCTGCTAGGCAAGCAACGTCCGTGGTTGACCCCGGCCAAGATCGCGGCCCTGGGCGACACCCGCTTGCTCCAGTACGCCGCGCGCGATGGCCTGATGATTCCGGCCTTCCTGACCACGCCGAACGCGACGCTGTACGGCGCGGGCCCTTACCCGACCATCGTCGTTCCGCACGGCGGGCCGTGGTCGCGGGACGACCTTGGATGGGATGTCGCGGGCTGGACCCAGTACTTCGCCTCGCGGGGCTATGCGGTCGTGCAGCCGCAATACCGCGGCTCGCTCGGCTGGGGTCAGAAGCTGTGGCGGGCCGGCGACAACGAGTGGGGCCAGAAGATGCAGGATGATATGGACGACGGGGCCAAGTATCTCGTCGCCCAAAAGATCGCCGCGCCGGACCGCATCGCCATGCATGGCTACAGCTACGGCGGCTACGCGGCCATGGCGGCCTCGGTCCGTCCGGGCGGCATTTACCAGTGCGCCGTCGCGGGCGCCGGGGTTGCCGAGTTGGACCTGTTCAGGGAACGCTTGAACCAGGGCTGGCTTAGGGAAGCCCAACGGCCGACCATCGGCGGCCTGCAGCCACTGGATCACGCCGACAAGGTGTCGATCCCGATCTTCCTCTACCACGGTGAACTCGATATCACCGTGCCCAAGACCCAGTCAGAGCGTTTCGTTGCCGCCGTCAAGCGGGCCGGCAAACCCGTGAAGTACCTGGAACTCAAGAACATGGGCCACCAGGTCAGTAAATGGGAGCCAGGCCAGGTCGGTCAGGTGCTCGGCGCCATCGATGGCTACCTGCGCACCGAGTGCGGCCCGGGCGGCATCTGAGGCCAACGGCCCTCAAAAGACGGCAAGGGGCGGGGAGCAATCCCCGCCCCTTGTTTATGAACTCAGACCCGCTGCCCAGGATTCACAAGCCCGGCTCCGGGCTGAGACCGTAAAGGCCCCATAGGCCGATGCCGCGATCGCGCGGCGGGCCGCGCACCAGCATGGCGGAGGCGGTCAAGAAACCGGCGGCGGCGTTGTGGAAATCCCGGCAGGCGAGCTCCATAGTCGATGACCCGATAGCGGCCCGTGGCGGCAGGCGCTCCCCGCCCTGGCTCAGCGCGTCCATGCCGGCGACGTATCGGGCGGTGTCTTCCGCGTCGCAGCCATAGTCGTGGCGCACCGAACGGGCGTCAAAGCCGCTAACGAAATTGGCGAGCACAGTTTCAGCCGCAGCGCATTGTGCGCACGATGCGGGCGTTCGGCGGGGCGCGGTTGATCATCCCGGCGAAATAATCAGGCTGAATGGCCGCTTGTCGGGTGAACTGCGGCGTGGTCCGGGCCAGGACAGCGGCGGTATCGAGATAGGCGGCCCCGATCGTCATCGCGGGCGCAGCACCTCAGCAGTCGGGCCCCTCTCGGATCATCGTAGCGCCGGCACCGGGATGGCCCGAAGCTCGCTTGCTGACGCAACGTCCTGGTGACTGAAGCGGATGCGTCAATCGGCGTGGCCCGGAGCGCGGAGGGGCCCACCACGAGGATCTGGCCGCGAGGATCGCCCCCCTGGAGCCAAGCCAGGGCCGTCGCCTCGAATGCGCGCAGCGCCACGCCCATGTCGAGCGGCGGGGCCCGCCGGCGGGGCCCCGGCGTGATGAGGCCTTGCTAGCGCCACTGGGCGTCGCCATGGAGAGCGGGCTGTCAAGCCGGGGCCCGGTGGCCAGACAGCACCCAAACGAAAGGCGGCGGACCTTTCGGTCCGCCGCCTCCGTTACTCACAGTCACTCTGGCCGGACTTAGAAGTCCAGGGTGAAGCCGATGAACATATAACGGCCGAGGGCGTCATAGGTTTGCGGGTAGGTGTTGCCGTTACCGGTCGTGCCGACGCTGCGCGAAACCGGCGGATCGTTGTCGAAGACGTTGTTCACGCCGACGCGGAAGCTGGCGGTATCGGTCGCCTTCCAGGAGGCGAACAGGTCGAAGTAGTTTTCGGCTTCGAACGTGCCGTCCAGGGGACGGTCGCCCGTTTCCAGTTCCACTTCGCCAATGTAACGCCAGGTGCCGGCGATATCGACGCCCCAGGGGGTGTCATAGCCGACACGGAAGCGGTGACGCCATTCCGGAGCCGGAACGCCACAGCTCGAGCCGAACTTGCCGAGGCAGTCGCCGCTGTTCGAGGAGTTCAGCGTTTCGAGCCTGGTGCCGACGAAGTTGAAGTTCAGACCGCCATAGTCACCGACGTCGAGGTTATAGTTGGCGACGAAGTCGTAACCTTCGGTTTCCAGGAAGCCGACGTTGATGTTGAAGTCTTCAACGAAGCTGCCATTGGTCCACAGGTTGCCCAGGGCGTTCCGGTTGATACGGGCGCAGGCGACCGGATCGTTGTCTTCGTAGCAGGCGGCGACGGTGTTGCCGGCGCCAAACGAGGTGATGATATCGGTCACTTCGATGTTGAAATAGTCGATCGAGAAGTTCAGGCCCGGCAGGAAGGTCGGGGTGAACACGATACCGATCGTGTAGGTCTTGGCTTCTTCCGGAGACAGGTCCGGGTTACCACCGCCGAAGAGGTTGTACTGACCAGCCGGGCTGTCCAGCGAGGGGTCGCCATACTGGGCCGCAGTCACACCGGTCGCCTGACACTGGGCAAGGGTCGCGGTCATGGCGGGGCCACAGGGGTCCTCATCCAAGTCAAACAGGCCAAGGCCTTGCGCCGAGAACAGTTCGATCACGTTCGGGGCGCGGACGGCTTTCTGGTAGCTGGCGCGGAAGCGGACATCTTCCACCGGGGCCCAGTCACCGGCGATCTTGTAGGTGTCGGTGTTGAGGCCCGTGCCGTAGTCCGAGAAGCGGTAAGCCAACTCGACTGACAGAAGCTTGGCGAAGGGCATGTCCTCGATCAGCGGGATCCGGGCTTCGGCGAAGAGGTCGTAAACCTCGGTCGCGCCGCTCAGGCCGATGGTCGGGCCGCCCTGGCCGGCGAGGTCGCCGGTCGAGAAGGCGTTGTCGGTGTCCGACGTCAGTTCGTCACGACGGTACTCGGCGCCGAAGGCCAGTTGCAGGCCATTAGTGGCCAGCGGCGACTTCACGCCGTAGCTGCCCAGGTCGCCGGCCACCGAGGCAGTGACAACTTGCTGGGTGGTCGAGGCTCGCTGGATACCCGGCGTTTGCAGGTAGTCCAGCTGTGCGTCGTTCACGCCGCCGAGGGTAAAGATATTGTACGGCACACAGTTCGGGTCGGTTCCATCGACAACCGAGCGACAGGTGGGCGTACCGCCAACCGAGACAACGTCCAGGGCCCGGTTGAGGCGCGTGACCGAGAAGTCGTTGCGGTAGATCCGCGACAGCTGGACGCGGCTGTATTGGCCGGCGACGTCGTAGGACCAGTTGTCGTCGAACTGGCCACGGACGCCGATCACGCCGCGGTACGACTGATAGCGCAGGTCGTCCTGGCGACCACCCCCTTCGACGTTCCGACGACCGATGTACAGGTCTTCGTCAGTGTCGGCGGCGATTTCAGCGGCCGAACAGCCGATGGCGGCCGACTGCTGAGCCGACAGCAGCGGGTTGCCGCAGTTGATGGTGCTGGTGCTGAAGAAGTTGCCCGACGGCGCGATCTGGGCGACCGTGCTGTAGTCGGTGAACATCAGCTGGGTGAAGACTTCAGCATGCTCGTTGACTTCGTACCGGCCAACGGCGCCGAGCGAATAGCGCTCGTCAGGGCGTTGGTAGAAGTTGATCGGACCGAAGTTGTATTGGTCACGAGACGCGACAAAGGGAACGAACTGATTTCCACCAGCCCCGCCAACGGTGAAGTTAAAGGTCGCGAAGTCCGTGAACCGACCCGGGAAGGAGGTGCTTGAACCACCGCAGGTGAAGTTTTTCGGGGTCGCAGCAGCCGGAGCGCCAAGCGAACAACCGGAGTAGTCGCGGTCGGCCTGCATGACTTCGTCGTTGTTACGGTAGGTCACATAGGCGGTGACATTGCCCTTGTCGTCCGGCGAGGAGACGCCGAGCAGCATGGACACTTCCTTGCCGTAGCCGTCGATGACGTTGTCGTCGGGCAGGGCGAACTGCGAGGGGTTGGTCGCGCCACGGGCGGCGATGACTTCACGGATGTTGCCGGGACCGTCGTAGTCGTTGTGGTGCTGGTAGAAGCTGTACTGGCCCGAGAGCTGAACGCCCTCGAAGTCCTTCTTCATGATGAAGTTGACGACGCCGGAGATGGCGTCCGAACCATAGACGGCCGAGGCGCCGCCGGTCAGGACTTCAACGCGCTCGACCAGGGCGGCCGGGATCTGGTTGAGGTCGGCGGCCGGATCGTTCGGCGAGCCGTAGGGCATGCGGCGACCATCGACCAGCACCAGGGTGCGGACCGAGCCGAGACCACGAAGGTCAACCGTGGCGGTGCCGGAGGCGCCGTTCGAGACCGTCGAGTTCTGCGCGGCGAAGGCCTGCGGCAGCTGGTTGATCAGGTCTTCGACCCGGGTCACGCCCTGGGTGGCGATGTCTTCCGAGGTCACCTGGGTGATCGGGCTGGTGGTGACGAGGTTCGGCTGCGGGATGCGCGAGCCGGTGATGAAGACTTCGCCGACTTCGGTGTCGTCCTGAGCGAAGGCCGGTGCGGCGATCGCCAGGGCGGCGAAAGCGGCGCCGCAGATCATCGTGGACGCCAGCAGACGGCCGCGCGTGGTTTGGATTCTCAACTTAGTCCCTCCGAGCCAGCGCGCCGCTTGACGGTCGCGCTTCCCCTCAAAAGCATGAATTCGGGCCTCCCGGACATACAGAGACGTCCGGTTAAGCCAGCAATAGGCCTGAGGCTGAACGCCGGTCAACGCTCATTGCCGATCCGTAATGAGATCGACGCGAGAATGTCGCATCCGCGCCACAGCCGGGACGCTTAAAGGCGAAAATCCGCCGCAATATGGGCTGGACAGGGTAGAAGCGCCCGCTTGGAGCGCGTCAAACGAAGCCCGGGATGGTGAATCCGGGGCAGGACTGTCACCGGGGAGCCACGCGGATGACTCCGCGAAAGGGCCGAGTCCGACTCAGCGAGCCCCCTTGACGCACATCCAGCGGGTGCGGTGGTGATCGACGAGATTGTCGACGAAGCCGGTAATTTTCGGATTCACCAGATTCTTGTTGATGTAGAAATAGACCGGGGCGATCGGCGCGTCGTTCAGCATCATGGTCTCGGCGTCCCGCAGATAGTCAGCCCGCTTGCCGGCGTCCGGCTCGTTGTCGGCCTTCATCATCAGTGCGTCGTAGGCCGGGTTGTTGTAGTCGCCGTAGTTTTGCGGCCCGTAGTTGGACTTCTCCATGTCCAGGAAGCTGGTCGGGTCGTTGTAGTCGGCGATCCAGGCGGCGTCGGCGGCCTGGAAGTTGCGCACCCGGTAGTCGGCATAGGATATCTGGCCCTCCTGCTGGGCCAGGGTGACCAGCACCCCGACCTGCTTCCAGTCCGACTGCAGGGCCGGGGTAAACTGCATGGGGTCGGCGCTGTTGCGGTGCTTGAGCTCGAAGCGCAGCGGGTTGTCCGGACCGAAGCCGGCCTCGGCCAGGAGCTCGCGGGCCTTGGCCTGGCGTTTGGCCAGCGGCCAGGTCGCCCAGTAGGGACCGGGGGAGGCCTTATAGTTGGCGACGCCCGGCGGAACCTTGGTGTTGGCCGGCAGTTGGCCGCCGCGCAGCAGGCCGTTGGCGATGAAGTCGCGGTCGATGGCCATGGTCAGGGCCTGGCGGACACGCAGGTCCTTGAACGCCGGCACCTTACTGTTGGCCGTGCGGTTGAAGGCCACGTAGGTCAGCCCAAGGTAGGTGTTGGTGTGGACATATCCCGGCATCTTCGTGCGCAGGCGGGCGATGCGGTTGGATTGGATGTCGGTATTGATGTCGAGCTCGCCACGCGCCACACGCCGTTCGGCGGAGATGGCGTCGGTGGTCGGGTACCAGTAGACCTCGTCGATACAGACATCCTTGGCATCCCAGAATCGGGGATTCTTCACCGTGTGGACGTTGTCTCCCAGCCGCCAGTCGGCCAGGACGTAGGGACCATTGCTGACCATCTTGCCCGGCTTGATCCACTGGTCGCCGTGTTTTTCCACCGCGTGCTTGGGCACTGGGTAGAGCACATGGTGCCGCGTCAGCTCGGGCAGGTAGGGCGCGGGGTGGTTGAGGGTAATCTCAACCGTCTTGCGATCGACGGCCCGGACGCCCAGCGCCTCAAGCGGCGCCTTGCCACCGTTCACGGCCTCCGCGTTCTTGATCAGGAAGATCAGGGCGGCGTACTCCGACGCCGTGTTGGGATCGAGCACGCGGCGCAGGGAGTAGACGAAGTCTTCGGCCGTGACCGGCACGCCGTCAGACCAGACCGCGTCGCGCAGATGGAAAGTCCAGACCAGGCCGTCGGCCGTGACGTCCCAACGCTCGGCCATGCCGGGAATCGTCGAACCGTCGGCGGCCGACTGGGTCAGGCCGATGAACAGGTCGCTCTGGATGCGGTCTTCCCAGGTGCCGGTCGACTTGTGTGGATCCAGGGTCGCCGGCTCGGAGGTGTTGCCGATGGTCAGGCAGATCTTCCCCTGCGGACAGGGCGGACGAGACACCGGCTGCTCGCCGCAGGCGGCCAGGGTGAGCGCGGTCAGGGCGGCGCCGGCGAGGAAGAGATTGCGGATCACGCTGGCTCGGCCTTCAATGGCGGCTGTTCTGGAGTCGGAGACGGTCATGACGCTACGCCCCGCGGAGATGGGAAGAGGACTGGCGGTGGCCGGTCTGGTGATTCTGATGGCCGGCGGCGCGGCCGCCCAGTCTGGGGGGCGATCCAAGCCCGCCGAGCGGGCCGGGGCCCTGAAGGCGGTTGTCGACTGCCGCGCCATCACCGATTCGGCCGACCGCCTGGCCTGTTACGACAAGGCGACGGCGGCGCTGGACGTGGCCGAGGCCAAGGGCGACGTGGTGGTCATCGACCGTGGCCAGATGCGCCAGGCCCGCAAGGCAGCATTCGGCTTCAACTTCCAGATGCCCAGCTTCATGACTCAGGGCGTCAAGGAGGAGGAACTGACGCGGTTGGAAGCCACCGTCGGCTCGGCCCGCCAGGATCCGCACGGCAAGTGGATCATCAAGCTGGATGACGGCGCGGTCTGGGTACAGATCGACTCCGAGAAACTGCGCAAGGTCCCGGCCGGCGCGGCGGTGACGCTCAAGACGGCGACCCTCGGCAGCTACTTCCTGTCCGTCAAGGGCTACGGGACGATCCGCGCCAAGCGCCAGAACTGACGGCATCCTACCGGTCCTTCGGGTCGATGGCGTCCCGCAGGCCGTCGCCGATGAAGTTGAAGGCCATCAGGGTGACGATCATGGTGATCGACGGGAAGATCAGCAGCCAGGGCGCCATCTCCATGTCCTGAGCGCCGTTGGCGATCAGGGTGCCGAGACTGGCCATCGGCGCCTGAACGCCGAGGCCCAGGAAGCTCAGGAAACTCTCGGCGATGATGATCGCGGGGATGGTCAGAGTGACATAGACCACCACCGGACCCAGCAGGTTGGGCACGATGTGGCGGGCGATGATGTCGCGCGAGGTCAGGCCGGCGGCCCTTGCCGCCTCGATGAATTCCTTCTGCTTCAGGCTGAGCGTCTGGCCGCGCACGATGCGGGCCATGGTCAGCCACTCGACCGCCCCGATGGCCAGGAAGATCAGGAAGATGTTCTTGCCGAAGGTGACCATCAGCAGGATGACGAAGAAGATGAACGGCAGGCTGTAGAGGGTGTCGACCATGCGCATCATCACCTCGTCGACCTTGCCGCCCAGGTAGCCGGCGGTGGCCCCCCAGGCGACGCCAATGACCAGCGACACGGCCGTCGCCACCACCCCGATGCCGAGCGAAACCCCAAGGCCGGCGAACAGCCGGGCCAGCAGGTCGCGGCCGAGGGAATCGGCGCCGATGACGTGGTTGGAGACGCCGGGCGCGCTCCAGACGTCGGTCTTGGTCACCGTGTCGTACGCGTAGGAGACAAACAGCGGCCCGATGATTGACAATACCACCATCACCGCCAGCACGATCATGCCGGCGACGGCCATCTTGTTGCGCAGCAGGCGGCGGCGGGCGTCGTCCCACAGGGAGCGGCCCTTGACGGCCTTTTCGAGCAGCGCGGCGCGCTCGGGGGAGCCGGGAATGGAGATGCTCACGACAGCCTCACGCGGGGATCGAGCGCCGCGTACAGCATGTCGGCGATCATGTTCAGAACGAGGATCAGGGCGGCGTAGAAGATGACCATGCCCATGACCACGGTGTAGTCGCGCTGCAGAGCGCTGATGACGAAGAACTTTCCGAGGCCCGGCAGGTTGAAGATCTTCTCGACCACCAGCGAACCGGTCAGCAGGCCGGCGCAGGCTGGGCCGAGGTAGCTGACGAGCGGCAGGATGGCGGCGCGCAGGGCATGCTTGCGGACAATGAGGCTCTCAGGGAGCCCCTTGGCGCGGGCGGTTCGCACATAGTTGGAGCGCAGCACCTCGATCATCCCGGCCCGCACCAGGCGCGAGATGATGGCGATCTGCGGCAGGGCCAGCACGGTGACCGGCAGGATCATGTTCTTCCAGGATGGAAACTCGACCCCCGCCACCTTGGTCCAGCCCCAGCCGGCCAGCGGCAACCAGCCGAGGATCGACCCGAAGGCCAGCACCAGCAGTGGCGCGGTCACGAAGGTCGGGATGCAGACCCCGAGGATGGCGATCCCCATGGTCCCGTAGTCGATGGCCCGGTTCTGCCGCAGGGCGGCGATGATCCCCAGGAAAACCCCGATGATCGAGGCGACGATGATCGCCGACAGGCCGAGCCACAGGCTGACCTTGAAGTTCTCACCAAGGATCTCCAGCACCGTCTTGTCGCGATATTTCAGCGACGGACCGAAGTCGCCTTGCACCACATCGACGAGGTAGCCGACGTACTGTTCATGGAGGGGCCTGTCGAAGCCGTACTTCGCCTCGACCACCTTCTGCACCTCGGGCGTCATCTGCCGCTCGTTGACGAACGGGCTGCCCGGGGCGGCGCGCATCATGAAGAAGGCCAAGGTGACGACGAGAAACATCGTCGGGATGGCGACCAGCAGGCGTCGGGAAAGAAATCGGAGCATGACGGCCTTTGACGAGCGGGACCAGGATCCCAGGAACGCAAACTCCGACGACTGACTTCAGTTCGGCGGAACTGTCACGTTCAAAAAATTCAGGTTTCCCGCGGAGCCGAGGCCACGCGGGCGTTGCTTACTGTCGGTCCCACCCCGATGTTGTCAACGAAGCCTCATTCAGGATGAACGCAGCATGACCGATATTCGTCAAGTAACCCCCGATTTTGCTGTCGCCCCACAGCTTCAACCTGCGGACATGGCCGACGCGGCCGCCCGGGGATACAGGCTGGTGATCAACAACCGTCCCGACGGCGAGGACCCAAGCCAGCCCTCCAGCGCGCAGATGGAGGCCGCTGCGCGCACCGCCGGCATGGACTATGCCCACATCCCGGTGCGCGGTGGCCCGACCCCCGACCAAGTCGCCCTCAATCGCCAGCTCATCGACGACGCCGACGGTCCGGTACTGGCCTTCTGCCGCTCCGGCGCCCGCTCCATCGTCACCTGGAGCGTCGGCCAGGCCCTGGCTAGCCGCCGGGACCGCCAGACCCTGGTCGATTTGGGCTCGGCGGCGGGCTACGACCTGGCGACCGTGCTGCCGGGCTAGGGGCCCCCTTGCCCTTCCAGCCAGGCCATGACCGGCCCCAGATGGCGTTCATAGTTCCGCCAACGGCCCGAAGCCCGCCTGTAGAGCGGCTCGCGGACCTGCCAGACGCTGGCGGTGCGGACGTTGCTATCGGTCCGGTGAAAAGCGAGGCAGGCGTCGTCCCAGGCGAGGTCGCAGAACGCCAGCAGGCGCTCTGCGTGGGGTCGCGGGTCCGCGACAAAAGCGTCGTAGTCGAAGTCCAGGATGTCGTCCGGCCATAGAGCCCGCCAATGGGCCATCAGGCGGCGCTGCTGGACCAGGTAGTGGGCCGTGTCGTCGATGTTCAGCGCGTAGGTCATGCCGTGGTCGAGGTGAAGGAAGAACACCGACAGGATGTTGTCGAGCGGGTCACGGACCGTGTTGACGATCCTGGCGTCCGGGAACAGTCGCTTGATCAGGCCGATGTGCAGGAAGTTGTCGGGCCGCTTGTCGGTAATGACGTCGGCGCCCGGAAACAGCGCCGCCAGTTCGCTCAGATAGGCGCTCGCCAATTGGTCCCGCACCGGGCCGGTGACCTCGGCCAGGGCGGTGGGCCAGGGCGTCACCTTGCGGCGGACCAGAGCCGGCAGCAGGCCGAGCTCACCGCCCGAGGTAACACGCGGGTGGCTGGCCAGCACCTGTTCGACCAGGGTCGAGCCTGAGCGGAACATGCCGCAGATGAAGATCGGCGGCGGCCTGGCCCCTGCGATGGGTGGATTCGCCTGGGCGGCGGGAAGGGCGGCAATCAGCTGATCGACCAACCGTTCCTGGGCGGCGCGGTCGTAAGGCGGGACCTTGCCGCTCTGGCGGCTGAAGGCATTGGCCTCGAGATAGCGGGTCCAGGCCTCGTTGTAGGCTCCCGCCGTGTCGTGCAGCCGGCCGACGGAGAACAGCAGCTCGGCCTTGTCGGCAGGTCCCAGTCCCGGCTTTGACGCGGCTCGATCCAGACGGCCGATCATCAGATCATCGGGCCCGCTCGGGGCATGCAGCCCGGCCGCCCGAGCCAGGGCCAGCGGATGGTCCGGCTCCAGGGTCAGGATCTGGTCGTACGCCTCGCGAGCCTGCGCGCGGCGACCGCGATCCTCATGCAGATTGCCGAGATTGAGGAGGGCCGGGACATACCGCGGATTCAATATCAGGGCGGCGGCTAGCTCCCGCTCCGCCTCCTCCGGACGGCGCAGGTCGTCGGCATAGATGACGCCGCGATTGAGGTAGGCCTCCTCCGGTCCGGAGAGGCCGTGGGTGAGCGCCTTGTCGTAGGCCGCCAGGGCGTCGTCGAAGCGCCGGGCGCGGCGGTACAGCAGGGCGAGGTTGTACCAGCTGTCAGGCAGGGCCGGCCGCTGCCTGAGCAGCTGCTCGTAGGCGGCGATAGCCTCGGTCACCCGGCCGGCGCGGCGCAGTTCGCCCGCCTGGGCGATCAGGGATTCGAAAGCTGCGGCGACCATGGCGGAATTAACGGCCAATCGCGCCCAGCCTCAAGTGGGCTATTGGCCGCCGAGCGTTACGCGGGCGGCCATGGCGCTGGGCTCGGGCTCGCAGGAGGCGAGGACAAGTTGAGCCGCCATGAGACAAAGAACCGCAAAGGCGACCCGCTGGAGCCGTTTTGAAACAAAAATCATCGTATCCAGAGCCATTTTACGCACCTTCCCACCAGACTGAACGTCCGCGGCGCAACTTTCGGGCCGCTCACGCTCCGGGTCACGCACGCCTCGCGGGCAAGTCGTTTGTCTGTGATGCGAATTGCCCTAGTTATGCGGGTTCAGCGTCTCGGGGGCGCGGAGTATCGTATGGCAGGAGCATTCTGGGCGTCGGACTTCACCGTGTCCGGCGGACGGATCAGGGTTCACAAGACCGGCGCCGACATGGCGCTGGATGGCGCGCTCGTGGCCGAAGGGCTGATCTGGCTTGCCTATTATGCGCCCGTCCGCCTCAAGGCCGCCTGGATGCGCCTGACCCGGCCGGGTCCCGCCATCTGGTTCGCCCCCGACAAGCCCCGTCCCTGGTACCTGGTCTGGGCCGTCGCCGCCTGGGCCGGGGCCCGCATCGCCCGCCATCCCGATGAGGCCAAGGCGGCCTTCTATTTCGACGACAGCGCCATCGGCGCCCCGCCCAACAGCGGCCCGGCGCGCCGATTCAACTGGCGCTGCACCGACGTCACCAAGAGCCATGTCGCCCGGGTGTTCGAACAGGCCTTCGGCTATCCGCTGATGGTCGATCCGACCGCCGCCGAGGGTCCACTGGTCGAAAAAGGCGAGGACAACGGGACCCACGACGGCCGCATTGTTCAGGCCCCCTGCCCGGCCCTGCCCGGCAAGAGTTATCAGAAGTTGATCGACAACACCGAAGGCGACATGGTCGCCGATCTGCGCACGCCCTGTGTCGGCGGGCGGCCGGCCTGCGTCTTCATCAAGCGCCGGCCGGTGTCCGACCGCTTCGCCAATCACAACAGCTCCACCACCCTGACAACGCCGGACGCGGTGTTCTCCCCGGCCGAGCTGGAGGCTATTTCCGCATTCTGCCAGGGCATGGGGCTGGACTGGGGCGGCCTGGACATCCTTCGCGACAAGGACGGATGTATCTACGTCGTGGACGTCAACAAGACGGATATGGGGCCGCCGATTGCGCTGCCATTGAAGGACAAGCTAAAAGCAACATCCTTGCTCGCCGACGCTTTCCTCACTCTAATTAATGAAGAATCCGGGACGGGCGACGCCGCATGATTCCTTTCGTCAGAGAGATCGAGTTCGACTACGGCGTGTGCGACAGGGTCTCGCCCCTGATTCGTCGCGTCGTGGCCAACAACCCGGGGCCTTTCACCTTCAAGGGTACGGGCACCTATATCATCGGTTCGGGCGACCTCGCCGTCATCGACCCCGGCCCGGACATGGACGACCATCTGGAGGCGATCCTGGCCGCCACGGTCGGCGAGCGGATCACCCATATCTTCGTCACCCACAACCACGCCGACCATTCGCCCCTGGCCCGCCCCCTGGCGGCCCGCACCGGGGCCGTCATCTATGCCTGCGCCAAGCAGGGGGTAGCGACCGAGTCGGAAGTTCGCATGGAAGCGGGCGACGACCGCACCTTCCGGCCTGATATCGGCCTGTGCGACGGCGGCGTCTTCTCGGGAGGCGGCTGGACGCTCGAGGCGATCCCGACGCCTGGTCACACCTCCAACCACATCTGCTACGCCCTTCTGGAAGAGAACGCCCTGTTCAGCGGCGACCACATCATGGGCTGGTCGACGACGGTGATCAGCCCGCCGGACGGCGACATGGGCGACTATTTCGAGAGCCTCAACAAGATCAAGGCGCGAGGCTTTTCGACCCTGTGGCCGACCCACGGCCCGCCGATCACCGACCCGGCCCCCTTCGTCCAGGCCTATATCGACCACCGACGGTCCCGCGAGGCGCAGATTCTCGCCGCCCTTGGCCGAGGGCACACGCGGATAAAGCTGATGGTGCCCGAACTCTACAAGGATGTGGACTCGCGCCTCTACCCGGCCGCCGCCCATTCGGTGATGGCGCACATGGTTCAGATGGTCCGTGACGGCCGGCTGACCTGCGCCGGTGAGCCGGCTTTGGACAGCGACTACCGGCTGGCCACGGCCACGGCCACGACCTAAGCCCTTCGGGGTCTGGACGAAATTGCGCGGGAGCGAAGATTGCAAGGCGTCAAGTTCGACCTCGTCCTGTCCTATCCGCAATGGCAGGGGTCGGGGCGTTCGGAGAACCTGCGCAGAGGCGCGGCCGCCGCGGCCGAGGTCTGCGGCCGGTACGGGCCGCTCAAGCATGTTCCGAACGCCGGTGAGGGCGAGGCGAGAGGCGGGATCAATCGCTGGACCGCGATCCTCGAACAGTTCCGCAGCGCCCGGGCGATCCTCGATGAGACGCGGCCCTTGCGCGTCCTGACCGCCGGCGGAGATTGCGCCTGCGACGTCGCCGTCATCGACTATCTGCACCGGCAATATCCGGACCTGACGGTGATCTGGGTCGATGCCCATCTGGACGCCAACACGGCGCACACCTCGCCGAGCGGGAACTTTCACGGCATGCCGGTGGCCTCGATCATGGGCTCCGCTCCGGCCGATCTGCAGGCCTTGCTATCCACGCCCCTTGCCGCCTCACGGTTCCGCTATGTCTCGGCCCATCTGGGCGACGACGGTGACTGGGCGTTTCGACGGGACAAGGGTCTGTCATGGCTCGAGCCTGGCCAGACCTTGTCCGGACCTATTCATAT
Organism: Caulobacter sp.; assembly: GCA_046595895.1. Taxonomy (GTDB): domain Bacteria; phylum Pseudomonadota; class Alphaproteobacteria; order Caulobacterales; family Caulobacteraceae; genus Caulobacter. Next base: position 46,343 of record JBKJSF010000244.1, on the reverse strand, counting down.
CCACTTTGACCTGGATGCGCTCGACCCCGCCGAATTTCCGCACATCGCCTATCCGGAGGGCCGGTTGTCGATGGACGCGGGCCTCGCCGTGGTGCGCGAGGCGGCCGTCTCCGGCACGCTTGTCGGCCTGACGATCACCGAGTTCGCCCCGGCAGACGACGACGCCGCGGCCGCTGGCAGCCGCTTCCTGGAGCAGTTGTGCGAAGCGGCCGGAGCGGCTCGGCCCTAAGCCGCCGGACTCATCGCCGCCGTCAGCCGGCCGATGCGGCGGCAGTTGGCCCCCAGGTCGGTGGTTCCGACCCGGCTGATCGAGCGGATGTCGATGCGCGAGCCGACGCCCTGGGGCCGCACCCGCACCGCCACGTCGTCCTTGAAGCGGTAAACCAGGCTGGTGGCTGTGGCCTCCAGCCGGCCGGCGCGCGGATCGTCGGTGACGATGCTGAGGCCGTCCGCGACCATCGCCGCCTTGATGGCGGCAAAGGCCTGATCAGGTTGCATGGAGACCATGGCCGGGCGGGCGCCGGCGCAGGATTCGGCATTGATCTCGGCGATCGGTCGCCCGGCGCCCTGGCCAGCGTCGAGCGGGACCACTGGATTGGGCTCGACGATGTTGGCGTCAGGACCGCGCTGCGACATGACGTTGGCGGTGAACAGCAGCGGCTCGGACCAGTCGGTGGCCACGTCATGGATACGTGGCGACTGGCCTTCCCACCAGCCAAGGCCGGCGAACCCGGCCAGGGTGGCCAGGGTCAGGACCACGGCCAGCAGGGCCTTGCGCCAGTGCCGTTTCCAGCCCGCCAGCACCGCGATCAGCAGAGCCACGAAGCTCGACAGCACGCTGACCAGGGCGGCGGCCGGAGCCCAGCCGAGATTGGGCGCCGGACCGGCGGCCAGCACCGACAGATAGCCCTCGCGCCAGTCCCACAGGCCTGCCCACATGCCGGCCGCGCCGGCCAGAACGATCAGCACCGGCGCGACGGCCAGGCCAACCGCCAGGGTCAGGACGTGGTCGACCAAGCCGCCCGGTTTGGCCTTGACCTTCTTCTTGCCGCCGGTCGGGACCGGGGTGAAGGCCAGCGAGGGCTCGTCGCTGGCGACGACGCTGGAGGCGTTGCTCCTCAGGCTGGCCGGGAAGGCCAGGGAGTCATCGGAAGCGCGGGTCTTGGCGTCGACCTGGCTCTTGACGAGGCTCGCCCCGCCCACCGCCGCCGCCACGGCGCCCAGCGGCGTCATGCCCGGCATGCTGGGCAGGGCGGCGGGAACATCAACGTCATCCTTCTTGCTAGGCTTTGCGGAGACCGTTTCGGTGCGCGGCGGCTCGGCCGCGCCACCGGGGCTCCAGGTCAGCGGCATGTCGTTTTCCGGGATCTCGTCGGAGACCGGCGGCAGGGTCTGCGCGGGGGCGACCGGCTCGGGCGCCCTGGCCTCGGCCTTGGGCGGCGGCGGTTCGCGCACCGGCTCGACCTTCAGCGGCTCGTCGCGATGGGCTTCGTCGCGGGTGAACAGCATGCCGCCGGCGACCGCCGCGGCGGCGCCGGCGATCAGGGCCTCGGCGATCGGGGCTGAGCCAGCCGCGCGGGCGACGGATTCGGCCGGCGGCGGATCGGTCGGCTCAGCCAGCTGCGGCTTGACCAGGGTCTCGATGCGGTTCTCCGCCTCCTCGGCCGAGGCCACGTGAGGCGGCTGGACCACCTCGGCCTCGGGTTCGGGGATGACGTCGTCGGCGTGGGCGTCGAAGTCGCCGGCCCCGACGGAGGCTTGCGCGGCGGTCGGAGAGCCGAGGTCCTCCACCTCCGCGCCGGCCGCCGCCTCCTCAAAAGGGTCGGCGGCCTCCGGAGCGGGCGGCTCGGGCGCATGGATGACCGGACTGGATTCGGCGCGCAACGCCACGGGCGCCGCTGTCGCGGCCGCCATGGCGGCCATCAGCGGAACTTCTGGCAGCACATAGTCGGCGAACCGGGCGCGCAGCACCTTCTTGTCGATCTTGCCGGTCGCGCCCAACGGGATGTCGTCGACGAACATCACGTCGTCTGGCATCCACCACTTGGCGATCTTGCCGGTGAGGAATTCGATGAACTCCTCCTTGGTCGCGGTCTCTCCGGCCTTAAGCTTGACCAGGAGCAGCGGCCGCTCGTCCCACTTGGGATGCAGGATGCCGATGACCGCCGCCAGTTCCGCCTTGGGGTGGCCCATGGCGATGTTCTCGATGTCGATGGTGCTGATCCACTCGCCGCCGGACTTGATGACGTCCTTGGCGCGGTCGGTGATCTGCATGAACCCTTCCGGGTCGATGGTCGCCACATCGCCGGTGTCGAAGAAGCCTTCCGGATCGAGGATCGAGCCGCCGGCTCCCTTGAAATACTCACCGACCACGAACGGCCCCTTGACCATCAGGTGGCCGAAGGTGTGGCCGTCGTGCGGGAGCTGCTTGCCCTCGTCGTCGGTCAGCTTCATCTCGATGCCGTAGGGCGGGCGGCCCTGCTTGAGCTTGTAGGGCATCTGTTCGTCGTAGGAGAGCTTGGCCACCCGGGCGTTGGGCGAACCCAGCGTGCCCAGCGGCGAGGTCTCGGTCATGCCCCAGGCGTGCAGCACATCGACGTCGTAGCGCTCCTTGAAGCCCCGAATGATGCTCTCCGGACAGGCCGAGCCGCCGATCACCACCTTGACCAGATGCGGCAGCTTCAAGCCCTTGGCGTCCAGTTCGGCCAGCAGCATCTGCCAGACGGTCGGCACGGCGGCCGAGAAGGTGACTTCCTCGGTGTCGAGCAGTTCGTAGATCGAGGCGCCGTCCATCTTCGAGCCGGGCATCACCATCTTGGCGCCCACGGCCGGGCAGGCGAAGGCCGTGCCCCAGGCGTTGGCGTGGAACATCGGCACGACGGGCAGGACACTGTCGACGCCCGACATCCCCAGCACGTCCTTCTGCAGGCCGACCAGGGCGTGGATGACGTTGGAGCGGTGGCTGTAGAGCACGCCCTTGGGGTCGCCCGTGGTGCCGGAGGTGTAGCAGAGGCCGCAGGCAGTGTTCTCGTCGAAGCCGCCCCAGGCGCAGGTCTCCGGCTGGCCGGCGATGGCGGTCTCGTAGCAGTGGGCGGCGCCCCATTTGATTCCGGGCACGCCGTGGATCTTGAAGCCCGGCATGTGGCTCTGGTCGGTCATCACCACCACATGCTCGACGCTCGGGCATTGGCTGAGGATGGCCTCCAGAATCGGCACGAAGGTCAGGTCGACGAAGATGATCTTGTCTTCGGCGTGGTTGATGATCCAGGCGATCTGCTCGGGGTGCAGGCGCGGATTGAGCGTGTGGCAGACCGCGCCGATGCCCATGATGCCGTACCAGGCTTCCATGTGACGGGCGGTGTTCCAGGCCAGGGTGGCGACCCGGTCACCGAGGGTGACGCCCAGCTGCAGCAGCAGGTTGGACACCCGCTTGGCGCGGCTGTGGATCTGGGCGTAGGTCGTGCGGACGATGGGTCCCTCGACCGAGCGCGAGACCACCTCGACATGGCCATGCCAGTTCTTCGCGTGGTCCAGGATCTTGTCGACTGTGAGAGCCGAGTCCTGCATCAGGCCGCGCATACGCTTATACCTTCCCCGAGTGTTGGTTCTTCCGGCCCACGCTACCGGGCGGAATGCCGCAGCGCAAACCGGCGCCGCCTATGGGCGAGCAATTTCCGGGTCTTCAAGCACCAGGCGCACGGTGCGCTGGCCCTGGCCGCGCAGGACCTGAAGGTCGATGCCCTCGCCGGGCGTCCCGACCAAGGCCGTCGGCAGGGCTTCGAGCCCGCCGCCACCCCAGCCGAAGACCACGTCTCCGGGCCGCAGACCGGCGCGGGCGGCCGGGCCCAGAGGGTCCAGCTCAGCGATGCGGCCGACCCCCTGGGCGATCGTCAGGGTCACCCCCGCTCGTCCCGTCAGCCGCGCCTCCACGGCCTCGGCCGCCATCGCCGGCGCGGCGGTCAATAGGATGCCGGCGCCGCCGAGACCGCAGAGCATCGCCCGCCTTGTGCCGATCATCCAGCGCCCCTCGAAGCCTGCATCAACGCCTAGGCCAGCGCCTTCACCAGCGCCTCGGCCGCCGGCTCGAAGGCTCCGTCGCTATCGACCCGCCGCCAGCTCATCTCGCCGAGGTCGCGGGTCAGCTGGGCGTCAAGCACCGCGGCCGTCGCGTCTGAGGCGTCATTGGCCCGGCCGGCGATGCGGTCGTGCAGCAGTCCGGCCGGGGCCTCCAGCCACAGGCCTTCGAAGGCGACGCCGGCCGCCGCCGCGACACCGGCGGCGGCGGCGCGTTCCTCTGGCTTCATGAAGACGGCGTCGAGGATGACGGCGCGACCGGCGGCCAAAGCTGCTCCGGCGTCCTCGAAAAGTTGGCCGTAGACCCGGGGGCTGACCTCGGGGGCGTAGGCTTCCGGCGGCAGGCGGTCGAGGGGGCCGACCCCCCACAGGCGTTTGCGGATCTCGTCGCTGCGCAGGATGACGGCGCCCGGCGAGGCCCCGAGGCCTGGGGCGGCGATGCGGGCGAAGGTCGACTTGCCAGAGCCCGACAGGCCGCCGACCGCCGCCAGCACCGGCTTGACCGGCTCCAGATGCGCCAGGGCGGCGGCCAGATAGGCGCGACTGGCCTCGATGTCGCCGCCGTGGGCCTGGACGTGGCAGCGCACCCCGGCCCGCACCGACAGGGCCAGCGGCAGGGCTTCCAGCCCGGTCCACAGCCCCGCCGGCAACAGCCGCGCCCCCTCGTCCAGCCAGGCCGACAGCACCCGCACGGCGGCGTCGCGGCGGCGGCGGAAATCGAGGTCCATCAGCAGGAAGGCGACGTCGTAGAGGACGTCGATTTCCGACAGGGTGTCGTTGAACTCGATGCAGTCGAACAGGATCGGCCGGCCGCCCTCGAGCAGGATATTGCCCAGATGCAGGTCGCCATGGCAGCGGCGCACCCAGCCCGCTTTCAGCCGCGCGGCCAGCAGGCCTTCCAGCCGCGCCCGCTCGGCGTCGGTGGCGGCGACCAGCGCCTCGACCGGTTCCTTGCCGAGCTGGGGGATCAGGTCCCGCATCAGGGCGGCGTTGGAGCGGATGGTGTAGCTCATGCCGCCGGCCGGCTCGGCGTCGCGGGTCACCGGGGCGTCGGCGTGGAAGCGGGCGATGGCCCGGCCCAGTTGGTCACTGAGTTCGCCATCGACGGCGTAGGGCTGTTCGGCCAGCACGGCGGTTTCGTCGAAGCGGCGCATCTCCAGCACCGACTCCACCCGCTCGCCGGCCCCATCGAGCTCCAGCCCGCCATCACCGGCTCGGGTGATGGCTCCGACCCGGCGATAGATGTCCGGCGCGGCGGCGCGGTTGAAGGCCAGCTCGCGCTCCAGCGCCCAGTGGCGCAGGGCGGCGGTCTCATAGTTGAGGAAGCCGAAGTTGACCGGCTTCTTGACCTTCAGGGCCAACTCGCCGGTCAGATAGACCCGCGCGCAGCTGGTCTCGATGATGCGATCGGCGCGGCCGCCGAGCCAGGCGGCGATCTCGGCTTCCTGCTGGGCTTCTTGCGGCGTCGGTTGGCTCATGGGTAGAGCCGCGAGGTCGTCCAGCCCTGGCCGGAGCGCGCGAAGACCAGCCGTTCGTGCAGCCGGAAGGGCCGGTCGCGCCAGAATTCGAGGCTCTGCGGCGTCAGGCGAAAGCCCGACCAGTGCGGCGGGCGCGGCACCTTGCCGAGGCCGAACCTGAGGCCCATCTCGGCCACCCGCTTTTCCAGGGCGAAGCGATCCGGCAGCGGCCGCGACTGTTCCGAGGCCCAGGCCCCCAGCTGGCTGTGGCGGGCGCGGGTGGCGTGGTAGGCGTCGGCCTCCGCCTCGCTGACCTGCTCGACAGTCCCGCGGATGCGCACCTGGCGACGCAGGGACTTCCAGTGAAACAGCAGGGCGGCCTTGGGGTTGGCGATCAGCTCGCGGCCCTTGGCGCTTTCCAGATTGGTGAAGAAGGTGAAGCCGGCTGCATCCACCCCTTTCAGCAGCACCATCCGCGCGTCCGGCAGGCCGCTGGCGTCGACAGTGGCCAGTGTCATGGCGTTGGCGTCGTTGGCCTCCGCCTCGACGGCCGCCTTCAGCCAGGTCTCAAACAGGGCGATGGGGTCGGCCTCGGGCAGCAGGGGCAGCGGCTCGGCTCCGGTCACCTGGGTGACGTAGTCGTCTTCGCTCGGCGAGGCGGGGATCAGGGTGTCGTCGGCCATACCGTTATGTAGCGCCGCCTCCCGTGCGCCGCCACGCTTAACCCGGAATTGACTCTGTGCAGGCCAGGGTGAGCCCAACAAACAAAGGGGCCATGGTGGTGGCGACAAGGACGATGGACACCCGCCGGGCGCGGGCGGTGCTGGGCGTGCGCGGGACCGTCAGCGAGACGGCCCTGCGCGCGGCCTTCCGCCAGGCCGTCAAGGCGGCCCACCCGGACCGTCCGGGCGGCGACGCGGCGAAGCTGCGCGAGGTCGTCGAGGCCTACGGCCTGCTCAAGGCCGCGCCGGCCGAAACGACCGCCCCTGCCCCTGCCCCGGCCCCGGTGTCGCCGGACTCTATCGAGATCAGCCCTGCCCTCGCCGCCTCCGGCGGCCGCGCCTTCGCCCGTCTCGCCGATGGTCGTCGGCTGGCCGTCGAGCTGCCGGCCGGCCTGCGCCCCGGCGACAGGGTTCGGGCCGGCGACGTCATGCTGGCGGTCACCGTCAAGGCCGGCGACGGCCTGATCCTGCGCGGCGACGACCTGTGGCTCAGCGCCGAGATCCCACACGGTTCGGGCGGCCGCCTGCCGGTCGCCACCCCGGGCGGTCCCCGCGAGATCTGGATCGGCCGCCGCGACATCGCCCGGGGCCTGGTGCGGCTGACCGGCCAGGGGATGCCGGCCCGGGGCCCCCACGCGGCCGGCGACCTGATCGTCACTCTGAAAGCCCCCCCGACCCCGCCTGAAAGCGGCGCCCGCACCCGCCTGCGGGCCTTTCAGGCCGCATGGACGCTGTCTGGGGCGCCGGCCGCGGCCTTGTAGGCTGGGCTGGTTGCGTTAAGAGCCAAGCACGATGTCGCACAACACCTTCGGCCATCTGTTCCGCGTCACCACCTGGGGCGAGAGCCACGGACCGGCGCTCGGCTGCGTGGTCGACGGCTGCCCTCCCGGGATCGAGCTGACCGAGGCCGACATCCAGGCCTTTCTCGACCGGCGCAAGCCCGGCACCAGCCGCCACGTCACCCAGCGCCGCGAGAGCGACACGGTGAAGATCCTGTCCGGCGTCTTCGAGGGCTTCACCACCGGCACGCCGATCTCGCTGATGATCGAGAACGAAGACCAGCGGTCCAAGGACTACGGCGAGATCGCCCAGGCCTTCCGCCCCGGCCACGCCGACTTCACCTACATCGCCAAGTACGGCCGGCGCGACTATCGCGGCGGCGGCCGTTCCAGCGCCCGCGAGACCGCCGCCCGCGTCGCGGCCGGGGCCATCGCCCGTAAGGTTATCCCCGGGGTCACCGTCCGCGCCGCCCTGGTGCAGATCGGGCCGCACGCCATCGACCGGGCGGCCTGGGACTGGGCCGAGACCGCCAACAACCCCTTCTTCTGCCCGGACGCCGCCGCCGCCGCCCAATGGGACGGCTACCTCGACGAGATCCGCAAGGCCGGCTCCTCGACCGGGGCCATCGTCGAGGTCGAGGCCGACGGCGTGCCGGCCGGCTGGGGCGCGCCGATCTATGGCAAGATCGACGCCGAGCTGGCCGCCGCCCTGATGTCGATCAACGCCGCCAAGGGTGTCGAGATCGGCTCCGGCTTCGCCGCCGCCGCCCTGACCGGGGAAGAGAACGCCGACGAGATGCGGGCCGGCAACAACGGCCCGACTTTCTTGAGCAACCACGCCGGCGGCGTGCTGGGGGGCATCAGCACCGGCCAGCCGGTGATCGCCCGCGTCGCCTTCAAGCCGACCAGCTCCATCCTCACCCCGCGCCGCACCCTCAATGAGGCCGGCGAGGAGATCGAACTGCGCACCAAGGGCCGCCACGACCCCTGTGTCGGGGTCCGCGCCCCGCCGGTCGTCGAGGCGATGACGGCCTGCGTGCTGGCGGATGCGTTCCTGAGGCATCGGGGGCAGGTGGGATAGGGTCGGCGGCGTCGCCGCCTACCCTCCTAAGCCGCGACCACGGTCAGCTTCGCCTGCCGCATCTCGCTCCAGAAGGCGATCGTCCCGCGCCCACTGCTTTTGGCCTGGTACAGCGCCGCATCCGCCCGCGCGGCCAGCACTTCCAGATCGACCCCGTCCTGGGGAGCCAGGGCGATGCCGATGCTGACGCCGATCCGCAATTCGTGGCCGTCGATGCGGTAGGGAGCGCTCAGGGTGCGGAGGATGCGCATGGCCAGCATGCGGGCCTCGTCGGGGTGGGCGATGCCGGTCTGGATGATGACGAACTCGTCGCCGCCAAGACGGGCGGCCGTGTCGGTGGCCCGCAGCATGTGGGTCAGCCGACCGGCCACCGCCTTGAGCAGGGCGTCGCCGACCGGGTGGCCGTAGCGGTCGTTGACCGGCTTGAACTGGTCGAGGTCGAGGAAATGCAGGGCCAGCAACCGCCCGCCCGCGCCCAGGCCGAGGATCTCATCGTCGAACCGCTCGCGCAGCTGCAGCCGGTTGGGCAGGCCGGTCAGGGCGTCCTGCCGCGCCAGGTCGGCGAAATTGCGTTTAGTCAGGATCTGGCCGGTGGTGGTGCGGTAGGCGCCGGCCAGGGTCTGCAGGCCCCCAGCCGTGAAGGCGGCGACCAGCAGGGCCTGGGCGGCGTAGGCCAGGGAAGTATCGAGGGCGCCGCTGAAGGCCACCAGGGCCAGGGCGCCGGCGGTCGGGATGCTCGCCAAGAGCAAACTGGCCGTGCCGATCACCGGCCGCACCGACTGGCGCGAGACCAGGCCCGAGCCGTAGCCGAAGATCAGGCCGGTCACCAGCATGTGGTCGAGGAAGTCGCCGGCCAGGATGGCCCGGGCGTTGAAGGCCCCCAGGACGACGGCGAACAGCAGGCTCCAGGCCCCGTAGCGCCGCTCCCAGGCCGAGGTTGCTGCCCGGCCGGGATTGCGGTCGCGGGCCCGGCGGCGGTAGGCGAGGGAGACGGCGATGCGGCCCAGCCCGACGACGACGCCGGCCAGGGCCAGTCCGGCCAGCACCGGATCGCCTGTTCTGGCCGCGATCAGCGTTCCGATGGCGCCGATCGACACGGCCATGATCAGCAGCGGGGCCATGGCCGCGTAGAGCAGATCGACCAGTTCGACGTAGACCTCGTCGGGCAATCGCCGGCTTGAAAAGCGGGGGATGGAGAAACGCAACATACGCAACGTCCGAACCTGTGGGCGCCGGAAACCCCGGCCTGCGCCCTCGTAGCCCGCCTGCAGGATGGCTGAACGTCGTGAAGGAACCGTTCGGTGGGACCGAGATGGCGGTGCGGCGGATTGTCCGGCCCTGCCAATCCGCTCATCCCGGCGAATGCCGGGATGTGCGGTAGATATTTGAGGCATCTTGAGTCCTGATCAGTCCTAGCCCTCAGCCCACCCGGCCGTTACCAATCGGGCCATGAGCGAATTTGATTTTGACGCCGTGGTGGTCGGCGCGGGCGCCGTGGGCCTGGCCTGCGGCTATGCGCTTTCGAAGCGCGGGCTGGTGGTCGCCGTGCTGGAGAAGGAAGCCGCCATCGGCCAGGGCGTCTCTTCGCGCAACAGCGAGGTGATCCACGGCGGGCTCTACTATCCGAGCGGTTCGCTCAAGGCCCGGCTCTGCGTCCAGGGGCGGCGGATGCTCTATGCCTTCCTCGATCTGCATCACGTCGATTATCGACGTTGCGGCAAGCTGGTGGTGGCGACCACGGTGGAGGAGGTTTCGCGGCTGGACGCCATCTGGGAGCAGGCGGCGACCAATGAGGTCGAGGAGATGCAGCGGCTGACCGGCGAGCAGGCGCGGGTCCTGGAACCGGGCCTGCGCTGCGAGGCGGCGTTGCTGTCGCCGCAGTCGGGGGTGTTTGACAGCCACGGCTACATGCTGGCCCTGCAGGGCGAGATCGAGGCGGCCGGCGGGGCGGTGGTCGCCTCGACGCCGTTCGAGGGCGCCAGCCCCCTGCCCGGCGGCGGCTTCACGTTAAGGGCCGGCGGGGCGGAGGCGACGACGCTGACCTGCCGCCTGTTGGTCACGGCGCCGGGGCTGTCGGCGCAGGGGGTTGCGGCCCATATCGAGGGCTTTCCCCCCGCGCAGATTCCGGCCGGGCATTTCGGCAAGGGCGTCTATTTCCGGCTGGCGGCCAAGGCGCCGTTCGAGCGGCTGATCTATCCGCCGCCGATCCCCGGGGCGCTGGGCACCCATTATCGCAAGGACCTCGGCGGCCAGGCGGTGTTCGGGCCGGACCTGCAGTTTGTCGATGCCGAGGATTACAGCGTCGATCCGGCCAGGGCCGAGGCCTTCGCCGCCTATATCCGCAAGTTCTGGCCGGATCTGCCGGCGGAGGACCTGGCCCCCGACTACGCCGGTATCCGCCCCAAGCTGCACGGGCCGGGCGAGCCGCAGCCGGATTTCCAGATCAGCGGCGCGGAGACGCACGGAATTGAGGGACTGGTGGCGCTGTTCGGCATCGAAAGCCCTGGCCTGACCAGCTCGCTGGCGATTGGCGAGGCGGTGGCGGGCAAGCTCGTGGGGTGACGGGTTTGCATCCTTCGACACGCCCACTGCGTGGGCTAGTGAGGATGACGAATTTCTGTGTCGCCCACCCAAGTTCGTCATCCTGAGTAGCGGCCGAAGGCCGCGTGTCGAAGGACGCACTAGCCTTTCGGCGTGAGCTTCAGCAAGGATCCCCCGTCGGTCAGCACATAGACCGCGCCGTCCGGACCGACCCGCACGTCGCGGATGCGCTGCTTGAGGTCGGCCAGCAGCCGTTCCTCGCCGACCACCTTGTCGCCGTCGAGGGTCAGGCGGACCAGATCGCGATCCTTCATGCCGCCGATGAACAGGCTGTTCTTCCAGGCCGGGAACAGCCCGGCGCCGTCATGGAAGGCGAGCCCTGAGGGCGCGATCACCGGGTCCCAGTAGTAGATCGGCTGTTCCATGCCGTCCTTCTGGGTGATGCCCTCGCCGACCGGCCGGCCGTTGTATTCCAGGCCATAGCCGATGGTCGGCCAGCCGTAGTCCATGCCCCGGCGCGAGACGTTGACCTCGTCGCCGCCGCGCGGGCCGTGTTCGACCGTCCACAGCTCACCGGTGGCCGGGTTGAACGCCGCCGACTGGATGTTGCGGTGGCCGTAGGACCAGATCTGCGGCAGGGCCCCGACCACCGAGGTGAAGGGGTTGTCCTTGGGGATGACGCCATTGGGGTAGATGCGGATCACCTTGCCGAAGGCGGCGTCCAGCTTCTGGGCCTGCATGCGGCCGGCCAGATCCGAGCGTTCGCCGGTGGTGATGAACAGGAAGCCGTCCGGCGAAAAGGCCAGCCGCGAGCCGAAGTGCATGTTGTTGTCAAAGGTGGGGGTCATCCGCCAGATCACCGCGACCTCGCTCAGGCTCTCGCCGACCAGCTTGCCGCGCGCCACCGCCGTGCCGTTGCCGCCCTCGCGGGGTTCGGCGAAGCTCCAGTAGACCCACCCGTCATGGACGGCGACATCGAGCAGGCCGCCCTGGCCCTTGGGATCAACCTTGGGCAGGCCGGCGACCGGGTTCGACAACTTTCCGTCCCCACTGACGATGCGCAGGGCGCCGCCCTTCTCGGTGACCAGCATGCGGCCGTCGGGCAGGAAGGCCAGGCTCCAGGGCTTGTCGAGGCCGTCGGTCACGGTGACGACGTTGAAGGCGACGCCGGCGCTCTTCGACGGCGCGCGGGTCTGGCCGGCAAAGGCGGGCCTGTAGGGGGCGTTGGCTTCGCGGGTTTCCAGCGATCCGCCGGCCGCCAGCGGGGTCTGGGCTCCGCTCGGCTGGCCGCTGCAGGCTGCTAGCAGAGACGCGGTGGCGAAGAGGGTCAAGACGCGCATGGAAGACTCCGTCAGGGTTCACCGAGCAAAGAGGCCATTGCGGCGGCGGGTTCCGCCCCCTCCACATGGATCAACGACCAGAGGGCGAAAAACAGCAACGGCCAACGTTGCGACTCGTGCTGCGCGTCGGAAAAGATGGCGCGCACCGCGTCCGTGTCCAGCAGTTTGGCGACCGAAGCAACAGCGGGGATGCGCTGGCCAAGATCGTTGGCGCGCGGCGTGATCCAGGCGGCCACCGGCACGGTGAAGCCCTTCTTCCTGCCCCAAGGATCGGCGGCCGGGCACTGGCGCTCAAGCCACTTGCGCAACAGCCATTTGCCGTAGCGACCGCGCAGCTTCATGTGGTCGGGCAGATTGAAGGCAAACCTGGCGACCTCGGGGTCGAGAAAGGGCGTGCGGCCCTCCAGGCCGTTGGCCATCAGGCAGCGGTCGAGCTTCAGCAGCAGGTCATCGGGCAGCCAGGTGGCGACATCCGCCGCCTGAGCCTGCTGCAACCGGGTGCGGCCGGCGACCGCCACCTGCGCGACCGCCGCTCGCCAGTCGTCGATCCACGGAGACCCGGCCCGCGGCTCGGCCGGCCGGCCGCCCAGCCAGGCCGGGCGCATGGCGCGACGATAGCGGCCGTAGCCGCCGAACAATTCGTCGCCCCCCTCGCCAGTCAGCACCACGGTCAGTTCGGCCCTCGCCGCCTGGGCCAGCTTGAAGGTCGGCAGCGTCGCGTAGTCGGCGGTGGCGTCGTCGAGCGCCCACGCGACCTGGGGCGCGATCTCCCAGAAGTCCTGCTCGGTGAAGCTCGTTTCGCGCCAGTCGAGGTTCAGGGCCCTCGCCACCCGCTCGGCCTGGGCCCGCTCATCCCGGGCGCCGGGAGCGTCAAAGCCGCAGGTGTAGCCAATCACCGGGCGGTCGTTCAGCCTCGCCATCAAGGTGGCGATTGTGGCGCTGTCCACCCCGCCTGACAGAAATAGACCGTAGGGCACGTCCGAGCGCTGGTGCACCCGCACGCTGTCCTCGAGCACGGCGTCCAGGGTTTTGAGCAGTGAGGCCTCGTCCCCGGCGGTCACCCCGGGCGGCGGCAGGGCCGGCCGCACACGCAGCTCCTCGACAAAGTCCCCCTTGACCTCGGCGACGGCTCCCGGCGGCAGCCGATGGCACTCGCTCATCAGCACGGGCGTGAAGCTGTAGTTGAGCGCCAGCAACTGGCCGGCGGCGTGTTCATTGACCTGTACGGGCCGGTCGACCAGCGAGCGCGGTTCCGAGGCGAAGATCACCCCCTCGCCCTCTTCGCGGCCGCTCGTGCCGTCGCGGAAATAGAGCGGCTTGATGCCGAAGGGGTCGCGGACCAGCCAGGTGCGGCCGTCATGGCCGATCAGGCAGAAGGCGTACATGCCGCGCAACCGGTCAAAGGCTTGCTCGCCCTCCATCGCATAGAGATGAAGCAGCGGTTCGAAGTCCGAGCCCGTGGCCAACCGGTCGTTAAGGCCAAATTCCTCGGCCAGTTCCAGGTAGTTGTAGATCTCGCCGTTGCCGATGATCGTAGAGCCGGCCGCGTGCAGCGGTTGCCAGCCGCCCTCCAGGTCGATGATCGACAACCGCGCATGGCCGACCGACCAGCCGGGGCCGTCCTCGGTGCGGATGCCGTTGGGACCGCGATGGGCGATCCGCTGGATGAGCGGCGCGGCCTTGCCGGCGGAGCCTTCATCCAGCACCCCGGCGATGCCGCACATCAGCCGGCTCCAAACTGGGCGAACAGCGCGTTCCACTGGGCGCAGACCGCGGCCTGGCTGAACTCGGCCTCGACCCGGGCATGGCCGTTCTGGATCAGCTTGATGCGCTGCATCGGTTCGGCCAGCAGGGCGGCGGTGCGCTCCGCCAGGGCCGCCTCGTCGTCGATGGGGACCAGCAGGCCGTCCTGGCCGTCGCGGATCAGGGCCTTGGGTCCCTGGCTCTCGGCGGCGACGACCGGCAGGCCGTGGGCCCAGGCCTGGATGACCACATTGCCCAGCGGCTCGTAGCGCGAGGGGAAGAGGCAGACATCGGCGGTCCGGTAGAGGGCCGGGGCGTCGTTTCGCCAGCCGAGGAACCGCACCCGGTCGTGCACGCCCAGTGACACCGCCAGCGCCTTCAGCTGCTCCTGCAGCGGGCCGACGCCGGCGATCCACAGATGGGCGTCCGGCAGGGCCTTGAGCGCTTTCAGCGAGACGTCGTGCGCCTTGGCGGTATGCAGCCGACCCATGCCGAGCAGCAGGGGCACGCCTTCGGGAGTGTCCAGGCTGGCCCGGTCGATGGGCGCCACCTCATCGGCGGCGGCTGCGAAGTTGGGGATGTAGCGCACCCGCTCGGCCGGCCAGCCCTGGGCCACCACCCAGTCGACGATGTCCTGGGTGTTGCCGACGAGGTGGTCGAAATCGCGGTAGTTCTTGAGCTTGTAGTAGCCGCCGAGCCGACCGACCCGCGCCCACGGCCCCTTGGGCGTGTGCCGCGCCGCCCGGTTCATCCAGGCAACCAGCAGCCTGGCGTTGACGTCCCTGGCCAGGGCCGAGACCCCGGGGCGGGTGAGGAAGTCGATCGGGCCGCCGAAGGTGAAGGTGCGGGCCGCCACACCGGCGGCGGCCAGGGCCTTCTCGCGACCAGGGTTCTTGCGGATGGCCGCGGCCTGGTCGGGTCCGCCGAGGCGCAGAGCGCTGACCAGTTGAACGAAGTAGAGCTCCGCCCCGCCCTCGCCACCGGATCCCAGAAGATGCAGCACGCTCATCGCAGCGGACCCTAGAGCGCGACGCCGCCGAACGGAACCTCCGTTGCGCGTGGCCGGGCAAACTTTTGGAGGACGCCGGTCAGCGGTGCTTGAAGAGCCGTTTCATCGCCCCTATAAGGCCGCCTCCCTGAAGCTCACGCCTCCATGGCTGGGTAGCTCAGATGGTTAGAGCGGTGGATTCATAACCCACAGGTCGGCGGTTCGATCCCGCCCCCAGCTACCAGGGATTTCTCAACAAAGTTGGAGACTTAGGCCGCGACCGAACTCCGCTCGTCGGGGCTCTCGCGGTCGCCGTTCAGCACCTTGTCGAACACCGTCAGCAGGCGCTCGGCCTTGATCGGCTTTTCGACCACGTCGTTCATGCCGGCGGCGATGTAGTCGCGCACGTCGGACGGATCGGCGTTGGCGGTCAGGGCGACGATCGGCACGATGCCAGCGGCGCCCGGCAGGGCCCGGATCGCGCGGGTGGCGGCGACGCCGTCCATGCGCGGCATCTTGATGTCCATCAGGATCAGGTCGTAGCGGCCGATGGTGGCCATCTCGACGGCCTCGACGCCATCGACAGCCTGTTCGCTGGTGCAGTCGAACATCTCGCACAGGGCCTCGGCGACCATGCGGTTGGTGGCGTTGTCGTCGACGATCAGGATGTGGGCCGTGGACGCAGCGATCATGCCGGCGGCCGGTGGCGCGGCTTGCTCGATGGCTTCCGGGGCCAGCAGGCTGAAGACTACGCTGGCGCCCGAGCCCGGATTGACCTCCGCCCGGATCATGCCGTTCATCGCCTTGGCCAGACTGGCGGCGTGGGCCATGCCGAAGCCGATGGTCAGCGGCTTTTCCCCGTCGATGGCCTCGAAGATGCGGGCCAGGCGGGCCGAATCGGGGGTCTCGCCGGCGTCACGGACCCGCGCCTCCAACGCCAGGCCTTCGAGAGCCGGGCGGGCGCTGAGGGTGACCTCGACGGCGCCGCGGCGGGTGGCGTTAAGGCCGCGCTCGACCAAACCGTCCAACAGGTCGGCCAGGCGGTCGGCGTCAATCTCGGCGGCCAGTTCCGGCGCGCCGTCATAGGCGGTCAGCAGGGTGACCCCGGCGGTGGCGGCGCGGGCCGACCAGCGGGCGTCCAGCGCGTCGATCACCGCCCGCAGAAGGGTCGGGCGGGGGTCCAGGGCCGCCAGGCCAGCCTTGGTGGCATGGATGGCGCTGGCCCGATGCATCAAGCGGTGGAGATCGGCGACGCTGTCGGCCAGGGCCTGGGCGCAGCTCTTGCTGTCGGCCGGCAGCGGCTGGCGGACCAGGGCATCGACAAAGGTCTGGGCGTCGTCGAGCTGGCGTAGCACCTCGACGGCCAACGCCTGGGTGACGGCGACGGTGGCGTCGAGCATCAGCCGTGAACGGTCGCCGCCCGTCGCCAGCAGGTTCATCGCCGTGCCGACCCCGAGATAGACGCCGTCTTGGGTGACGACAAAGCCGCCGCTGAGCGCCTGGCGGTTCTCGGCCAGCATCTCGTCGCGGAACTGCGAAGGTCGGATGGCCCCATCGACGACGAGCGGAGCCAGGTCCATCACCGAAGCGACCGGCGAGGCCCCGGACAGGGTCGCCGCCTCGAAGGCCTGGCGGCGCAGCAGGCCGACAGGGCGGCCAACGGCGTCAACCACGGCCAGGACCTGGGCCTCCGGCTGATTCTCAAAAGCCCGGCTGGCCGCCGCCACGTCCGCGTCGAGCGACAGCGGGGCCGGGCGGTCAGTCAGGCGGTCAAGGCGGTCCATTATCAGGTCGGTCTCGTGAGGCCGCCGGGCTGGTCGCCCCGCAGGCTTGGAGAGTGATCCTGCACCATTGCGCTTTCGGACAGGTTAAGCGTGCAATGGGACAAAGAAAAAGCGGCGGAGACCGAGGTCTCCGCCGCCCTAAGTTCAGATACCGCTGTTAGGCTTATTGACCGAAGGTCTTGGTGATCGAGATGCCGAAGGTCTGCGGTTCGGTGAAGAACGCGTTCCGGAACAGACCCGAGGAGTCGTCGGTCAGGTAGGTGTCGGTGATCGACTCTTCATCGGTCAGGTTCTTCACGTAGAGCTCGAAGTAGAGACCAACGTCGTCATTGCCGACCGTGAAGGTGGCGTTGACGTTTTCCCAGCCTTTGATCTTGTCGGGTTCGGAGTTGTAGATCCGCGAGAAGCTGTCGTCCTGGCGGTAGTAATCGCCGCGCAGGGTCGCGTCCCAGCCGCCGAAGTGCCAGGTGTACTGGGCGCCCAGCGAGAAGGTGTACTTGGGCGCGTTCGGCAGTTCTTTGCCCGACAGATCGACCGCCACACCGTCACTGACCGTATTGATCTGCGTGCGGTAGGGACCGAGCAGCGGGTTCTGCAGCGGGTTGGTGCCCGGAGTTCCGCCAGCGAAGGCTCTGCTGCAGACGCCCAGCAGCGTGTAGGGCGAGAAGACGCCGTCACGGATACCGGCCATCAGCGGCGCCAGCTGCGAGGTCTGGACCACACAGTTGCTGGTGTTGCTGGCCTTCAGCAGGGTCAGGGTGGGGTCACCCTGGGTCCGGTTGAAGACGTCGATGGAGCTGCCATCGGTGATTTCGGAATCGAGGAGGCCGATGTTCATGTTGATCCGGAAGTCGTCGATCGGTTCCCAGATCGTTTCGAATTCCAGACCCTGGACCTTGGCGTCGATGTTCTCGTTGACCGACTGACGGTTGGTGATCTTCGAGACCTGGTAGCCAATGTAGTCGTAGTGGAAGTAGGTGGCGTTGAGCACCATCCGGCCGTCGAACAGAGTGTTCTTGGTGCCGAACTCGATGGAATCGACGAACTCCGGCTCGAAGGTCGGGGCGGCGCAGGCGACGCCCACGGCGCAAGGCGGGTTCACACCGCCGGCCTTGTAGCCACGCGAGTAGAAGCCGTAGATCAGGGTGTTGTCCCAGGGCTTCCAGTCGGCGCCGATACGGCCAGTGGTTTCCTTGAAGTCGGCAACCAGGACGGGCGGGGTAGCCGCCACCGTCGAACTGCTGCCCGGAGTCGCGGCGGTGTTGCCGGCCAGAAGGGCGGTGGTGCGGGCGGTGATCAGCTTGCGGTCATGAGTGTAGCGCAGACCGGCCGTGATCTTGAAATTGTCCATCAGCTGCCAGTAGACTTCACCGAAGGCCGCGCGGGACTTCAGGTGATAGTTGCCGGTGCTGTCGAAGTAGTTACGGCCGTTGCCGGTGGGCTCGTCCGCCGGATCGATGAAGATACAGCCCGGAGTCACGGCAGAGCAGTTCGGGTTGCCGGTGGTCAGAGCGTTGGCGATCTGGGCCTGGCCGGTCAGGGTGTTGCCGAACACATAGTAGTGGCCGTCGTAGGTCTTCAGGTCGAGGTAGATGGCCCCGATGTTGAAGTTGAGCGGGCCGTCGAAATTCGAGGCCAGCCGCAGTTCCTGCGACCACTGCTCGGAGGTGCCGCCGGAGATATCGAAGGTGGTGAATTTGTTGAGCGGGCCGAGTTGTGGATCGTTGACCACGCCGCCCGGGAAGACCGAGCCATAGACCGCCGCATAGACCGCGGCCGGCACGCCCACCGTGCCGCAGTTGCTCGGCGGAGTGCTGGAGAAGTTATTGCAGGGTCCCGGGGTGGTGTTGAAGTTGTTGATCGGGGTGACGCGGTTGTAGTCCTGACGGGTGTACAGGAAGTTCTTGCTGTAGTTGGTCAGCGAGATGACCTGCAGTTCGTCAGTGATGTCCCAGGCGGCGCCGAACTGGTAGATGTCGGTTTCGACCTGGTAGATCGGATCAGTCGCGGACTCAATATTGCGAATGTCCGGATCCTGCATCTTGCCGGCGTAGGCATCGCCGGTGATCAGGCCCGACAGATTGCCGAGCAGACCGCCGAGCGTCGCCTGGCTGTTGGGGGTGCCCAGAACGCCGGCCGAATACAGCGAGGTCGGCAGACAGCCCTGGCTGAACAGGCCGCGAGTGGCCGTCGCCCGGTCCGCGTTGGCGGAATAACCGACGCCGGCGACGGTGGCCGGACCCGGATCCTTGGTGCAGAACTGCTTGCCGATCCGCGAGCGGGCGTCGTCTTCCTCGAAGTGATCCCACAGAAGATAGGTGCTGAAGGTGTCGCTCGGCTCGAAGCTGATCGTGACGCGGGTGTTCCACAGGTCGCGGTCGTCGATGTCGTTGCCGGTGACCAGGTTTTCGCCGTAACCCTCACGCTGCAGCATGTTGCCGGCGACACGGATACCGATCATGTCCCCGACCGGGACGTTGATCATCCCGCGCAGCTTCCGGGACTCGTAGTTGCCGACTTCGGCCTTGATCATGGCTTCGAAGCTGTCGGTCGGCTTGGCGGTGATCACGTTGACCACGCCGCCAGTGGCGTTGCGGCCGTACAGCGTGCCCTGCGGGCCGCGCAGCACTTCAAGCCGCTCGAGGTCGAAGAATTCCGACTCGAACAGGTTGTTGGCGGTCAGCGGGGCGTTGTTCAGGTGGATGCCGGTGCCGGCGTCGCCCGAACCCGCCACCAGCTTGGAGCCGATGCCGCGGATCTGGAAGTTGTAACCGGTGAAGTTCCCCTTGGAGAAGTTCACGTTCGGGATGGCCAGAACCAGGTTCGGGCCGCCGTCAATCTTCGCCTTTTCCAAGGTTTCCTGGCTGAAGGCGGACACCGCGATCGGAACGTCCTGGATAGCCTCTTCGCGCTTCTGCGCCGTGACGATCAGTTCGCCGACGACGTTTCCGCCCGCTTCCGGCTCTTCCTGAGCGAACGCAGGCGCGGCGACGGCCATGATGGCAAACGCGGAAACGCTGACAGCCAGCGACCTCCGCAGGCGCATAGAATTGTGCATTCTAACCCTCCCCGAGCGCCGCCGGCCTCAATAGGCCTGAACTACGGTCGCCGTGTGTTTCCTCAGTGTCGCGTCTTGATGGCCGTCGGGGACGCGCGACACTCCCCCGCAGCTTCGACCAATGACATACGCGCGTTTGAAGACTGTCAATCTCTACCGCATAGGTGAACGCCGATAGGTTACGGCTTTTCACCTGACTGTGGCCCAATAAACGCGCCGTTTTCCTGCCTCGAGGCGACATCCTCCATCCACAGGAGAATTGACGTGGCGGAAGCTGACCCGACGACAGTCAGAACTGCCCTGACAGCTTCCGTCCATCTGAGTCGCCCCCCTTCCGCAGCGGGAGTTTCGGCGCGAGCCCGCCTCGTGTAGACCCCGGGGCGATGAGTTATGCGGTCAAGGAAATCTTCCTCACCTTGCAGGGCGAGGGCGGTCAGGCGGGCAAGGCGGCGGTGTTCTGTCGTTTTGCCGGCTGCAATCTGTGGTCCGGTCGGGAGAAAGACCGTGCGGCCGCCGTCTGCAGCTTCTGCGACACCGATTTCGTCGGCGTGAACGGACCCGGCGGCGGCCGCTTCAGGACAGCCGAAAGCCTGGCAAAGGCGGTCGAGGCGGCCTGGACCGGCGGCCCGGACGACCGGCTGGTGGTCTGCACCGGCGGCGAGCCGCTGTTGCAGCTCGACGACGCCGCCATCGCCGCCCTGCATGCCCGGGGTTTTTCGATCGCCGTCGAGACCAACGGCACCCTTGCGGCGCCGGCCGGAATCGACTGGGTCTGCGTCAGCCCCAAGGCCGACGCCCCCGTCATCCAGATCCGGGGGCAGGAGCTGAAGCTGGTCTGGCCTCAGCCCGGGGTCGATCCCCAACGGTTCTCCCACCTCGATTTCGAGCGATTCTACCTGCAGCCAATGGACGGGCCGGACCGCGAGGCGGCGACCGCCGCCTGCATCGCCTATTGCCTTTCGCACCCCAGGTGGCGTTTAAGCACCCAAACGCACAAGTACCTCGGCATCGCCTGAGGCCTGAAGCCTCAGCCCGCCCCCCAGTTGCACCGATGACCACGCCCCAATTCGAGATCACGAAGGCCGCCACCTTCGACGCCGCCCACCATTTCCCAAATGGCCCGGTGGACAGCCCCTACACGCGCCTGCACGGCCACAGCTTCCGGGTCGAGGCCACAGTGCGCGGCGAGATCAACGGGCCGATGGGCTGGGTCGTCGACCTGGCCGAGCTCGACGGCGAGCTGAAAGCGGTCGCCGCCGAGCTGGACCACGGCCTGCTCAACGACAAGCCGGGGCTCGCGACGCCGACCCTCGAACACCTCTGCCTGTATTTCGTGGCGGCCCTGAAGCCGCGCTTCCCTGGCCTGTGCCGGGTGGTCATCTCGCGGCCGACGATCAACGAGAGCTGCGCGCTCTCAGTCTGACCGTTCCGCCGACCGGCCCTCGTCCGTCCCCCGACGCCAAGGACCGGTGTAGCTCGGATCGCTGCGCCGACGCCGATCGGGACCGAAGTAGTCGTCGGTGCGGATGAACGGCCGGGGATTCTGCACCACCTGGCTGATGCGGTCGATGACGCCGCGGGCCGTCACTGGCTTGGCCAGGAACTCGGTCACCCCGGCGTCCCGCGCCTCCTTGACGCGCTTCTGGGTGGAATGGCCGGTGATCATCACTACCGGGCACATCTGGTTTGGACTGTCGGGCGAGTTGCGCAGCAGGCGGGTGAAGTCGATGCCATCCAGCGGTTGCATGGCCAGGTCGGTCATGACGATGTCGATGGCCTGGGTGCGCATGATCTGCAGGGCGTCAGCTCCGTCGCTGGCCTCGTAAACGCCCTTGACGCCGATGGCCCGCAGGATCTCACCGATCAGCACACGCATGTGGTGATTGTCGTCCACCAGGAGGATTTTTAGCAGGTCAAATCGCACGGGGGTCCCAGAGTCCGTAACAGCGTTCCGCCGGACCGTTACGAGGCTAACCCATTGGGCGTCAACGGAAAAGGACCGGCCCAACTGCGACCGGTCCTAAGTTGCTCGTTTTGCGATTGTCTAATTTGAATCAACCAGAACGAGTTCCGCATCGCTGACGGCGGTTACCCGCAGGACACTTTCGTCACGGATAGCCGCGCCGTCCCGGGGGCCGAGCGAAACACCGTTGATCTCGACCGCGCCGGCGGCGGCGACCAGGTAGGCGTGGCGGCCATCGGCGAGATCGTATGTCGCGGTCTCGCCCGCCCTCAGCGTCGCGCCCAGAACCCGCGCCGACGCGCGGATCGGCAGGGCGCCTTCGTCGTCCATCCCGCTGGCCAGCGCCACGAACCTGCCCGACCGATCGCCCTTGGGGAACGGTTTGGCGCCCCAGCTGGGCTCGCCGCCGCGGGTCTGCGGCTGGATCCACAGCTGGAACAGAGTCGTGGGAACGTCCTCCAGATTGTACTCGGCGTGACGGATGCCCGAGCCGGCGCTCATCACCTGCACATCGCCCGCCTCGGTGCGGCCGGTGTTGCCCAGGCTGTCCTGGTGGGTGATGGCCCCGCTGCGGACATAGGTGATGATTTCCATGTCGGCGTGCGGGTGCGGCGGGAAGCCGGACTTGGGCGCGATCTCGTCGTCGTTCCAGACCCGCAAGGCTCCCCAGCCCATGCGGGCCGGGTCGTGCCAGCTCGAGAAGCTGAAGTGGTGGCGGGCGTCGAGCCAGCCGTGGTTGGCATGGCCGAGCTGCTCGAAGGGGCGGCGGTCGATCATGTCTTGTCTCCCATCCGGCGGGTTGTTTGCGCCATCGAGAGCCTAGATAGGAAGCCTGGATCCAATTGCAACACCTATTGTGTCAGTTTGCGTACAGAGCCGCGATTTCAGCCGCCAGCTCGCCCATCCGCCGGCGCAGGGCCGGCGGTTCCAGCACCTCGACTCCTGTCCCCAGCCGCAACAGCTCCCGGGCCGTCCAGTCGGGGCTTTCCATGGGGGTCTCGATGATTCCCTCGCCAATCTCCGCTACCTCCACCCCGTCGCGACGCAGGGCGTAAACGGCCTCGGGGCTGACCTTCAGCCGGGCGACGCCCTGCTTGAGGCTTTGCGCATAGTCGGCCTGGGCTCGCGTCCAGTGGGCGGCGAGTTCGAAACCGGCCGGCCGCTCGAAACGCTCTTCAGTGACCTCCGCCGCGGAAACCTGCGAGGCCCGGTAGGTGCGGATCTCGCCTTTTGCCCCATCACGTCGGGAGCAGGCGATCAGGTACCAGGCGCCGGCCTTGAGCACGAGGCCGAGGGGTTCCAGCGCCAGCTCGACCGGCCGCCTCGGGCCATAGCGCACGGCCAGCCGCCGGTCGCGCCACAGGCCGTCGGCCAGCACTGTCAGCCAGTCGCCGCCGTCGGCCTGGCGGAACCAGCCGAGCGGGTCGAGATGGATCCGCGCCTGGGCTCGCATGGCCGCCGCCCCGGGGCCCTCCGGCAGGGCGGCCAGGACCTTCAGCTGGGCGTCGGCCATGGCCTGGCCAAGCCCCAGCTGCGCTGCCGGCCCCGGCAGACCGGAGAGGATCAGGGTGTGGGCCTCCTGGTCGGTGAGACCGGTCAGCCGGGTTCGATAGCCGTCGAGCAGGGCGAAGCCTCCGCCTGGCCCCCGGTCGGCATAGACCGGAACGCCGGCGGCGCTCAGCGCGTCGATGTCGCGATAGAGGGTGCGGACCGACACCTCGAACTCGGCCGCCAGCTTCTCGGCGGTCATCCGGCCTCGTGTCTGCAGCAGCATCAGGATGGAGAGGAGACGGCTCGAACGCATTTATCCACCATGCCCGATAAATCCTGACAAGCTATGTCAGTTAGGTGGGTCTATTTCTCGCGCCTCGCTTTGCCAGGAGGCCTTCAATGACCCGCCGAGACATCCTCACCGCCGCCGCCGCCGCCGCCGCCGGGCTGGCCCTGCCCGCCCATTCCGCCCAAGCAAGAGAGGCGGCCACTCACCAACGAATCGTCGAGCTGCACCAGTACGTCATGCAGCCCGGTCGCCGCGACGCCCTGATCGACCTCTTCGAGGAGCGGTTCATCGAGTCCCAGGAGGCGCTGGGGGCCATCGTGCTGGGGACCTTCCGCGATCTCGACAATCCCGACCGCTTCGTCTGGCTGCGCGGCTCCAAGGACCCGCAAGCCCGCCACGACGCCCTCGACGGCTTCTACTCGGGCCCCGTCTGGCAGGCGAACCGCATCGCCGCCAACGCCACCATTGTCGACTCCGACAATGTGCTGCAGCTGGGACCCATGGAAGTGGGCGGCGGCGGCTTCGACCTCGCCGGCCTGAGCCGCGCCCCGATCGGTTCGGAGGCCCGCTCGAACGCCGTCATCACCGCCACTCTGTGCCCTATCCGCAAGGGCGAGGAGGCCGCCTTCGCCCAGGCCTTCGCCCGCGATGTCGCCCCGGCCCTTGCCGCCGCCGGCGCTCCGGTCCTCGCCGCCTTCGCCACTGATCACCGGCCCAACAGCTACCCCCGCCTGCCGATACGGCAGGACGTCACCGCCTTCCTCTGGTTCCAGGCCTTCGAGAGCGCCCAGGCCGAGGCCCTGTTCGCCGCCGGCCCGGGCGGCGCCTTCTACCGCGGCCTGGCGGGCCTGCTGACCGGCCCCATCGAAGTCCAGCGCCTCTCCCCCACCGCCCGCTCGATGATCCAGGGCCCGGCGCCCGCCACCGACGGCCGCAAGGACTTCGACTTCCTGATCGGCTCCTGGCGCGTCAAGCACCGCCGGCTGAAGGCCCGGCTGGCCGGCTCAACCGACTGGGAGGCCTTCGAGGGCTGGTGCCAGTGCCGCAAGACCATGGGCGGCCTCGGCAATTTCGACGACAACATCCTCAACATCGGGACGGGGGCCTATGGCGCCGCCGGGGTGCGCCGGTTCGACGCCAAGCTGAACCGCTGGTCGATCTGGTGGCTCGACGCCCGCTACCCCAGCATCGAGCCGCCGGTGCACGGCGACTTCAAGGACGGCGTCGGGACCTTCGTCGGCGAGGATGTCTTCGAGGGCAAACCCGTCCTCGTGCGGTTCATGTGGTCGAAGATCACCCCATCCACCGCCCACTGGAGCCAGGCCTTCTCCCCGGACGGCGGCAAGACCTGGGAGGTAAATTGGGACATGGACTTCGAACGGGTCTCTTGAGCCCTAGCCCGCGCGAAACCATCTGCGCTCCACCGGGTTCACGCCGGTGGAGCCTTCGATGACCGACACCGCCGCCACAACCGACAGCCTCGTCATCGCCTGCCCGGTCGATGGGGCCCTCAACCGCGCGCCAAAGACCAGGCTCGCCGCCGGCCCCAAGTGCGGCGTCTGCAAGGCCCCGCTGTTCGCCGGAAAGCCCATCGAGCTCAGCGCCGCCAACTTTGACCGCCACGCCAGCGCCTCCGACCTGCCGCTGCTGGTCGACTTCTGGGCCGACTGGTGCGGCCCCTGCCAGGCCATGGCCCCGGCCTTCGCCAAGGCCGCCGGCCAACTCGAACCCAACATCCGGCTCGGCAAGCTCGACACCGAGGCCCATCAGGCCATCGCCACCCGCTACACCATCCGCTCGATCCCGACGATGATCCTGTTCCACAGGGGCCGCGAGATCGCCCGCACCAGCGGAGCGATGTCGGCCGAAGCCATTGTCCAGTGGGCAAACACCAACCTGCCGCGCTAGACTCAGGCACGGAACGGCGTCCGGCGGCGCGCGTACTCTTGAAGACCGCAAAGGACGCCGATGACCGCCGAACCCGCGACCGAAGGCCAACCTCAACTGCTGCGCGCCATCGGCCCGGTGCAGATGATGCTCTACGGGGCCGGCAGCATGATGGGGGCCGGCATCTACGGCTTGGTCGGCAAGGCGGCGGGGCAGATCGGCTCGGCGGTCTGGCTGTCGTTCCTGGCCGCCCTGGTGGCGGCGCTGTTCACCGGCCTCTCCTACGCCGCCCTCGGATCGCGCTACCCCCGGGCCGGCGGCGCGGCCTACATGACCCACCACGCCTTTGGCCGGCCGCTGCTGACCCATGTGGTCGGCATGGCCACTGCCTTCTCGGGCCTGACCTCCATCGCCACCGGGGCGCTGATCATCGCCGAGAACCTGCAGCGCGCGCCCCTGCTCGCCGAATTCCCGGCTGTCGTCCTGGGACTCGGCTACATCCTGCTGATGGCCGGCATCGTCTTTAGGGGCATCAAGGAATCGATCTGGGTCAACACCATCTGCACCCTGGTCGAGGCCGGTGGCCTGGTGCTGGTCATCGCCGTCGGCGCGCGGTTCTGGGGCCAGGCCGACCTGCTGGAATTCGCCCCTTCCCCATCCGGCGCCGCCGCGGTGTTCGCCCCGCTGCTGGTGCTGCAGGGCGCGGCCCTGACCTTCTTCGCCTTCGTCGGCTTCGAGGACAGCCTGAATGTCGCCGAGGAGGTCAAGAACCCGAGGATCACCCTGCCGCTCGGCATCATCCTGGCCATGACCATCACCGCCATCCTCTATATCGGCGTGGCCATCACCGCCGTCTCGGTCATCCCCTGGCAGGCGCTGGGCGAGGCCAAGGCCCCGCTGGCCGATGTCATGCAAAAGGCCGCACCCTGGTTCCCGGCCTGGGCCTTCGTTGTCATCACCATCGCCGCCGTCGCCAACAGCGCCCTGGTCAACTACGTGACCGCCTCGCGGCTGCTGTTCGGCATGGCCAGGGACGGCCGCCTTCCCTCGGCCCTGGCCAAGGTCCACGCTGGGCGCCGCACGCCCCATGTGGCCATCGGCCTATTGCTTGCGATCCTCATCGTGCTGGTGCTGTCGGGCGGCGTCACCCAACTGGCCGAGGCGACGGTGCTGCTGCTGCTGACGGTCTTCGTGGTCGTCAACACCGCCTACCTGGTCCTGAAAGGTCGCAAGGGCGAACCCCGCGGGGCCTTCGAACCGCCGGCCATCGTGCCGTTGCTCGGCATGCTCAGCTGCGGCGGGCTGCTGGTCGTCCGGGTGACGACCGGCAACTGGCAGGCCCCGGCCATCGCCGGCGGCATGGTCCTCCTGGCCCTGGCGCTCTACGGCTTCATGAGGGCGAAGACGCCAAAGGCAGCTTAAGCCGCCGCCTTCCGCTCCCATTGCGCCCACAGCGCCGCTTCCTCGCGCTCGGCGACCTTGACGCTGGCTTCCTTGATGTGGCCGTAGCCGCGGATCTTGTCCGGGATGGCGGCGATGCGGGCGGCCAGCGCCAGGTGGTCGGCGCCCAGGCCGGTCAGCAGGCGGTCGAGACCCGCTTCGTAGGTTGCGATCAGGCCGCGCTCCATGCGCCGCTCCTCGGTCCTGCCGAAGATGTCGAACGGCCCGCCGCGCAGGCCCTTCATCTTTGTCAGTATCGGCAGCACGGTGGTCAGCATCCAGCCGCCGAGCGCGATCTTCGCCGGCTTCCCGTCCGGGCCCTTGGGCGCGATCAGCGGCGGCGACATCCAGATCTTGGCCTTGCCGCCCTTGAACACTCCGGCCAGTTCCTTGGCGAAGCGGCCGTCGGTGTAGAGGCGGGCGACCTCGTACTCGTCCTTGTAGGCCATCAGCTTGTAGAGGTTGACGGCGACGGCCCGGCTCAGGGCCTCACCCCCGCCGACGGCGATCTCGGCGGCCCGGACCTGGGCCACCCGCTTGGCATAGCGGTCGGCGTAGGCCTGGTTCTGGTACTGGACCAGCTCGGCCGTGCGGTGGGCGATCAGGTCGTCCAGCGGCATCGTCTCCGGGGTCGGCACCTGGTCTTCGGGCAGGCCCTTGAAGGTCTCGTCCACCGCCGCCTTACGGCCGACCTCGAAGGCCTGCATGTTGGCCTCGGCGTCGACGCCGTTCAGCTTGATGGCCCGGTACATGGCGCGGCTGGAGACCGGGATGACGCCCCTCTGCCAGGCGAAGCCCAGCATGATCATGTTGGCGTAGATTTCGTCGCCCAGCTTGTGCAGCGACAGGGCCTGCGACGGGCAGGCCTGATAGTCCCTGGTCGCGCCCTTGATGCGCCGGGCCATGCCGACGGTGTCGTAGCGGACGTCGCGGTTGGTGACGAAGTCTGCCGTCGGCGAGAAGTCGGCGTTGCCGAAGGCCACGGTCTTCTGCTTGGAGAACAGGGCCAGGGCTTCCGGCGAGGCGGCGACCAGCAGGTCGCAGGCGATCAGCACATCGGCGCTGGCGGCCGGCACGCGGCCGCCGACGATGGTGGTCTCGGTCTCGCCGATCTTCACATGGCTGAACACCGAACCGCCCTTCTGGGCCAGGCCGGTCATGTCCACCACGCTGGCGGCGCGGCCGTCGACGTGGGCGGCCATGGCCAGGATCGAGGCGACGGTGGTGACGCCGGTGCCGCCGATGCCGGTGAACAGGATGCGGCGCACGCCCTCGACCGGTTCGAACACCGGCAGCGGGGTGGAGTCGGCCGTCAGGGCCGGCATCTTCTTGGCGGAAGCGTTCTCCGCGCCATCGAGGGTGATGAAGCTGGGGCAGAAGCCGTCGACGCAGCTGTAGTCCTGGTTACAGGTCGACTGGTTGATCGCCCGCTTGCGGCCAAACTCGGTGTTCAGCGGCTCGATCGACACGCAGTTGGACTTCTTCGAACAGTCGCCGCAGCCTTCGCAGACCAGCGGGTTGATGAACACCCGGGTGGTCGCCTTCGGCATCAGGCCGCGCTTGCGGCGGCGGCGCTTTTCGGTGGCGCAGGTCTTGTCGTAGAGGAGGACGGTGACGCCGCTCGTCTCCCGCAGTTCCTCCTGGACCCTGTTGAGCTCCCGGCGCGGGAAGATCTGGACGTTGGGCGCCAGGTCGGAAACCCCCTCGTAGCGCTCGATCTCGTCGACGACGATGACCGTTTTGGTCACCCCCTCGGCGGCCAGTTGGCGGGTGATCTGGGCCGGGGTGAAGCCGCTCTCGGCGCTCTGGCCGCCGGTCATGGCCACGGCGTCGTTGAACAGCAGCTTGTAGGTGATGTTGGCCTTGGCGGCGATCGCGCCGCGAATCGCCAGCGAGCCGCTGTGGTTGTAGGTGCCGTCGCCGAGGTTCTGGAAGACGTGCTTTTCGGTGGTGAACGGCGAGGCGCCGACCCAAGTGAGACCCTCGCCGCCCATGTGGGTGTTGAGGTCGGTCGAGGGGTCGTTGAAGCCGGCCATGTAGTGGCAGCCGATGCCGGCCAGGGCCCGGCTGCCGTCGGGCACCCGGGTCGAGGTGTTGTGCGGACAACCCGAGCAGAAGAACGGCTTGCGCTGCTGGTCGGATGCCAGGCTGATGGCGGCGACGCCGGCCGCCGACACCCGGTCGAGGTAGGCCGAGGCGCGCTCGCGGGCCGGGCCGGCCGGCAGGCGGCTGTAGAGGTCGAGCGCGATGGCGGCCACGGTCAGGCTGCCGGTGTCCTCCATCAGCCGGTCGCCCTGCTCGTTGAATTTGCCGACGATGGTCGGCCGGGCGTGGGCCGGCAGGTCGTAGAGGGCGGCGCGGGCCTGGGGCTCGATCAGGGCCCGCTTGTGCTCGATGACCATCAGGGTCTCGAGGCCGGCGGCGAAGCTGCGCAGTCCTTGCGGCTCCAGCGGCCAGGGCATGCCGACCTTGTAGATCGAGATGCCCATCGCCGCCGCTTCGTCGAGCGTGATGTTCATCGCCTGGAAGGCTTCGAGCACATCCTTGTAGGCCTGGCCCTGGCAGACGATGCCGAGGCGCGGCTGACGGGCGGCCAGCACCACCCTGTCGATGCCGTTGGCGCGGGCGAAGGCGAGCGCGGCCGGGATTTTGTGGTTGCGGAGACGGGTCTCCTTCTCCAGCGGCTGGTCCTTGGTGCGGATGTGGAGGCCGCCGGGGGGCATGGGAAATTCGGGGATGACGTGGTGGTGGCGATCCAGCGAGACGTCGATGGTGACGCCGCTGTCCATGGTGTCGGCGAGCGCGATCATGCCGACCCAGAGGCCGCTGAACCGCGACATCGAAATGCCGAGCAGGCCGTAGTCCAGGACCTCCTGCACGTCGGCCGGCGACAGCACCGGCATCTCGAAGTCCTGGAAGGCGAACTCCGACTGGCTGGGCAGGGTGGAGGATTTGCAGTTGTGGTCGTCGCCGGCGATGGCCAGCACCCCGCCCTTGGGCATGACGCCAGCAAAATTGGCGTGTTTGAAGACATCGCCAGTGCGATCCACCCCCGGCGCCTTGCCGTACCACAGGCCGTAGACGCCATCGAACTTGGCGCCGGGGAACAGATTGGCCTGCTGGCTGCCCCAGACAGCGGTCGCCGCCAGGTCCTCATTGAGGCCTTCCTGGAAGACCACTTCATGCGCGGTGAGCAGTTTCCGCGACCGCGCCGCCTGCTGGTCGAGACCGCCGAGCGGGCTGCCGCGATAGCCGGAAACATAGCCCGCG
The DNA here is from genome assembly GCA_046595895.1 of Caulobacter sp. Classification (GTDB taxonomy): domain Bacteria; phylum Pseudomonadota; class Alphaproteobacteria; order Caulobacterales; family Caulobacteraceae; genus Caulobacter. The sequence goes on along the minus strand of JBKJSF010000244.1, from coordinate 16,436 downwards.
GTGTTCAGTCCATCCCGCACATCAAGGCGCCGACGGTCGAGCATGACGCGGATCAGCGCCTGCACGCCGGTGACGAAGGCACGACCGTCTTCTAGAAGATATTTGTCGTCCAACGTCACTTCTGAGTGGCGCATTGAAAAATCTTTCCTGCGGGAAGGGTCAGTCGGCTTGCAAGATCATACAAGTCCGGAGAAAATGTTTGCCAAAGCCATGCCCGAACTAGGGCGTGACTCGGCACGAACGGGGCCGTTTTTGGCCTTCCCGGGGGAACAAAGTTTGTCTGAGCCTCTCGACGCAGTTGACGCAAAGATTCTGGATCTCATCCAGCACGACGCCGGCCTGTCGGTGGCCGAGATCGCCGAACGCGTCGGCCTGTCGTCGAGCCCCTGCTGGCGACGCATCAAACGGCTGGAGGACGCCGGCGTCATCCAGCGCCGCGTGACCATCCTCGACCGTGAACTGCTGGGCCTGGCTTTCGAGGTGTACTGCACCGTCAAGCTCTCCCTTCCGACCAAGGAAAACCTTGAACGCTTCGAAAGCTCCGTCCTCAAATGGCCGGAAGTGGTGCAGTGCGCCACGGTGACCGGGGCCGCCGACTACGAGATGCGGATCGTCACCCGCGACATGCACGCCTTCGACGACTTCCTGCGCGAAAAGATCCTGTCGCTGGGCCTGGTCTCGAACATCGAAAGCCGCATCGTCATCCGTGGGGTGAAGAACAGCACCGCCGTGCCGCTGGGCCTGGTCAGCCCGTATGTGAGCCCGCACGGGTAGCATTACCGATCGTTAGTTTGCGCAGCGGCGCTCCGTGACGCAGCCTCCAACAATCAGGGGGAGTCCTTCATGATCCGCGCCGTCAGTCTGACCATGGCCGCCGCCCTCTGCTTGGCGGCCGGCGCGCCGGAGAGCCGGCTCGAACAGTACTTCCGCCTGCGCAAGGAAGCCGGCGCGGCGGCGCAGGCCTCCGATCTCGCCAAGGCCGAGACCCTGCTGGAACAGGCCCTGGCCCTCTATCCCTACAGCCCGGGCTCCCTGATCCGCCTGGCGCGCGTCGAGATGGCGGCCGGCAAACCGGCCGAGGCGGTGGCCCACCTGGACGCCTACGCCAAGCTCGGCCTGATCTGGGATGTCGCCGGCGACAAGGCGCTTGCGCCGCTCACCGCCCGCCCCGACTTCGCCCCCGTCGCCGCCAGGCTGGCTACCAACGCCGTCCCGGTCGGAACGCCCATCGTCGTCGCAGACATGCCGCAGCTGGGGCCGATCTACGAAGGGCTGGGATGGACGGGCGAGCATTGGCTGGTCAGCAGCGTATCTGAACACTCCATCTACAGGATCGACCGCCGGGGCGCGGCGACCCTGCTTCGGAAGGACGACGGCGAGACCGGCGGCCTGTTCGGCATGGCGCTCGACGGAGACGCGCTCTGGGTGGCCGAGGCGGCGGGGCCAGAGATTCCCGGCTCGGCCGGCCCGACCCGCACCGCCCTGCTCAAGATCCACTCTCGGACCGGCGCCATCCTGGCCCGCTACCCGGTCGAGGGGGCCGCGGGTCCCGTGCAGCTGGGCGATGTCGCCCTTGGCCCGGACGGCACGGTCTACGCCAGCGCCTCGGTCGGATCGGCCATCTACCGGTTGAAGCCCGGCGCCAAGGCGCTGGACCTGGTCCTGACCAGCAACGAGCTGGGCTCGCCGCAGGGCATGGTCGCCTGCGAAGCAGCGAACGCCCTGCTGATCGCCGACTATTCGACCGGGCTGCACCGTCTGGACCTCAAGACCGGCAAGCTGGAGATGGTCGGCGGCATGCATGTCGCCATGGCCGGAACCGACGGGCTGTTCAGGGCCGATTACCAGTACCCGATGCGCAACGCTCCGCCCCACCCGATGGCGGTGATCGCCACCCAGAACGGCGTCTCGCCGGCCCGGATGATCATGCTGCGGATCAGCGTCGACTGCCGTGAGATCGAGGGCATGCAGGTGGTCGCCGCCAACCACCCGGCCCTGGAGGACCTGACCCTCGGCGCGACCATGCCCATCGACGCCCTCATGCGCGGCGGCGTGGCGGTGATCGGCCGCGGCGGCTGGGCCGGCTATGGCGGCGACGGCAAGCCGCTGGCCGGGGCCAAGCCCGCGACGGCGCAGATCCTGCTCTTCCACTATCCCCGCGATTGAACCGGTCGGTCCGCTGAGGGGTTTCCGCTGCAGGAGACCCGCTATGCTTGAGAAACTGCCCGCCATCCTCGGCCACGTCCTGCAGGGCGTGCGGCCGGGCCTGGAGAAGGTGCTCTACCACGACCCGGCCCTCGAATCCGTGCCCGAGACTCTGACCCTGGAGAGCGCCGCCTTCGACGCCCCCAACCTGCCCAAGCGATTCACGGTCGATGGCGAGGGCCTGTCGCCGCCGTTCGCCTGGAAGGGCGTTCCATCCGAAGCGATCTCTCTGCTGCTGGTCATAGAGGATGCCGACAGCCCGACCTTGGCGCCGCTGGTGCACGCCATCGTCTATGACCTGCCGCCAGCCGACGGCCTGATGAAGGAAGGGGCGGTCAGCAACGCGGACCATCTCCATACCGGCGTCAACAGCTTCCTGGGCACGGGCTACCTGCCGCCAGACCCGCCGCCCGGCCATGGCCCGCACCATTACGTCGCCCAGATCTATGCCCTCGACGCCGTCAGCGGCTTCACCGCCGCGTCGGGGCGGCCGGCCATCCGCGCCCTGCTGCACAAGCACGCCATTGCCCGCGGAATGATCTGCACGACCTACGTCCGCCACTAACCCGAAGGTTCAGGTTGCGCCCGGCCTCCGGCTGCGCGAGGTGTCCCTGTCGGAGGGACATCATGATCGAACTCGTCATCGACCAGCGCCGCAAGGACCTCGGCGGCTTCGAGGTGGGGCGCGTTCTGCCCTACGCGCCGCACCGGATGGTTGGCCCGTTCATCTTCTTCGACCATATGGGCCCGGCCCAGTTCCAACCCGGCTTTCCGCGCACCGTCGATGTGCGGCCCCATCCCCACATCGGCCTCTCGACCCTCAGCTACCTGTTCGAGGGCTCGATGACCCACCGTGACAGCGTCGGCAGCGAGATCGTTATCCGCCCGGGCGAGGTCAACTGGATGACCGCCGGGCGCGGCATCACGCATTCCGAACGCTTCGAAGAGCTTCGCGCAGGCGGCGGCCGCATGGACGGCATCCAGACCTGGCTGGCCCTGCCCACCGAGTCCGAGGAGGCCGCCCCGGCTTTCAGTCACCACGAAGGCAATGACGAACTGCCCTTCTACGAAGGGGGCGGCATGAGCGCCCGGCTGGTTGCCGGCAAGGCCTTCGGCGCGCAGGCCAAGGTTCCCGTCTTCTCCCCCCTGTTCTACGTCCACTGGGAACTGGCCGCCGGAGCCACCGCCGCCCTGTCGGCCGAATACCCCGAACGCGCCGCCTACATCGCCAAGGGCTCCGTCGATATCGACGGCCGGACCCTGCACACCGGCCAGATGGCCGTTTTCGCCCCAGGCCAGACCATTCCCGTGACCGCCCTCCAACCCAGCACCGTCATGCTGTTCGGCGGCGAGCCGGTCGGACCCCGATTCATCGACTGGAACTTCGTTTCCTCCAGCAAGGAGCGCATCGACCAGGCCAAGGCCGACTGGCGGGCCGGCCGCATGAAGCTGCCCGACCTCGACCACGACGAGTTCATCCCCCTGCCGGAACCGAGCCCGCCAGCCAACCCGATGTCGTGAGGGTCAACCTTTAAGCGCCTTACGAGCGGCCAGGCCGTATTCGATGCCCGTCCAGACAGTGACGGCGGCGGCCAGCCACAGCGAAATGTCGATCCCCAGGCTGATGGAGCCGGTCATCCAGTGCGGCTGGGTCAGCCGCAGCAGTGCGGCGGACAGGGCGACCAGCTGCAGGGTTGTCTTCCACTTGGCCAGCGTGGTCACCGGCAACCGCAGGCCGCGCGGGGCCAACACCTCGCGCAGGGCGCTGACCGAGAACTCGCGGAACAGGATCAGGCCGCCGGTCAGGGCCGCTGTCACGTCCCCGTGGATGGCCAGGCCAACGATGCCCCCGGCCACCAGCACCTTGTCGGCGATGGGGTCGAGAATGGCGCCTGTCAGGCTTTCGACCTGATACTTGCGAGCCAGCCATCCGTCGAGGAAGTCGGTCGCCCCGGCGATCACGAAGCCCCAGAAGGCGAAGTGCAGCAGCGGCGGGCCGGCCCCCGGACTGCTGACCCCGGCCACCAGAGCCAGGAACACCAGCAGGGTCAGGACCAGCCGGCCGAGGGTGAGAATGTTGGGGACGTGCTTCATGATCTCACCCTAACGCTTGGGACGGCAAACCGGTCACCAGCGCCGCACCGGGCTGGGCGAAACCGCATGGCCGCCGGGCCAGACCGGCGCCGCCGGGGCGCCCGCCAGGGCCTCGAAGGCGGCGATGAAGTCGGCCTTCTCGACGAGGTCCGGGGCCTGGAAGTAGGTGGTGGTCAGGCCGGCGGTGAGGGCGTCGATGACCTTGACGAAGCGCTCGGCCGGCATCGGCAACGACCCAGCCGGAACCAGCCGTGCAAAGCCCCGGGCCATGCTGACCCAGCCGGCCGCCGTGGCCTCGGCCCGGGCCCGCAAGAGGTCGGGGCGGGTCAGCAGATGCAGCTGGATGGCCGCCGTCAGGCCGGCCCGGGAAAGGCGTTCGCGAGAATGGGCGTAGACCGCCTCGCCGAGCAGCCGCATCTGGATCTTCAGCGACGCGCCGGGCTGAAACTGCACCGACACCGGCGTGGTCTCCTGCTCCATCACCGCCAGGAACAGGGCGTCGCGGCTCTCGAAATTGCCGTGAAAGGCGCCGCGGGTCATCCCCGCGCGGGCGCAGATTTCGTCGAGCGAAGTGCGGTCCCAACCTTTTTCAGCGATCAACCCGGCGGCCGCGGTGGCCAGGGCCCGGCGGGTCCGGGCGCGCTTGGAGCCTTCGCCACGGCCGGCTGGGGAGTGGAGTGCGCGTTCCGAATCGGCGGTCATCGAACGAAAATACGAAGCCGTATCTTGCTCCACAATCGAGCTTTTAGGCGAGCCACGCTCGAAAGTCTCTTCGCGTAGGTGTTTTATCAGCCTTTTCAACGCACTGGGTCTGCGTCGATCGCCCGTATCGCTGTCAGAAATGTATGGGTCGGATAGTGATCGGATAGCGTTCTGGTTCGCCTCACATGCGCTTTCGCGTTGCGCAGGCGTTATGCCTGGATGGGACTTTTGTAGACGCCGCAGGGCGGACGGGTCGCTGGGCATGAGGAGGTCACCGGAGCTTGTGGCTTATCGAAGCGGTGCTCCATTATCCCATGCCCGCCATTGGCCAGCCTGCTTAGAGGGTCGTCTCCGCGAGATTCGACCGGTATTTCGTCCCCGTCTGGCGGTCGGTGATCTCGATGTAGACGTAGCTGGGCGGCACCTCGCCCTCAGGAGCCGCGAACCACAGCTGGTCGAGCTGGGCGGGCGAGCCGAGGGCGCAGAAGCCGTAGAGCCGTTTGCCACGGGAATCGTAGAAGTCGACCCAGGATCGCGCGGAATTGGTGTTGGTCCCGCAGGGCGGCAACGCCGGAGCCGGACTGAACATCTCGGCCGGGTAGGTGGCATTGTTGAGAACAGCGTACCGGTAGCGGACGAAGGCCTGGCCATTGGCGACGTAGGGTTCGGCGCTGGTCAGGTAGAGCACGGGGTTGGCGGGCGCGGCCAGGACCGGTCCGGCTAGCAGCAGGCCAACAAGGCCCAGGATCAGCACGCGCATGGTGATCTCCTCGCAAGGGCTGGAACGACGCAACGCGTTCGTTGAACAGCAATAGACATCCGGCGGCAAGCGGTCCCGCAACCGCCATCGGCCGTCAGGTCAGACCAGCCAGTCTCCCCCGCCCTTCGGCGGCTCGGCCGGCATGGGCGCCGGCAGGCCGATGAAGTCGGCCGCCGACAGGCTTGAGGCCTGTACTCCGGTCAGGATCACGTAGCCGCCGTCGGCGAAGATGACCTTCGCTCCAGCCGCCAATTGGCTGATCGAGACGTAGCCGCCGTAGCCGCCGACATCGATCAGGTCGATGCCGTCCTGGAAGTCTGTGATGGTATTGGCCCCGTCGCCCGGCGCCAGCACGAAGATGTCGGCACCGGCGCCGCCGGTCAGTGTGTCCTGACCCGCGCCGCCGATCAACACATCGTCGCCATCGCCGCCGAACAGCTTGTCAGCGCCAAGGCCCCCTTCGAGCCTGTCGGAACCGCCCAGGCCGTACAGAGTGTCATTGCCGTCCAGACCCTGGATCGTATCCCAGCGGTCATCGCCGTTCAGCGTGTTGGCGCTGGCCGTGCCGACCAACGTCCGCTCAGAGCCGGGCGCCGCGGGAGGCGGTGGTGGCGGAGGCGGTGGCGGCGGAGGTGGCGGAGGAGGGGGTGGCGGCGGTGGCGGTGGCGGAGGAGGAGGTGGTGGTGGTGGCGGCGGGCTGACGCCGGTGATGAAGTCGGCCGCGCTCAGGCTGGTCGCCTGGACGCCGGTCAGGGTGACGTAGCCGCCGTCGGCGAACACGACCTTGGCGCCGCCGGCCATCTGCACGATGGAGCTGTAGACGCCGCCGTAGCCGGAGGTGTCGATCAGGTCGGTACCGTCCTGGAAGTCGGCGATGGTGTTGGCCCCGTCGCCGGTGGCCAGCACGAAGATGTCCGTCCCCGCGCCGCCGGTTAGGGTGTCCTGGCCCGCGCCGCCGACCAGAACGTCGTCGCCATCGCCGCCAAACAGCTTGTCGGCCCCCAGGCCGCCTTCGAGGCGGTCGGACCCGCCAAGGCCGTTCAGGGCGTCATTGCCATCCAGTCCCTGGATGGTCTCCCACAGGTCCGTGCCGCTGATGGTGTTGGCCGAGGCGTTGCCCGTCAGCGTTGCCTCATCGCCGGGGATCACCTGCCCTGTGGGAGGTGGCGGCGGAGGCGGCGGCGGCGGAGGCGGCGGCGGAGGCGGAGGGGGTGGCGGCGGTGGCGGCGGAGGTGCGCCGAGGCCGATGAAGTCGGCGTCGGTCAAGCTGGCGGCTTGAACGCCAGTCAGCACCACGTAACCGCCGTCGCTGAAGAGGATCTTGGCCCCGCCGGCCAGCTGGCTCTTGCTGGCGTAGCCGCCGTAAGCGGTGACATCCAGCCGGTCGACGCCCTGCACAAAGTCGGCGACCGTGTTGGGCCCGTCGCCGGGGCCGAAGACGAAGACGTCAGCGCCGGCGCCGCCGGTCAGGGTGTCCTGGCCGACCCCGCCGACCAGGATGTCGTCGCCGTCGCCGCCGGTGAGTTTGTCGGCGCCATCGCCGCCTTCGAGGCGGTCATTGCCGCCGAGGCCGCCCAGGGTGTCATTTCCCTCCAGGCCGCGAATAACATCCTTGCGCGCGTCGCCGTTCAGGGTGTTGGCGCCATAGGTTCCGAGCAGCAGGCGGTCGTAGCCTTCCGGAGTCGGCGGCGGCGGCGGTGGCAGGCCCAGGAAGCTGGCGTCGGTTATCGTCGAGGCGGTGACGCCCAGCAGCCGTACCGCCGCGCCCGTGCCGACGGTGATCAGGGTGTCCCCGCCGTCCTGAACGATGCTCTGGTAACCGCTGAAGTATGTGACGTCGATCTTGTCGACGCCGACCTGGAAGTCGGTGACCGAGTCCGTTCCGTTGTTGGTGTACATGATCACGAAGCGGTCCGCGCCGGCCCCGCCGGTGAGGACGTCGGCGCCTTCGCCGCCGTTCAGCTTGTCGTCGCCGTCGCCACCTTCGAGCAGGTCGTTGGCGGCCCCGCCGAACAGGTTGTCGTCGCCGCCAGCCCCGACCAGTTGATCGCGGCCGGCCGTGCCGTGCAGGTCGTCGGCGCCCGAGGTTCCGGTCTGCAGCGCGAAAGTCGGCGGCGGCGGCGGAGGCGGAGGCGGCGGGGTGAGGCCGATGAAGCTGCTGGCGCCGACCAGAGAGGCGGTGACGCCCAGCAAGCGCAAGCTGACGCCGTCGGCGACGGTGACCAGTGTGTCCGCGCCGTCCTGCACCAGGCTCTGATAGCCGACGAAGGTCGAGACATCGATCCGGTCGAAGCCGATCTGGAAGTCGGTGATGGTATCAGCGCCGCCGCCTGCGCCGGCGACAAAGCGGTCGCGGCCGTTGCCACCGGTCAGAATATCGCTGCCACCGGCGCCGTTCAGGCTGTCATCGCCGTTGCCGCCGATCAGCAGGTCGTCGCCGCCGGCGCCGTTGATGCCGTCGTTGCCGGAGTCGCCCTCGATGCGGTCCCGGGCGGCGGTCCCCGACAGGCTTTCGGCCAGATGGGTTCCCAGCTTCAGGGCATAGGTCGGCGGCGGCGGGGGCGGCGGCGCGACGTTGGTGATAAAGCTGGCCGAGGTCAGGCTGGTCGCCTTGACGTTCTTCAATCGGACCTGGGCGCCGCCCGCCAGGGTAACCAGGGTGTCGGCGCCGCTCTGGGCCCAGGTCGGCAAACCACCAAGGGCGCTGACGTCGAGGGTGTCGACCCCGACCTGGAAGTCGGTGATCAGGTCAATGCCGCTGCCAGCGGCGAACTTGAAGACGTCGCCCTCCTGGCCTCCGGTCATGGTGTCCGAGCCAGCCCCGCCGTCGAGGACGTCGTCGCCTGTGCCGCCGAACAGCCGGTCCGTACCCGCCCCGCCTTCCAGCCAATCGGCCGCCGCGTCGCCGTTCAGGAAGTCGTCGCCATCCAGCCCCTGCAGACGGTCGTTGCCGTGGAGGCCGTCGAGGCCATCCCGTCCGCTGGTCCCAGCCGTGATCGTGTAGGTGATGCCGCTGATCCCGCCGCTGACATAGGGCGTGTCCAGGTCCTGCGGCGTGCCGATCTCGCGCAGGTCCGCCAGGGCCGGAAGCGCCGAAGGGATCGAAATGGGGCTGCCGATCTGACTGAAAAAGGCGGCTGGGGTGATCAGAGAGGCCTGCACATTCAACAGGCGCAAGGTTCCGCCCCCGCTGAAGGTAATCAGGGCGTCGGCGCCCGACTGGACGATGGACTGGGTGGTCACCCCGGTCAGGCCGATGAGGTCGGTCCCGGCCACGAAGTCGGTGACGACGTCGGCGCCGCCGCCCGTTCCGACGTAGAAGCGATCGACGCCGGCGCCGCCGGTCAGCTGGTCCGCGCCGCCGGCCCCGACCAGATGGTCGTCGCCGTCGCCGCCGTCGAAGGTATCCACCCCGTCGCCGCCGAGCAGGCGGTCGGCGCCGATCCCGCCCAAGACACCGCCGATCAGCGTGCCGCCGGCGCCGTAATAGAGGTCGGCGCCCTCGCCCAGTTCGATGCGGCCCTGGAGGGTCCCGCTGTTGCGGATATGGTCGTCGCCGCCCTTGAACAGGATGTCGCCGCGGATCGTGCCGCTGTTATCGACGTAGTCGACGGAGGGGAAGGTGGCCGCCGAATTGTCGAGAATGGCAACCTCGGCCTCGATCAGGCCGGTGTTTTTCACCACCGCCGAGCGCTGGTAGACATGCTCGAACTGGATGGCGACGGCCTTCAGGACGGCCGTGTTGTCGGTGACGCGGAACGTGCCGCTGTTGTCAAACCAGAACTCGCCAGCGCTATCGAAGCCGAAGCCCAGCGCCTGGCCCGTTCCGGCCGAGACCTCGAAGAGGCCGCTGTTGATGAGGCCGCCGCCGCTGTTGGTTCCGTCGCCGATCCCGGTCGCCGCTCCGGCCGAGACCACCTGGAACGTCCCGCTGTTTTGGAAGTACAGGTCATAGCGGCTGTCGAGGCCCATGGCGCTGCTGCCGCCTTCGACACGGAACAGTCCCCGATTGTCGATGCCATAGTCGCCCTGCAGCACGTCGATGCCGATAGCGTCGATGGCGGCGGTGACGCGCACCTCGCCGGTCGCATTGATGCGGAGCCCGGCAATGCCGTTGCCGGCGTTGTCGCCGCTGCGATAGCCGGAGCCATCCACGGAGATGGCGCTGGCCGAGACCAGCGAGGTGGCGGAGAACAGGCCATCGACCACGATGGTGGCGGCCGAACTGGCGCCGGCGACCAACAGGGCGACCCGTTCGCCGACGAAGGCGGCCGTCTCGCCCTGCTGGATGTAGAGGTCAGCGGCGACCTGGAATGGTCCGTCCGAGAACAGGGCCGGGGTGGTTGGCAGGGTGGAGGCCGGGATCGTGGCGCTGAAGAGGAAGGCTGCCGGAGTCAGGCTGGCGGCCTGGACGTTCTTGATCAGCAGGGCGTCGGTGGCCGACAGAATGACGCGGGTGTCGGCGCCCTCCTGCACCAGCGATGACCAGGCAGCGTATCCGAAGATACGCAACCGGTCGGCTCCGGCCGCGAAGTCGGTGACCGTGTCAGCACCGTCGCCGGCGGTGAAGTCGAAAAAGTCGGCTCCGGCCCCGCCGGTCAGGGTGTCCGCGCCCCGGCCGCCGGCCAGGACGTCCGCCCCGCCCTCGCCGCGCAGGGTATCGTCCCCCGCCCCACCGCGCAGGGTGTCGGCCGCCGCGGAACCGCGCAGGGTATCGTTCCAGCGCGAGCCGATAACGGTCTCAAAGCCCGACAGGGCGTCGTGGTTGCTGGGACCGGTGGTCAAACCCGCCGTCAGGTCGACGCTGACCGCGCCCAGGGCCGTGGCGTAGGAGACGGTGTCGATCCCCGTCCCGCCGAACAGCCGGTCGTTGCCCCGGCCGCCGTCGATGAAGTCGTCGCCCTCGCCGCCGTCGACAGTGTCGTAGCCTTCGCCGCCGTGCACCACATCGTTGGCCAGGCCCGACTGGACGACATCATTGCCCTCGCCGGCCAGGACGACGCCCTCGACCCGGCCCATGGCCCCGGCCAGCAGGTCGTCGCCGCGGCCCAGATCGACCTCGCCCCGGATCAGGCCGCTGTTGCGCAGCTCGTCGGCGCCCAGGCCCAGATAGACCTTGCCGAGCATCTGGCCGCTGTTGTCGAGCAGTTCCCTGGCGTCGCCCTCGTAGAAATTGCCCGCCTTGCCGACGCGGAAGGCGTAGTCGCCCTCCAGCGTGCCGGTGTTGACCAGGGCGGTCCCGATGTCGTCCTGGCTGCCCCACTGGATGGCGGTGCTGTCGATGGCGGAATTGCTGTCACTGACCCGGATGGTCCCGGAGTTGAACAACCAACCCGAGCCGTTGTAGCCGACCGCGCCGTTTCCTCCGTACACCTCAATGAGGCCGGAGTTTTCGAGCGGGCCGCCGTAGCCGAAACCAACGCCGGTTGCGGTGGTCTTGGCCCAGACCGTCAGGATCCCGCTGTTGGAAACCGAACGACCGAAATACTGGTAGACCCCTGTCGCGGCGCCCTGTGTCGAGACCACTTCGAACGTGCCGTCATTGATGAATGCCGCAGCGTAGGTATAGCCACGTTGGCCCCAGGCATCGCCCGCCGTGGCCAGCACCCGGAACACGGCCCCCGCCTGATTGTACAGGGATGAGGCGTAGTCGCGGCCGCCGGAGTTGACGACCCCCGTGGCTGAACTGGCGCGGAACACCACCGTCCCGGCGTTCCAAAATGAGGGGGTCGGAACGAAGGAACTCGAGGCGTCGAGGGTGTAGGCCGGTCCGCTGGTGAAATAGCTGGTGAAGATGGAGCCGATATAGACGTCGGCCAGCGTCGTGATCGGCAGGGTGACACCATTGGGCGGGGCCGGGATCGGAGGTGCGGCCGGCGCCGCCGGACCGGGCACGAAGACCAGGTTGGCGGCGGTCAGCTGGGCCGGCGTCACCCCGTTGATGATCAGCGAATCGCCATTGCCGAACTCGATCCGGGTGGCCTGGCCGTAAGGCGAGATCGACACCGCGACAGCGTAGTCTCGCACCTCGATGCGGTCTTCAAGCGGGTTGAAATCGGTGATGGTGTCGCCACCATCGCCGCGCTGGAACACCACGGTGTCGGCCCCCAAGCCGAGCGTCAGGGTGTCGTAGCCCGCCCCGCCGTGCAGGACGTCGGCCCCCTTCGCCGCCACGCAGGGTGTCGTCGCCCTCGCCACCCTCGAGCCGATCGGCGCCCACGCCACCTTCCAGGATGTCGGCGCCGCCCTCGCCCTGCAGCACATCGGCCCCGGTCCCGCCGACCAGGGTGTCATCGCCCCCGCCGCCGCGGATCCGGTCATCGCCGTCAGCGCCGATCAGAGCATCGGCTGACCCCGTCCCGGTCAGCACATCGCTGCCGGCCGTCCCCGTGACGTCAACCACGCAAAGCCCCCCAGCCTCCGCGCCGTCCCCCAATGGCGTCGCTCAGCCATCGGTAGCAGAGGGCGAAATGCTCGTCGATGGGCGCGCAGGGCGGACGGGAGAATAATCACCGGGCCGTCCAGTTGCCGGCGCCGCGCTGTTCTGGCCGGGGACCGGGCCGGGGGTGACTCTCCAGCCTTAGCTATCTCCCGGGGAACGACCCATCGGGGGCGGCAAAGAACACCGACTCCAGCGAGCGGGTCTCCGGGAGAATGTAGACAATGCCGACGCTGGTGGCGAACAGGCCGCGCACCACCTTGTCGTAGAAGGCGGCCGGCACATTGATGCAGCCATAGGAGATGCGGTTGTCTTCCGCGGTCGGCGAGGTCAGGCGCTGGTGGCGGCGCTCGGAGGGGATGCCGGGAACGACCGGGTGCAGCGAGATGGCGGCGGCATAGTCGATCCAGAGGATGTTCTTGCCCGAAAGGTTTGCGCCCCTGGCGGCCACGTAACGGCCAGCCGGGGTGATGCGCTCGCCGGGGGCGATGGCGGACAGGGGGCGGTCGGCGGGGCCTGGAGCGAGGTCGTCGCCACGCGCTGCGCCCAGCAACGCCGGGGCGGTTCCCAGCAGCAGGCCATGGCTGTCGAAGGCGAAGACCCGGGCCGCGACCTTGTCGACAATCAGGAACGGCAGGTCCTGGCCGTCGCCGGTGGCCAAGATCCAGGCGGCCAGCCGGCGGGTGTCGGCCGAGGCGTTCTCGCTCTCGAGGCTGGCCTGGCGAACCGTCGGGTGATCGGCCGCCAAGGCGGCCCGCGGCAGGCCAGCCAGGACCAAGCCGAGAACCAGGAGGCCAAGGACGGCGCGGCGGGCCGTCAATTGCGGTCCTGCTTGGGCGGATAGACGGGAACGACGGGCGTCGGCCGGGGGGCCGCCTGGGCCGGGGCCGGCGCCGCGGCGGGGACATCGGCCGGCGGAGCAGGCGCCGCCTCCGGGACGGGCATTCTCACGCCTTCGCCGAACACCACCAGATCAACGTCCGCGGCCAGCGCCGCGACGACGACAATCGGCGCGAGCGGATAGGGCCGCGACGACACCACAGGCGGCGTCACCGGAGGCGGCGGAGGTGGCGGTGGCGGCGGCGGCGGCGGAGGCGGAGGAGGAGGTGGTGGCGGCGGCGGCGGCGGCGGCGGCGGCGGCGGAGGAGGAGGAGGAGGCGGCGGCGGAGGCGGAGGTGACGGGGGCGGGGGCGCCGCGGCGATCGTGCCGGTGGTCCGGAAGGTTGAGACGCAGCAGATTCCCCCAGCCAGGGTGTACTGGTTGGCGTTGGGGCCGGCCAGGCTGTAGCCGCTGTAGGTGATGCCGACGTTGGTCCCCACCCCGGCGGTGTCGAAGTTTGCAATGGCCGCGGGGCCGGCGACCAGGGTGACGCCGACCGGCAGGCCAGAGGTTGCGGTGGTGTTGAAGCCGGTCAGGACGGCGCCGGTCGTGCCGTTGAACACCCGGTCGCCGTTGGGGAACAGCAGCATCTGCTGAGTCAGGGTCGCGCCCTCGGTGAGGGTGAAGCGGGGCGAGAAGTCCGTCGGCGTCGCGTAGGAGGTCGGGTTGTAGGCGATCCGGGCCGGGGCGTTGGTGACGGTGATCCGAGGAGCCAGCGGCGTGATGACGATGGTTCCACCGCCGACGCCGGGGCCCGTGCCGTCGGCGCCGGCGATCAGGGTCAGGCCAATCGGCAGGCCGAGGCTCTGGGCCGGAATGGTGCTGCCCCGGGTCAGGGTGACGGCGGCGTCGATGTGGACGTCATGGCCGGCGCAGAGGGTGATATTCCCGTCCGTCGTGGTGATGGCGTGGAAGACCCGAACGTCGCGGCCGCCGGCCAGCAGGACGCTGCCGTTGGTGGTGGTGATCGGGGCGCGGACATTCACGTCGCGGCCGCAACAGGCCACGAGGTTGCCGCGGGTGGCGGTGATAGGGGCGTTGATGTTGAGGTCGCGGGCGGCCAGGAAGGTCAAGGTGGTCGGGGCGCCCGAGGCGGTCCAGGCGATGGCGTCGTTGACGTGGATGTCGCCATTGCCGGGCTGGGCGGCGCCTGGCCCGGTGGTGGTGCTGATGGTGACGCTGGTGGTCACCAGCTGGGCCGACAGGGTGGCGCCGGAGATGTTGCCGCCGGCCCCGACGGTGAAGTCGGCCGGGTCGATGAGCCAGGTTCCGGTCAGTCCGTGCGGCGCGTGGGTGGTGACCCGCGCGCCGTCGACGATGTGGACATGGGCGGCCGAGGTCTCGATGAAGCCGCCGTCGCCGCCGGTCGGGGCGCTGGCGTCAAGCAGGCCGCCAACGGTCATCTCGCCGCCCGACATGTCGCCCAGCAGCATGATGACGCCGTGGTTTTCGCCCAGGGTGCGGGCCTGGATGACGCCGGTGTTGTTGACGGCGGTCTTGAGCAGGCCACCGGCCGCCTGGGCGGTCAGCAGGACCTTGCCGCCGTCGGCCTGGATCAGGCCGCCGTTCTGGACCAGGGCGTTCACCGCCCCCCGGTCGATGGCCAGGCTGAGCAGGCCGTCGCCGGCCACGTCGAGGGTCATCGCCTCGCCGCCGGCCAGGGCCACGGAGCCGAGGTTGGCGCGGATCACCCCCTGGTTATTGACGCTGCCGCCGAGCAGGGCGACGTAGCCGCCGTCGGCGTTGATCGAGCCGCGATTGAGCACAGAGCCGCCGGTCCCGGAGAAGCGGTAGTCGCCGGCCATGAAGTCGGCGTCGCTGATGCCCAGGGTGGAGGCGACGAGGCCGCCGACGTTCACCTGCGAGCCCTCGCCGAACAGGATGCCGTTGGGATTGACCAGGAAGACCTGGCCGTTGGAGGTCAGGCTGCCGAAGATCGTCGAGGCGTCGGGGCCGAGCACCCGGTTAAGGGCGACGGAGTCCCGGCCGGGCTGGACGAAGACGACGCTGTTGTCCCGGCCGATCGAGAAGGAATGCCAGTTGATGGCTACCCTCGGGGTGGTCTGGTTGACCGTCAGGGTGCTGCCGCCGGACTGGATGGTTGCGCCGCCCGCCGCGACGTTGCCGCCCGTGGGAAGCGTCTGGGCCTGGGCCGCGAAAGCCAGCGGCAGCGATGCGGCGAGGCCGAAGAGAGCCAGGCGCGAGGGCCGGCCCGCGGGGATCGGGCGGGGATAGGCGGTCATGTGGCGTCCTTGTCGGATGACGGGGGCCGGGATGTGATGGGTGCGGGCATCAGAACAGCTTTACGATCTGGAACCAGACGCGGCCGTCGGCGTCGGGGCCGGAGGTGGTCGGCTCATCGCCCAGCTTGCGGGCGTAGGCGGCGGTGATGAAGAGATCGTGCGGCCCGGCCCAGGTCAGGCCGGCGCCGTAGCCGCTACGGCTGGCGTGGTTTTCGCCGGGGAACCAGGGGTCGTGGGCGAAATCGACCTCGCCGGCATCGACGAAGCCGAACAGCTGGAAGCTGCCGGGGAGTTTGCCGGTCCAGTCGTCGAGCCGCAGGCGGGCTTCGACAGTGGCGATGTAGCCCTGGTCGCCGTAGGCCTCGCCCTCCGGATAGGCGCGCACGCCATAGGCGCCGCCCAGCTCCATCTTCTCGGAACTGTCGAGGTTGTCGAAGGCAAGCTGGCCGCGCACCGCGCCGTACAGGGAGAAGGGGCCGGCCACGGTCTGCAGCCGGGTGACGCTGAACTGCAGTTTGCCAAAATCGCCCTGGGTGCGGGCGGTCAGGGCGTCGGCGGCCCGCTCGGCGGGGTCTTCGATGTCCAGCTCGCCGGCCGTAACCGCTGCCCAATAGGTCGTCCACCCGCCGCCGCCCAGCTCGTCATGGGAATCGCCGCGCAGGCCGAGGGTGACCGCCCGGCTGGTCTTGTCGGAAACCTGGCCGACCAGGCCGATCTCGTCGGTCAGCCATTTGGCGTCGATGGAGCCGAAGGCATAGAGGTTGTGGTTCCGCGAGCGGTTCAGCGGGTAGCTGGCGAACAGGCTGGCGATGTCGGCCGTGCCGCTGGCGTCAAGGGCCTCGAATTCGCGGCCCAGCTCATAGGTCAGGTGGGTGTAGGAGACGCCGACGACGCCGTCGCCGACCGGAAGCTGGTAGGCGGCCCGGCCGTAGGCGAGACCCTCGGTCGAGGCCAGCAGGCGCAGGCTGATCTGGTCGCCCAGCCCCGTCGGGTTGTTGAAGTTCACCGAGCCGCCGAGCCGGTAGGCGCCGGTGTAGCGGTTGCCGGCGTTGTCGGCCTCCAGGCTGCCGGTGATGCGGCGGTCGGGGGTGAGATCGACGACGAGGTCGGAGG
>JBKJSF010000241.1:0-3251 GCA_046595895.1 Caulobacter sp. | reverse complement strand
TTCGCGGGCCACCTTCTCCCGACAAGCGGGAGAAGGAACGCGATATGATAAAACCGACAGGTGACAGTCCCCGTGAACCGTGGAGACTGTGGCGACCACAAGGAGTTTTCCGCCGTGTCCCATCTCATCATCAGCCGCCGCCTCGCGCTCGCCGGTCTTGTCCTTGCCGGTCCGCTGACTTCGACCGCCTTCGCGCAGGACGGCGTGGATGCGAAGTTCACCGCCTTCCTCGACGCCGCGTTCGACCAGACCCTGGCGTTGAGCCCCGAGGCGATGACGTCGCTGGGGCTGAAGACGGACTACGGCAAGCTGGACGACTATACCGACGCCGGCGCCGACCGGGCCCTGGCCCTGGCGGAGGACCAGCTGAAGCGGATGAAGGCCGGCTTCGCCTACGACAAGCTCGGGTCCCAGTCGCAGATCAGCTGGCGGCTCTTCGAACAGGCGGTCGAGCGGGCCCGCGAGGGGGTGAAGTGGCGGGACCACTTCTACCAGGCGACCACCAACGGCAGCCCGGCCGGGGATATTCCGATCTTCCTGATCAACCAGCACCGGGTCGACGGCATTGGCGACGCCGAGGCCTACATCAGCCGGCTGAAGGACAGCAGGAGGGTGATGACCGAGGTCTCGGCGGCTATTCGCAAGGCGGCCGACAAGGGCATCGTGCCACCGGCCTTCACCTTCGCGCCGGTCGAAAAGGACGCTCGCAACGTGCTACAGGGCGCGCCCTTCACCGACGGCAAGGACAGCGCCGTCTGGGCCGACTTCAAGGAGAAGGTCGGCAAGCTCAGCCTGCCGCAGGGCGACAAGGACAAGCTGCTGGCCGACGGCAAGGCGGCGCTGACCGGGCCGTTCAGGGAAGGCTACGAGCACTTCCTCGGGGTCCAGAAGGCTGTCCAGCCGCTGGCCAAGGGCAACAACGGCGCCTGGGCGCTGCCGGACGGTCAGGCCTACTACGCCTTTCGCCTGAAGGGCTCGACGACCACCGACATGACGGCCGAGGAGATCCACCAGCTGGGCCTGAAGAATCTGGCCCGGGTGCAGGGGGAGATGCGGGACATCCTGGCCAAGGTCGGGTTCAAGGGCTCGCTGCAGGACTTCTTCAAGGCCATCAAGACCGACGCCAAATACCAGTATCCCAACACGCCAGAGGGCAAGGCGAAATACCTCGCCGACGCCAAGGGCTACATCGCCCAGGTGATGGCCAAGGCTGACCAGTACTTCCTGCGCCTGCCCAAGGCGCCGCTGGAGGTGCGGGCTGTGGAGGAATGGCGCCAGGAGACGGCATCCGTGGCCTTCTACAACCGGCCGACGCCTGACGGCTCGCGGCCCGGTATCTTCTACGTCAACCTGGCCGACATGACCCAGGTGCTGAAGCCCCAGATCGAAGGCATCGCCTACCACGAGGGCGCGCCGGGACATCACTTCCAGATTGCCCTGGCCCAGGAGCTACAGGGCCTGCCGAAGTTCCGCAAGTTCGGCGGCTATGGCGCCTACATCGAGGGTTGGGGACTGTATTCCGAGCGCCTCGGCAAGGAGATGGGCTTCTACCAGGACCCCTATTCGGACTTCGGCCGATTGAGCCTGGAGGCCTGGCGGGCAGTCCGCTTGATCACCGACAGTGGCATGCACGCCATGAAGTGGACCCGCGAGAAGGGCATCGACTTCTTCCGAGAGAACTCGCTGCTCAGCGAGCGCGACATCGTCAAGGAGATCGAGCGCTACCTCTGCAACCCCGGCCAGGCGACCAGCTACATGGTCGGCCAGCAGAAGATCCTGATGCTGCGCGACAAGGCCAGGGCGGCGCTGGGCGGCAAGTTCGACATCCGCGGCTTCCACGACGCGGTGCTGAAGGACGGGGCGCTGCCGCTGGATGTGCTGGAGAGCCAGGTGGACGTCTATATCGCCGGGGCGAAGTAACTCCCGTTCCTCCTCTTTCGGGGGAGGGGGACCATCGCGAAGCGATGGTGGAGGGGGTCACCGCTCAGGCAGGCGGGTAAACCTGTTTGTTGCGGTTGCAGACGCTGGTGGGGACCCCCTCAGTCAGCGGCTGCGCCGCTGCCAGCCCCCCAAAGGGGGAGCAACTAAGCATGAAAAAGGCCCCACCGTTTCCAGCGGGGCCTTTCCAAAACTCAGTCCAGAGACCGGTCGGCTTATTCGCCGGCTTCGGTCTTGGGGGCGTCTTCCTTGCGGGCCATCTGGCGTTCGGCGATGCGGGCCGACTTCCCGCGGCGGTCGCGCAGGTAATAGAGCTTGGCGCGCCGGACGACGCCGCGACGCTTGACTTCGATGCTGTCGATCATCGGCGACATGATCGGGAAGACCCGCTCAACGCCTTCGCCGAAGCTGATCTTGCGGACGGTGAAGCTCTCGTGGATGCCCGCGCCCTGGCGGGCGATGCAGACGCCCTCATAGGCCTGCACGCGCTCGCGCTCGCCTTCCTTGATCTTGACGTTGACACGCAGGGTGTCACCGGCCTGGAAATCGGGGGTCGTGCGCAGACCGGCGAGACGCGCGGTCTCTTCCTTTTCCAGTTCCTTGATAATGTTCGCAGCCATCTCGTTACTCCTTGGGCTTGACCGGTTTGCCGGCGCCCTTTGCCTGTTGATTGGCGAGGTGACGGTCCCAAAGGTCGGGCCGCCGCTCGCGGGTCGTTAGTTCTCTCTGCTCATGCCGCCAGGCCGCGATCCGCCTGTGGTCGCCGCTCAGCAGCACCTCGGGGATATCCAGCCCTTCGAACGTCCGCGGTCTTGTAAACTGCGGATGCTCGAGGAGACCGTCCTCGAAGCTTTCTTCCCTGAGGCTGTCCGCCTGGCCCAGAACACCCGGAACCAGCCGCACACAGGCCTCGATCGCCACCATCGCCGCCGCCTCGCCACCGGCCAGGACCGCGTCTCCGACGGAGACCTCCTCGAACCCCCGGGCGTCGAGCACCCGCTGGTCCACCCCCTCGAACCGGCCGCAGAGGACAATGATCCCCGGCGCCTCGGCCCACTTCGAAACCCGCGCCTGGGTCAGGGGCTGACCCCGGGCGCTCATGCACAAAAGCGGCCGTCCCGCGAGGTCGACACTGTCGAGCGCCGCCGCGATCACGTCCGCCTTCATCACCTGTCCAGGACCGCCACCCGCGGGGGTGTCGTCCAGGAAGCCGCGCTTATCCTTGGAAAAGGTTCGAATGTCCACTGTTTCAAGGCGCCACAGGTCCGCTTCCCGCCAGGCGGTTCCGATCAGGCTGACGCCCAGCGGACCCG
>JBKJSF010000142.1:0-18392 GCA_046595895.1 Caulobacter sp. | reverse complement strand
TCAGGGTCGGGGGCTGCACACCGGGAAAGCCGGTGACGAACAGCTTTTCGGGGGCGTTGCGCACCTCGGTCGGGTTGTTGACCACCAGGGTGCGGGGATGGACGGCGTCGAGGAAGTGGGTGGCGGTGATGTAGGCCATGTCGAAGGGCGGATCCTGGCGCATCAGCACCACGTCGATATCGGCCCCGAGGTCGAGCAGCACCGGCTCACCGGCGGTGACATGGCTGCCCTTCTCGCGGCGGACGGTGACCGGAATGGCCCGGGCGATGACCTTGCCCTCTTCCAGACTCAGCTTGTCGGGGGTGTAGACCCACAGCCCGTGGCCCCGCGCCTGGGCGTTCTCCATCATCAGGAAGCTGGTGTCGGTATCGATGTTGATCCCGTGGACCGGATCCATCTGGACGGCGACGCGCAAGGTCATGGCAGCTCCGACTTAAAGGCAGGGCTTACTTGAGGCTCGCAGCCCCCGAAAACAACCACCGTCGTCATCCCGGATGGCCCGGGGCGGCCGGGACCCTGTGGCTTCCCGTTTATCGAAGCGGCTGACCATTATACCGCGGCGCGCCCGGCCAACAAAAAAGGCAGACGCTTTTTTGAACCCGCCAGATGGGGCTCAAACCCACGATCCCGTGGGCTTTTGGGTAGGTCCGAGGCGCCAGAATGTAGCCCGGGGTGTTGGTCAGTGTGTTGGTCGGCTGGCGGGGTTTGTTGGTCGAAAGCGCACGGCGACGACCAACGCCTCTCGCCGGGGCTTCGGCGAGGGCCTTCAAAGCCGGGGAATATGTCTAGACCTATTCATTAAGCCTTTGATCGAAAAGGACTTTATACGGGCGCTTCGGTCTAAATGTCGTTTGGACCTTAGTTCAGCTGCATCCGCACCCGCTCGCGGGCCGCGCGGGCGGAGACCGCCGCGCCACCGTCGAGGATCGTGGCCCGGCCGAGCGCTTCCTGGGCGCCCACCAGAGCGCCCTGGCCTTCGCGGGCCCTGGCGACATCGAGCCAGGGGCGGTGGTCGGCCGGGTTGATCAGGGCCCGGCGCAGGGCGCTGCGTTCGGCGGCCGGCCAGTCGGCCCGCTCCTGGGCGCGGGCGAAGATATTGTTCTGCAGGCGGATCAGCACGGCGCGGTCGCTGACCGGGGCCATCAGCGCCTCCAGCCGGCTGGCGACATCGGGGGTCAGGCCGGCGCGCAGGGCCCGGCGCGACAGCTCGGACGGCAGCACGATGCGGCCCTCGCTGAACGGATCGAGCGCCATCGGCCCCTCGCGGGTCTCGACGCGCAGCAGGAAGTGGCCGGGGAAGTCGACGCCGTGCACTTGCAGCTTACAGCCGCGGGCGGCGTGGATGTAGACCACGCCCAGCATCACCGGCAGACCCTTGCGGCGCTCGACCATGTGGATCAGGTCGGCGTTGGCCGGGCTGTCGTAGGTGAGGACGTCGCCCTCAAGGCGCAGATCGCCGGCCATGGCCTCGGCGATGGCCTCCTCCGGGCTTTCCTTGTCGAGGCGGGCGGCCAGTTTCTCGATGGCGTCGCGGCCCAGCTGGATGGCCGGGCCGGGGTCGCGGTCGGGGTCCTCGTGAACGGCGCAGGCCAAGGCCGCGTCAAACAACGGAAAGGTCTCATCCGAGGCCTGGCCGGCCTCGGCCAGCAGATTTTCGGCGTCCTGCCGGGTCATTGCAGCCTTTAATATCCGTCCGGCCATGCGTCGGGAATATGACGCGGCCATTTGCCCGGCGAGAGGGCGATCAGGTCGAGCCTGACTGTAACGCCCTTCAGCGCCGGACGGTTCGCCGCCAGCTGGGCACCGCCCCGGCGCAGCCGCTCGCGCTGGTCGATGCGCACCGCCTCGAGGGCGGCCTCCGGCGTGGTGCGGCGCTTTACCTCGACCACGGCCAGGGTGGCGCCCTTCAGCGCCAGCAGGTCGATCTCGCCCTGCGGCGTCTTCAGGCGAAAGCCGAGGATGCGGTAGCCCTTCAGCATCAGGGTCAGGGCCGCCCAGATCTCGGCCCGGCGGCCGGAGAGGCGCGCGGCCCCGCCCCGAGCGCTGCGGACCCGGTTCACGTGTCTTGCACTCTTGGGGGATCCTTCATGGCCAAGGCCTTGCGATAGAGCTCGCGGCGATTGACGCCCAGGGCCTTGGCCACCTCCGAAGCCGCCTCGCCGGGGGGCAGGCGCGTGAGTGCCTCGGCAATGGCCGCGTCGGCGTCGGCCTCGGTGGCGACCTCGGCCTCGCCGGGGGCGACGACGACGACGATCTCGCCCTTGGGGTCATTGAGCTTCGGATCGGCGGCCAGCACCGACAGCCGGCCGCGCACGCAGGTCTCGTGGAGCTTGGTCAGCTCGCGGCAGACCGCCGCCTCGCGGTCGCCGAGCACGGCGGCCATGTCGGCCAGGGAGGCGGCCAGGCGCGGGCCGCTCTCGAAGAAGATCAGGGTCGAGCGCAGGTTGTTGAATTCGTTGAGGAAGGTGCGGCGGGCGGCGCTCTTGGGCGGGGCGAAGCCGACGAACATGAAGCGCTCGGTCGGCAGGCCGGCCAAGGTCAGGGCAGCCAGCGGGGCCGAGGCGCCGGGGATGGGAAACACCGCATGGCCGGCGGCGATCGCCGCGATGGCGAGGCGCGAGCCCGGATCGCTGACCATCGGGGTGCCGGCATCGCTGCACTGGGCGACGCGGGCGCCATCCGCCAGCAGGGCCAGGACCCTGGGCCCGGCCTGGGCGGCCGAATGCTCGTCATAGCGATACATCTTCTTGGAGAGGCCATAGGCGCTCAGCAGTTTGGACGTGACCCGGGTGTCCTCGGCCAGCACCACGTCGCAGGCGTTCAGCACGTCCAGAGCCCTTAAGGTGATGTCGCGCAGGTTGCCGATCGGGGTCGCCACCAGATAGAGGCCGGGCGCCAGCGGGGCCTGCGACAACGATGGCGGGGGCGGGCGTTCGGCCAAAGGCGCTCTCAGGGTTGGGCGGGGACGGCTTGCCGCGCGTTGAAGGGCAAGGGATAGAGACTCCTCTGATCCGCGCAAGGAGTCGCGCCGTTGAGCAAGTTCATCTTCTGGCTGGTGTTGATCGTCGTGCTGGCCATCGCGGCCGTTGTCGCCTGGTGGTGGTTCGACGCCCGCTGGCGGCCGCAGACCATCGTGAAGAACCAGGCGGAGGTCGTGAAAATCCTCGAATCGAGTGGCTATGTCTCGCCCGGCCTCGGCGGACCCAAGGCCTACATCGTCGTCTTCCGCAGCTGCCCTGACTGCATCAGGTATGTCGCCGAGGAGCTGCCCAAGCTGCAGGCGGCCGGGGTCGATACCCGGGTGATCGCCATCGCCCGGGCGGACGTCGGCGGCCAGCCGAAATCGACCGTTCCCGAACGCACAACCGTCGCCGAGCTTTGGATCAACCGCAGCTGGCCCCTGTGGGAACAGTGGAACGCGGCCAGGCCCGATGCCTGGACCGCCTCGGGCTTGATGGCCGCAGACGGCGACATCGCCCGCACCGCCGTCGTCGAGGCCGGTCGCAAGGCCGTCGCCGACCTCAAGCCCTTGCTGGCCGCCAACGGCGTCAAGGTCGGCGAGGACGGAGTGAAGTACCCAACCATCATCTGGTGGACCAAGGACGGCGAGATGAGGGCCTGCGCCTGCGAGGACCCGCGCACCTATCGGTTCGTGAGGGCCGACCTGGGGGCGAAGAACAAGTAGGCGTCAAAGATTGCCGCCGCCGCCCGCCCGCGCTAACCGGACCCCTGATGCCGTCCTCTGTCCTCACTGCCTATCGTGACCGCCTGAAGGCTGGCGACATCCAGTCGGACGCGGCCCAGGAACGGGCCGTCGAGGCGCTGGGCCGGCTGGAGGCCGATCTCGACCAGGCCGGCGAACCCGGCTTCTCGCTGTTCGGTCGCAAGCCCAAGTCGCAGAAGGGCGTCTACCTGTGGGGCCCGGTGGGGCGCGGCAAGTCGATGCTGATGGACCTGTTCTTCGACAGCGCCCCGGTGACCCGCAAGCGCCGCACCCACTTCCACGGCTTCATGGCCGAGGTGCACGGCCATATCGACGCCTGGCGCAAGGGCGACGCGGCGATGCGCAAGGCGCGCTTTGGTCAGAGCAAGGGCGACGATCCCATCGTCCCCACCGCCGAACTGATCGCTGGCCAGGCCCGGCTGCTCTGTTTCGACGAGCTGCAGGTCACCGACATCGCCGACGCCATGATCCTCGGCCGCTTGTTCGAGGCCCTGTTCGAGCACGGGGTGACCCTGGTCGCCACCTCCAACCGGCCGCCGGATGACCTCTACAAGGATGGCCTCAACCGCCAGCTCTTCCAGCCCTTCATCGACATGCTGAAGAGCCGCATGGACGTGGTGGGCGTCAAGGGCCCGACCGACTTCCGTCTCGACCGGCTGAGGAGCGCCCGGGTCTGGCTCTCGCCTCTGGATGCCGACAACGCCCGCAGCTTCGACAAACTCTGGGCCGACATGCTGGACGGCCAGGCGGAGGCCGGGGCGAGCCTGGAAGTTCTGGGCCGCAAGGTTCACCTGCCCCGCGCCAGTGGCGGGATGGTCCGGGCCAGCTTCGCCAGCCTCTGCGACACGGCGCTGGGGCCCAACGACTACCTGGCCATCGCGGCGCGCTTCCACACCCTGTTCCTGGAGGACGTGCCGCGCCTGACCCCGGCCAAGCGCTCGGCGGCCCGGCGTTTCAACACCCTGGTCGACGCTCTCTATGAGGCGAAGGTGCGGCTGGTGACCCTGGCCGAGGTTGCGCCGCGCGACCTTTATCCCGAGGGCGAGGGCGCCTTCGAGTTCGAGCGCACGGTGTCGCGGCTGGAAGAGATGCAGTCGGCCGAATGGCTGGAGCAGGATCGGGACTGAACCGGCCCCAGAATAGTAGCGGCGGATCAGGTCCCCCCGATCCGCCGCTTCCCCCCGCGCTGGTCGCCGCTCCCCCCGAGCGGTTCAAGCCGATGAAGACCGCTCCAATGCCACGGGTCAGAAGACCTGGGCAGTGGAATTTTTCACGCCTATTTTTGGGTCGGTCCCGTGTGATTTCGCGGCAGGTTTTCCGCGAGCGTTTCGCAACAACACCCCTCGCCGTTGACACCCGCGCCTTGGGGGTTAAATCCGGGGCCGTGTCCGACCACGGCCCAAAATTTCCGGAATCCCCATGACCAAAGCCAACCCCGGCGTTCGCGAACGTCCGCGCTCGCCGCACCTGCAGGTCTGGCGCTGGCATGTGACCATGCTGACCTCGATCCTCAACCGGGTGACCGGGGTCGGCCTTTACGGCGCCTTCCTGATCGGCGCGGCCTGGGCCGTCTGCCTGGCGGCCGGACCGGAGGCCTACGCGACCTTCATGGGCATCATGGGCAGCCTGATCGGCCGCCTCGCCCTGTTCCTGATTACCGTCTCGGCCTTCTACCACCTGGCCTGCGGCATCCGGCACCTGGTCTGGGACGCCGGCAAGGGCTTCGAGATCAAGACATCGGACGCCAGCAGCTGGGCGGTGATCATCTTCGGGGTCGTCGCCGCCATCGCCGTCTGGGTCATCGCCGCCGCGACGGGAGTTCTGTAATGGCCGGCCAGCACCGCACCCCCCTTTCCCGCGCCCGCGGCCTCGGCTCCGCCCATCACGGGGCCGGCCACTGGATTTCCGAACGGGTCAGCTCCATCGCGCTGATCCCACTGACCCTCTGGGCCGTCTACGCCGCCATCCACCTGGCCCCGCTGGGTCGGGACCTGACTCTGCTGTGGATCGCGAAGCCGCTCAACGCCTTGCTGCTAGTGCTGACCTTCTTTATCGGCGCCTACCACATGCATTCCGGGCTTCGCGTCATCATCGAGGACTACATCGAGACCATCGGCGCCCGCTCGGCGGCCCTGCTGGCCAACCTGTTCGTCTGCGTCATGGCCGGCGGGCTGGCCATCTTCTGCATTCTCAAGATCGCCTTCGGAGGAGCCCTCTGATGGCGACCTACAGCTTCATCGACCACAGCTACGACGTCGTCGTGGTCGGGGCCGGGGGCAGCGGCCTGCGCGCCGCGCTGGGCTGTGCCGAAGCGGGCCTGAAAACCGCCTGCGTCACCAAGGTCTTCCCGACCCGGTCGCACACCGTGGCGGCCCAGGGCGGCATCTCCGCCTCGCTCGGCAACATGGGCGAGGATAACTGGCGCTGGCACATGTACGACACCGTCAAGGGGTCGGACTGGCTGGGCGACCAGGACGCCATCGAATACCTGACCCGCAACGCCCCGGCCGCCGTCTATGAGCTGGAGCACTGGGGCGTCCCCTTCAGCCGCACCGAAGAGGGCAAGATCTACCAGCGCGCCTTCGGCGGCATGACCAAGAACTACGGCGAGGCCCCGATCCAGCGGACCTGCGCCGCCGCCGACCGCACCGGCCACGCCATGCTGCACACCATGTATGGCCAGAGCCTGCGCAAGAACGTCGAATTCTTCGTCGAGTATTTCGCCCTCGACCTGATCATGGACGAGGGCGTCTGCCGGGGCGTCACCGCCTGGAAGCTGGACGACGGCACGCTGCATCGGTTCCAGGCGCAAAAGGTCATTCTGGCCACCGGCGGCTACGGCCGCGCCTACCAAAACGCCACCAGCGCCCACACCTGCACCGGCGACGGCAACGCCATGGTGCTGCGGGCCGGCCTGCCGCTGCAGGACATGGAGTTCGTGCAGTTCCACCCGACCGGCATCTACGGGGCCGGCTGCCTGATCACGGAAGGCGCCAGAGGTGAAGGTGGGTATCTGACCAATTCCGAAGGCGAACGCTTCATGGAGCGCTATGCGCCGACCGTGAAGGATCTGGCGCCCCGCGACATGGTCAGCCGGGCGATGACCATCGAGATTCGCGAGGGGCGCGGGGTGGGCCCGAACAAGGACCACATCTTCCTGCACCTGGATCACCTCGACCCGGCCATCCTGGCCGAGCGGCTGCCCGGCATCAGCGAGACCGCCAAGGTGTTCGCCGGCGTCGATGTGACCAAGGCCCCGATCCCGGTGCTGCCGACCGTTCACTACAACATGGGCGGCATCCCGACCAACTATCACGGCGAAGTCCTGACCCTGAAGGACGGCAACGCCGACACTCCGGTGCCCGGCCTGATGGCGGTGGGCGAGGCGGCCTGCGTCTCCGTGCACGGGGCCAATCGCCTCGGCTCCAACAGCTTGATCGATCTGGTCGTCTTCGGCCGGGCCGTCGGCCTGCGCTGTGCCGAGACCGTCAAGCCCGGGGCCACCCAGCCGGAGATGAAGGACAGCTTCACCGACAGCCATCTGGCCCGCCTCGACCGCTTCCGCAACGCCAACGGCGCGACCCCGACAGCCGCGCTTCGCCTCGACATGCAGTGGGCCATGCAACAGGACGCGGCGGTGTTCCGCACCGGCGAGACGCTTGAGACCGGCGTCGCCCGCATCGCCAAGGTTCTGGCCAGCCGCGGTGACATCAAGACCACCGATCGCGGCCTGATCTGGAACAGCGACCTGATGGAAACACTGGAGTTCGACAACCTGGTGAGCCAGGCGGCGGTCACCGTCGGCGGCGCCCTGCAGCGCACCGAAAGCCGTGGGGCCCACGCCCGCGAGGACTATCCGGACCGCAATGACGGCGAGTGGATGAAACACACCCTGGCCTGGTTCGACGACGCCACCGGCGCGGTGCGCTTCGATTTCCGCCCGGTGCACAGCTACACCCTGACCAACGAAATCGACTACATTCCTCCGAAAGCGCGTGTGTATTGATGGCCCTTACTGGCGGCTGCTTCTGCGGCCATCTGCGCTACGAGGCCTCCGGGACCCCGTTCGACGAAACCCTTTGCCACTGCGCCATGTGCCGGGGCACGACCGGCGCTCCGGCCGTGGCCTGGTTCACCGTGCGGCCGCGCGACTTCAAGTTCACCGAGGGCAAGCCGACCAAGTTCGAGTCCTCCGAGGACGGGGTGCGCAGCTTCTGTCCGCAGTGCGGGACGCACATCCTTTTCCAGAGCACCAAGCGGGCCGGCGAGGTCGATGTCTCGACCTCCAGCCTGGACGATCCCGACGCCTGTCCGCCGAAGGACCAGACCTACACCGTCAGCCGGGTGCGCTGGATGGACGACCTGCCCAGCCTGACCAGCTTCCCCCGCACCCGCGGCGAGGGCCGCTGATGACCCGTTTCGCCTGTCCTGAGGATCCCGCCTGATGGTCCAGCTTACGCTTCCCAAGAACAGCCGCGTCGGCAAGGGCCGCCACTACGCCGCCCCCACCGGCGCCAAGCGGACCAAGACCTTCAAGATCTACCGGTACGACCCGGAAGGCCAGGAGAACCCGCGCTGGGACACCTATGACGTCGATGTCGACGCCTGTGGGCCGATGCTTCTCGACGTGCTGATCCACATCAAGAACAACGTCGATCCGACCCTGACCTTCCGCCGCTCCTGCCGCGAAGGGGTCTGCGGTAGCTGCTCGATGAACATCGGCGGCCGCAACACGCTTGCCTGCACCCACGGCTGGGAAGAGGCTCCGGGGCGCGAGATCACCATCGCGCCGCTGCCCAGCCTGCCGGTGGTCAAGGACCTGGTCCCCGACCTGACCATGTTCTACGCCCAGTATGCCTCGATCGAGCCCTGGCTGCAGACCGAGACGCCGATGCCGCAGAAGGAGTGGCGCCAGGCTCCGGAAGACCGCGAGAAGCTGGACGGCCTCTATGAGTGCATCCTCTGCGCCTGCTGCACGACCAGCTGCCCCAGCTACTGGTGGAACGGCGAGAAGTACCTCGGCCCCGCCACCCTGCTGCACGCCTACCGCTGGATCATCGACAGCCGCGACGAGGCCACCGGCGACCGCCTCGACGCCCTGGAAGACCCCTTCAAGCTCTACCGCTGCCACACCATCATGAACTGCGCCCAGGTCTGCCCGAAGGGTCTGAACCCGGCCAAGGCGATTGCGGAGATCAAGAAGCTGCTGGCCGAACGGGTGATCTAGGCGCCGGCCCGCGCCTGGGTCACCATTAGGGCATGAAACCGGCTCTCATCCCCTTTGTCCTGGCCCTCCTGGCCTTGGCCGGACCAGTCCCGGCCGCCAGTGAAAGCTATCCCAAGCTCGACGCCATGGGCATCGGCAAGGATGTCCAGGCCTTGATCGTCCAGATCCTCGACAGAGAAGACGGCAGCCGGGGGACGCTGGAAGGCTTGGCCCACAGCGGCAGGACCGACGCCGCCGAGGTCTTGGGCGAAATGCTGAGCAACGGGCGGGCAGACCTCGACGACGACGCCAAGGGGGCCTGCGACTGGTTCGAGATCGCCGCGCGGGACCGGGCTGACGGCCGTCACAACCTGGCTGTCTGCTACGAACACGGCCAAGGCGGCACGATCGATCTGCCGCGGGCGGCCAAGCTGTACGGCGAGGCCAGCAACATGGGCTTCGCCAAGGCCAAATGTGCGCTCGGCACGATGCTGGTCGCCGGCAAGGGCGTGCCCATCGACGCCAAACGAGGCGTCGCCCTGTGCACGGAGGCCGCCGAAGCCGGCGGCCCGGACGCCCAAGCCGACCTCGGCAACTTCTACCTGCTGGGCCAGGGCGTGCCGCAGGACTACGTCAAGGCCGCCTACTGGTACGAGAAGGCCGCCGTCCAGAAGCAGGCCAACGCCGCCTTCCTGCTGGGCCAGATGCACTGGAACGGCGACGGGGTGAAGAAGGACCATACCCGCTCGGCCGCGCTTTGGCGGATCGCCTATGAAGGCGGGCGGCAGGACGCGCCGTTTCTGCTGGGCCGCGAGGCGGTTAACCGCGCCTTCGACAAATCCGGCAACGTGATCGACACCAAAGCACTGGAAGAGGCGATAGGCTGGATGGAGCTGGCGGCGGAATCGGATCCCACTCCTGAGTATCGCAAGATGATGATCGACGGGCTGCCCCTCATGCGCGCGAGCCTCGAGCTGGCGAGAAAAATGAAGCCTCCAAGGCCCTGACGGGGTGCCCGAGGGCGGCGTCTATGTCTCCTTCACGAACCGCCACGACGAGGCCACCGAAGACCGCCTGGACGCCCTGGAAGACCCCCTCAAGCTCTGCCGCTGCCACACCATCATGAACTGCGCCCAGGTCTGCCCGAAGGGTCTGAACCCGGCCAAGGTCATCGTGGAGATCAAGAAGCTGCTGGTCGAGCGGGTGGTCTAGGCGCCGTCTTCGGGTTCGGGAAAATCGGCCTCGGACGGCGCCCCCGCCAGGTATTCAATGTTGATGTCGGTCATCGCGTAACGCCATAGGCGCGCGGTCTAGACAAGCTTCAAACCGCAGTGGGCGACGAAATGGCGGAAGTCCGGGTCAATCGCGATCAGCGGGACCTCTGAGTCGATGCAGCACTGCGCCACCAAGGCATCGACGGTGCGCGCCTTGAGCCCCAAGGTTTGCAGAAGCCGGCGCGCTTCACCCGCCCGGCTCCAATACCCCTCACGCAGGTCGAGCATCGGCGAGCGGGCGATGAGGGCGGCGCGCTCGGGGCTCTGGAACCTGTAGGCAAGGATTTCGGTGATGACCGGCGGCGGCAGGCGCAGGTTGTCGTTTTCCAAAGCCTCCTGGATGACAAGACTGGATCGGCCTCTGTCGCCGGCCAGGTAGACGACCAGAGCCCCCGTATCCGCCGCGACGATCACCGAATAACGTTGCCCTTAGCATCGTATTCCTTGTCCGCGCGCGACTCGTCCATATCGATCTCGATGTGAACCTTGCCCCGCAGCGCAATCATCTGCTTGGACCACTCCGAAATCGAATAGGCTTCCAGCGCGCGACGAACCGTTTCGGTCACGCCTTCGCCGGAGAACCGCTGCGCCTTGGCAAGCAATTCCTCGGGGATATGGGTGGTGATTTTTCGAAGGGCGGCCATAACACCGATCATGCCGTAAAATTCTTACGGCGCCAAGGAGGGTGTGGCGAGGCGATTAAGCCCTAAAGCCCTGACGGGGCGCGCCATTGCGGCGCCGTCTCTCGGCGACAGTCGCGCCGGGTCTGCGCCACAACTGCACAGCCTGGCGGGCATGCTGCTCTCACGGACCGCCGCCCCGCGGCCGGGGAGGAATTGCCATGACCCAGACGCCGACCGCACGCGTTCCCAGCCGATCCATGGGGCTCAAGCTATTGTTGGTCTGCGGCCTGTCGTTGGTGATGAGCCTGACGGCGCTGTTCGTCTTCCTGCTGCTCAATGAGCGCACCGGCCGGGCCCAGAAGGTCAGCCGGGAGATCGGCCAGCTGGTCGGCGGCGAGCAGAGCTTCCTGGGACCGGTGCTGGCCGTCCCCTACCAGGTCCCGGCCGCCAAGAAGGGTGAGGCGCCCGAACGCGGGGTCTATGTCATCTTTCCGACCACCGGCAAGGCCACCGCCGCGACGCGGTCGGAGCTGCGCAGGCGGTCGCTGTTCAAGACGCCGGTCTGGCAGGCCGACATGGGCCTCACCTCGGAATTCGACCTGTCGCAGGCCGGTTCGCTGGGCCCCCAGAACGCCACCTACGACTGGAACCGGGCGGAGTTCCTGGTCGGGGTCTCCGACCCGCGCGGAGCCCGCGCCGACGCCACCCTGACCGTCGGCGATCGCACCCTGTCCCTCGCCCCGGCTACCCTGGTCGAGGTCACCGGTGGCGCCGAGGCCGTCACGCGGGGTGACTCACCCACCGGGTCGCTTCGCATGTTCGGGGCCCGGCTGGGCGATCCCCGGACCCTGGGCAAGACGCTGCAGGCCCGCGCCAACCTGAAGTTCTCCGGGGCCGAGCGGCTGTCGGTGCTGCCCTGGGCCAAGACCACCAGCTTCGACATCAAGGGCGACTGGCCCCATCCCAGCTTCGATGGCGGCTTTCTGCCGGCCAGCCGCAGCATCACCGAAGCCGGCTTTACGGCCCACTGGAGTGTGCCCTTCATCGCCCGCGGCGTGCCGCAGGAGGGCGACCTGTCCCTGATCGGCCGCCTGGGCGCGGGGCAGCTGGGGGTGTCCTTCGTCGAGCTGACCAACCCTTACCAGTCGGTCGGCCGGTCGCTGAAGTATGCGCCGATGTTCATGGGCCTGGTGTTCCTGGCCTTTTTCGTCTTCGAGAGTCTGACGCGGCGGCGGGTCCACCCGGCGCAGTATGTGCTGATCGGGCTGGCGCAGATCGTCTTCTACCTGCTGCTGCTGTCGATCGCCGAGCGAGCCGGCTTCGATCTCGCCTTCCTGGTGGCGGCCGGGGCGACCGTGGCCCTCATCTCCGCCTACGCCGGCTGGGTGTTCGAGAGCCTGAAGCAGGGCCTCGCCGCCCTGGTCAGTTTCTCCGTTCTCTACGGGCTGATCTACGGCCTGATGCGGCTGGAGGATCTGGCCCTGCTGATCGGCGCCCTGGCCAGCTTCGTCGCCATCGCCGCGGTCATGTGGTTCACTCGCCGGGTCGACTGGTACGGCACGCCGGCAGTTCCGGTGGCTCCGGTCGAGGGTCCGAAGGCGGCCTGAGACGGCTCTTGGACCCGCATTAACCGAAGAAATCTGTTGGCTGCCTTCACGGCAGGCTGGCTCCTGTTCTATGGCTGGTTCCGGATCAAGCATCCTGGACCCGCTCGGGTGGGACATGCCGCTTGCACAAAAATGACGCAGGCGTCATCTTTGACGACAACGCGTTGAGGGAGAGCCATTTGGCCGAGCTTGCAGCCCCGGACCTTGAGTCGAAGGTGGTGATCATCGGCGCCGGCCATGCCGGCGGCTCGGCGGCGGCGTTCCTGCGCCAGTACGGCCATACCGGTCCCATCGTGCTGGTCGGCGACGAGCCGATGGTCCCCTATCAGCGGCCGCCGCTCAGCAAGGCGTGGTTGAAGGGCGAGACCGACGCCGAGTCCCTGAGCCTGAAACCGGCCCAATGGTACGACGAGAACAACTGCCGCCTGATCCTCGGAGCCACGGGCGTGGCGCTCAACCGGGGGGCCAAGCAGGTCACCCTCAGCAACGGCGCCACCCTCGACTACGACTACCTGGTGCTGGCCACCGGAGCGCGGGCGCGGATGCTGCCGATCCCCGGGGCGGAGCTGGCCGGGGTCATGGCCCTGCGCACGGCGGCGGACGCCGAAACCCTTAAAAGCGTGCTCGGCCTCGGCAAGCGGCTGGCCATCGTCGGCGGCGGCTATGTCGGCCTGGAAGTGGCGGCATCGGCCCGGGCCCTGGGGGCCGAGGCGGTCGTCCTGGAGCGCGAGCCCCGCGTGCTGGCCCGGGTGGCCTGCGAGGCGCTGTCGAGCTTCTTCACCGATTACCACGAAGCCCGGGGGGTGACCTTCGAGCTGTCGGCCGGGGTCGAGGCTTTCGAGGGGGCCAGCGGCAAGGTCACCGGCGTCAAGCTGTCAGACGGCCGGGTGTTGCCCTGCGATGCCGTCATCGTCGGCATCGGGGCCATTCCCAACGACGACATGGCCAAGGCCGCTGGCCTGGAGTGCGTGGGCGGCGTGGTGGTCGATCTGGAGGCTCGCACGGCCGATCCGGCCATCTTCGCCATCGGCGATGTCACCCACCGCCCCTTGCCAACCTATGACCGCATGTTCCGCCTGGAGAGCGTGCCCAACGCCCTGGAGCAGGCCAAGCAGGTCGCCTGCGCCCTGGTCGGACGGCCGGGGCCGACACCGGAAGTACCCTGGTTCTGGTCGGATCAGTACGATCTGAAGCTGCAGATCGCCGGCATCGCCTTTGACGCTGACCGCATTCTGCTGCGGGGCGATCCGGCCACGGCGAAGTTCGCCGTCTTCCACCTGCAGGGCGACCAGGTGCGGGCCGTGGAGGCGGTCAACGCCCCGCCGGAGTTCATGATGGGCCGCAAGCTGATCGAAAACCGCACGCCGGTGATCATTGATAAGCTTGCGGACCCGACGATTTCCATGAAAGAGGTCGCAGCTTAAAAGCGCGCCAAAAATAGAAGGTCCAAGGGGAGCGTATGGCCAAGATCACCTACGTCGAGCATGACGGCACCGAACACACCATCGAGGTGAAGAACGGCATGTCCGTCATGGAAGGGGCGATCAAGAACAACGTCCCCGGCATCGACGCCGACTGCGGCGGGGCCTGCGCCTGCGCCACCTGCCACGTCTATGTCGACGCCGCCTGGGCGGGGAAGACCGGCGACAAGTCGGCCATGGAAGAGTCGATGCTCGACTTCGCCGAGAACGTCGAGGACAGCAGCCGCCTCTCCTGCCAGATCAAGGTCAGCGACGACCTAGAAGGCCTGATCGTGCGGATGCCGGAAAGCCAGCATTAGTAGTGGGGACTGGTTGTCCCCATCCTGAAATGTGGGGGTTGGTTTAGATGTGTCGAGGACAACCTGTCCCCGACAGTCCACCGTCCTTGATCGCGCCAGATCGGGGACAGGTTATCCGGGACAGAGCGGCGTCCCATTCTGCGCCTTCTTGGATGCGGACAACCAGTCCCCTTTGACAGGGTCCGCGACGCCGGCCGGGTCCGCTACCGGCGCCGCAGACCCCCATCCCCCCGCGGCTGCGGGAGTCCCGGTCTTCCGCCTCGGGACCTATTGGATCTCTTCGGTCATCAGGTCGATCTTGTGGTAGCCGCCCTCCTGCAGGGTGTTCGCCACGCCCATGAACTGTTCGTAGACCGTGTCGGCGTCAGCCCGCAGGACGATGCGCTGGTTCTGCGGCAGGCCCCCGATGCCCATCTCCCGCATGACCACGGGCAGGTCGGCGGCCAGGGTCTCCAGGTTGGTGCGCCGCTCGCCGATGAACACCGCCCCGGACTTCTGCACCGACAGCACGATCGGCGGATGGGGCGGTGGCGGCTGGTTCTGCGGCGCGATCGGGATGTCGACGGCGATCGACACCGTCGCCATCGGGGCGGCGACCATGAAGATGATCAGCAGCACCAGCATGACGTCCACGAACGGGGTGACGTTGATCTCGGCGTTCTGCTGGATCGAGAACCGACCCATGCCGGCGGTGGCGAGCTTGGCAGCCATGTCTCTTCCTCCCATCGATATGAGATTAAGAGCGTAATATCTTATCGTTGTAAATAGACTAAAGACCGAGCTCGCGCTGGCCGGTCTCCAGCTGCGCCGCCTCGGGGAGGTGGCAGGTGAACACCGCCCCGGCCCCGGGCTCGCTTTCCAGGGCCACCCAGCCGCCGTGCAGCTCGACCAGCGACTTGACCAGCGCCAGGCCAAGGCCCGGGCCGCCCCGGTCGCGGCCGACGAAACGGTCGAAGATGTGGGCCTGGACGTGGAAGGGGATGCCTCGGCCTGTGTCGGCGATGCTGATGCGCACCTCGCCCAGCGCCCGGCGGGCGGTGAGGGTGACCTTGCCCTGCGGCGGGGTCTGGCGGATGCCATTCTCGACCAGGTGATCGAGGACCTGGGCGAAGCGTTTGGGATCGCCGCGGATCAGCCCGACCTCGTCCTCGCAATCAACGATCAGCTCGATCTGGCCGGCCTCGGCATGACGGGCCCAGCGTTCGGCGGTCTCGTTCAGCAGTTCGCAGACCCGGACGTCGGCGACATCCAGGGCGATCTCGCCCGAGTCGATGGCGGCGATGTCGAGCACATCGTCGATCGAGCGGCCGAGCTGCGAGCCGGCTGTGCGGACGGCGGCCAGATGGCTGCGGGCCCGCTCGGGCAGGGCGTCGCCCATGCGTTCCAGCAGTTCGCTGTAGCCGATGATGGTGGTGAGCGGGGTGCGCAGTTCGTAGGAGACGTTGCCGACGAACTCGCGTTTCAGCCGCTCGGCCTCGGCCAGGGCGTTCTCGCGGTCGGCCAGGGCGCTCTCCAGGCGGCGCGTATCGGTGACATCGGCGAAGGCGATGAGCGTGGCCCCGTCAGGCAGCGGCCGCGACTGCCAGGCGACGATGCGGCTGTCGCTGGTGCGGGCCTCGCCGGAGGCCGGTGCGCGGGCCTTGGGATCGGGGTCGGCGATGCGGCCCTTGAGTTCGGACCAGAACACCGGGTCATGGAGCCGCGGCAGGCAGCGCTCGACGACGCCCTCGAAGTCGATAGCCCCTTCGAGATCGACGGCCGGGATGTTCCAGAACTGAGTGAAGGCCTCGTTGTGCAGCCGCATCAGGCCGTCGGAGCCGAACACGGCGACGGCGTCGTTGAGCTTGTCCAGCGTCGCCTGCTGCACCTGGATGAAGGCGTTATAGCGGGACTTCAGTTTAAGCTCGTCGGTGATGTCGCTGAACAGCAGCAGCACCCCGCCCAGCGGATGGGGCTGGTGCACGACGCGCAGGGTACGGCCATCGGGCAGGCTCCACAGGTCGTCGGGCTGGGCGATCAGCGATTCGTAGCGGGCCAGTTCGCCCGCCTTCCAGCCGGCGTAGTCGGCGGTCTCCGGCAGGCGGCGGCGCTGGCGCAGGCGGTCGAGGATCTCGCCGTGGGTCGGATTCTCGGCCAACCAGGCCGGCTCGAGGGACCAGAGCTGGGCGAAGGCGTTGTTGTGGAAGGACAGGCGACGGTCGCGGCTGAAGATGGCGACGGCTTCGGCGATGTGGTTCAGCGTCTCGTCGTGGGCGGTGACGTGGCGTTTGAGGGCTTCTCGGATGTCCTCGGACTCGGTCAGGTCTCGGGCCGACATGGCGACATCGCCGCCTTCCAGCGGGGCGGCGCGCAGCTTCAGGGCCCGGCGGCGGCCGCCGATGGTAATGCGCTTGACGGTCTCGCGCCGCTCGCCGCTTTCGGCCGCCTCGCGGGCCAGGGCGTCGGTCTCGGGGTCGAGGCTGAGCTTGCGGGCGACGGCGTCGGCCAGGTCCTCGGCGGCGACCGCTTCCAGCCACAGCTTGTTAGCCCACTGTACCGAGCCATCGGCAGCGGCGATCCAGGCCGGCTCGCCCTGGCCGTCGAGGAAGCTGGCCAGGCGGGCGGCGGTCGGCAGGGCGGCCTCGCCGGCGGCCAGGGCGGTCAGCCGCAGCCAGGCCTGGGCCCCGGCGGCGCGGCCCTCGACCGAGACGGCTCCGAACGGCCCACGGGACTCGAAGGCGCAGGCCTCGCCCTTTTCGGTCAGGGCGCGAAGACGGCGGGCATGGTCGGCGTCGGCCCCGATCATCGCCTCCATCAAGACCTGCGGATCGTCCTCCTCGAGGTCGAAGGCGGCGGCGCAGGCGGCAAGGGCCTCGTCGCCTGACGCCAGCCGGGCAACGCCCTGGTCAACAACCACAAGGGCGCAGTCGAAAGCTTCGGCCGAGGCCCGAGCGGCCTCGGCCCCGGCGGTCAGTTGGTCGATACGGTTTTCGAGACCCTTGGCGCGCGCGTCACCGGCCCTGCGTTGAGCCACCGCCCACAGGGTCGCGCAGATCGCCAGGCTGACCGAACCGGTCGCCGCCGCGAGAATCAGGTCGGATGGACCCAATGCTACATGTCCCTCGAATCACCGCTAACCCTACGCCTGTAACCTGCTTCGGGCGAAGAGGCCGCTGGCGAATGGCCGCTGAGGCGGCCATATCAAACAGATGAACGACTGGACCAACGCCGCCGCCCCCTCGCTGGACGATTTCGCCGCCCTGGCCCAGGCCGCCTTCGACGCCCTGCCCGAGCCGTTCCGCAAACTGGCCGGGGAGGCGGTGGTCCGCATCGACGACTATGCCGACGACGAAAGCCTAGCGGCGCTGGGTATCGAGGACGCTTTTGAACTGACCGGCCTCTACCAAGGTGTCGATCTGACCGAGCGCTCGGTGTTCGACCCAAACCCCATGCCGCCGCGCATCTTCCTCTACCGCCGTCCGCTGCTCGATGAGTGGGCCGAGCGGGGGGACGTGACGCTCGGCGAGCTGATCACCCATGTGCTGGTGCACGAAATCGGCCATCACTTCGGCCTGTCGGACGACGACATGCACCGGGTCGAGGACGAAGCGTGAACGAATCGGCTAGGTTCACCCGATGAGCCAGCTATTCGACATCCCCGCCCTGACCGACGGCGTCCCCGAGGCCCGGGTGATGCGCGGTGAAAACTATTTCGGCCATGGCTGGGTGGAGCTGGTCGACTATGGGCCCGGCGGGGTGCTGGCCCATGTGATGGGTGAGCGGGGGATCGCCTATGTGGTCGAGATGAAGGCGGCCGACGGGCGGGACGCCAGCTGCGGCTGCCCGGATTTCCAGGACTCGAAGCTAACCTGCAAGCACATCGTGGCGACGGCGTTGAAGGCCAACGCGGTCGCGGACGGTGACCTGAAGGAGGCGGCACAGCGTATTCCGCGCCTGCGCGACATGCTCGACATGGAAGGCCGCGACGACGCCGATGACCTGGCGCTTAGAGCGCGGCGCGACCCGGCGCTGCTGAAGGAATTGGAGGGCTGAGACATCAGTCCTCCCTCCCCATAAAGGGGCTACGGCATTCACACATCGTGGTTGAAGGCCTGCGTGGTGTCTGATTCTCTCTGAAGAGAGATTGGACGAGGAGCTGGTCTGATGGCGTTGACGCTGGGGCGGTTTGGCGACCGTCG
>JBKJSF010000129.1:0-5420 GCA_046595895.1 Caulobacter sp. | reverse complement strand
CGACGGTCGCCAAACCGCCCCAGCGTCAACGCCATCAGACCAGCTCCTCGTCCAATCTCTCTTCAGAGAGAATCAGACACCACGCAGGCCTTCAACCACGATGTGTGAATGCCGTAGGCAAGCGGGGGGAGAGTTTGGTTAGCTGCGCGCCGTCCGGTAAATGGCGTCCATGGCTTCGTCTATGTCGCTCATGACCCAGGACGCCGACAGGCGCAGGGTGCGGATGCCCTGCTGCAGAACCCAAGCGTCGCGCTGTTGATCCCGTTCGGGCCGGCCATCGTCGCCATGGGTTGCGCCGTCGATTTCCACGGCGAGGCGGACTTCATGGCAGTAGAAGTCGAGCACATAGGGGCCGAGAGGATGTTGGCGGCGGAACTTGAGCCCATCGAGCCGGTGTCCGCGCAGTCGCCCCCACAACAACACCTCGGGTGAGGTCATACCGCCGCGCAATACCTGCCCAGCGGTCCCGGCCGCCCCGCCACCACCTCAAGCACCGCCTCGCCGTACCGCTCGAGCTTGCCCTCGCCGACGCCGCTGACGGCCGCCAAGGCGGGTAGGGTTTCTGGCCGCCGCACAGCAATCTCCGCCAGCGTCGCATCGTGGAAGATCACATAGGGCGGCACGTGCTGGCGTTGTGCCTCCTCCTTGCGCCAGGTGCGCAGCGCCTCGAACAGCGGCTGGTCGTCACCCGTCAACGTCGCCAGAACGTCCTTGCGGCCCTTGCTCGCCCGTGTCTTGCCGGCCGCCGTCGCCCGGGTGGAATCCTTGCGGATTTCCACGGACCGTTCAGCTTTCCAGACCGCC
Organism: Caulobacter sp.; assembly: GCA_046595895.1. Lineage (GTDB taxonomy): Bacteria > Pseudomonadota > Alphaproteobacteria > Caulobacterales > Caulobacteraceae > Caulobacter. The sequence goes on along the minus strand of JBKJSF010000129.1, from coordinate 4,616 downwards.
TTGACCCCGTCGGCGTCGCCGATCCGGATCAGCGGCCGCCCATCGTTGGGGTCTTCCTTCAAGAGGCCCTCGAACAGCAGCTGGTCGATCAGGTCGCGCCAGGCGTGCTGGCCGAGTTCCGTGCCGATTCCCCAGGTCGATAGCGCCGACTCCCAGCCGGCAACCTCTTTCGTCTTGCCGAGCAGATGGTCGACCAGCCGGCCGCGTCCGAACCGGCCGCCCAGCCGGTGGGTGGCGGCCAGGGCCTTCTGGGCGGCCTGGGTCACATCGACGGATTCGGGCGGGGCCAGGCACAGGTCGCACTGGCCGCAGGACCTCGCCCCCTCCTCCCCGAAGTAGCGGCGGACCGCCACAGCGCGGCAGGTCATGCCCTCCAGCATGGCGTAGAACTGGCGCACCTTGCGGCCCTGAACCTGCTTGACCTCGGGAGCCATCTCCCGGCCTTCCAGCCGGCGGAAGGCCCAGGCCATGTCGGCGCTGGAATAGAGGGTGATGCCGTCCGCCGGCTGGCCGTCCCGGCCGGCCCGGCCGATCTCTTGCCAGTAGGCCTCGATGCTGGCAGGCGGATCGGCGTGGATGACATAGCGGACGTCCGGCTTGTCGATGCCCATGCCGAAGGCGATGGTCGCCACTATTACCGCCGCGTCGGCCTCGAGGAACTGTTCCAGCCGGCGGCCGCGTAGCTCCTTCTCCAGGCCCGCGTGATAGGCGATGGCCGGGGCCCCTGCCTCGCGAAGTTTGCCGGCCAGTTCGTCGGCCCCGTCGCGACTGCCGACATAGACCACCCCCGACTTGCCCGGCCGCTGGGCGACCAGCTCCAGCACCCGCTTGTGGCCCGTCCCGACCTTGCGCTCGGCGTTCAGCGCCAGTTCGGGGCGGGCGAAGCTGTCAACGAATTCGGCGGCGTCCTGCAGGGCCAGCTGGTTGCGGATGTCCTCGCGGGTGCGGGCGTCGGCGGTGGCGGTGACGGCAATGCGCGGCACGCCGGGAAAGCGCTCGGCGAGCCGCCCCAGCAGCCGGTAGTCGGGGCGGAAATCATGGCCCCACTGGCTGACGCAGTGGGCCTCGTCGATGGCGATCAGCGACAGGGGCAGGCGCGCCAGGCGCTCCAGCATGCCGTTCGCCGACAGGCCTTCGGGCGAGATGTAGAGGATGTCCAGTTCGCCGCGGTCGATGCTCTCCCAGATGTCCTGGCGCTCGAAGGCCGGGATGTTGGAATCCAGCCGCGCCGCCGCCACGCCCGACTGGCGCAGGCTGGCGACCTGGTCGCTCATCAGGGCGATCAGCGGCGATACGACCAGGCCCAGGCCGGGCCGGATCATCGCCGGAATCTGGTAGCAGACGCTCTTGCCGCCGCCGGTCGGCAGCACGGCGACGACATTGCGGCCGGCCAGCACCTCCTCGATGACGCCCGCCTGGAGACCCCGGAACTCGGCATGGCCAAAGACCCGGCGCAGAGTCTCGCGGGCGGTGTCGAGGGTCGGAGAATCGGTCACCAGCGCCTTATGCCATGCGCTGAAGCCTGTTCCGATCTGGTTGGAGCAACCTGACGGGAGAAAAACAGCCGCCATCCCTTGGGGCCGGCGCGGCAAGGCGGGATTGCGCGGGACGTTAGCGGAATCCTCACCGCTATTTGCTTTAACGGCGGAACGCAGTCCGTAGGTGTCGCCATGTCCGCCTTCACGCCCTCCAGCCGGTCGCTGCACCGTATCGTCTACTGCAGCCGTAGCCGCCTAGCGCCCGAGGCCTTCGTGGAGCAGGTCGAGTCGATCATACGCGTCTCGATCCGCAACAACCGGAGAGACAACGTTTCGGGCCTGCTGTTCTGCCATGACGGTTGGTTCCTGCAGGCGCTGGAAGGCTCGTCCCTGGCGGTACAGACCGCGCTCGGCCGCATCAGCGCGGATCCGCGTCACGAAGCGGTCAAGGTGCTCGGCGCCGGCCCCGCTGACGGACGACTGTTTCGTGAATGGGACATGTCCGCCCGCATCCTGAGCATGGTCGATGATGAGGTGGCCCGTACGCTTGCACGCCGCGGCCCATTCGACCCCCGACAGCTCGGCGAAGCGTCGGCGACGCGCCTGCTGACCACCGTCCGGACCGTGCGGGCGGATGCGGCCCTGCGCATCGTCGCCTAAAGAATAAACCGGCTGAGGTCGGCGTCCGCCGCCAGCGCATCGACCCGCGCCTTCACATAGGCGCCATCGACCGTCACCGCCCCGCTGGAGGTGTCGCCGGCCGTGAAGCTGATCTCCTCGACCACCTTTTCCATCACCGTCTGCAGGCGACGGGCGCCGATATTCTCGACGCTGCCGTTCACCGCCACGGCGGCGTCGGCGATGGCGTCGATGGCGTCCTCGGTGAAGGTCAGGGTGACACCTTCGGTGGCGATCAGGGCCTGTTGCTGGACAACCAGATTGGCCTCCGGCTCGGTCAGGATCCGCCGCATGTCATCGCGGCTCAGCGCCTTCAGCTCGACCCGGATCGGCAGCCGGCCCTGCAACTCGGGCAGCAGGTCGGAGGGTTTGGCGACATGAAAGGCGCCCGAGGCGATGAACAGGATGTGGTCGGTCTTCACCGGCCCGTACTTGGTCGACACCGTCGTGCCCTCGATCAGCGGCAGCAGGTCGCGCTGCACCCCCTCGCGGGAGACGTCCGCCCCGGCCCGGTCGGACCGGCTGGCCACCTTGTCAATCTCATCGAGGAAGACGATGCCGCTGTTCTCGGCCAGGTCGAGGGCCTCCTGGGTCAGGGCCTCCTGGTCGACCAGCTTGTCGCTCTCCTCGGCCAGCAGCGGGGCGTAGGCGCCCGCCACCGTGGTCTTGTGGGTGCGGCTGCGGCCGCCCATGGCCTTGCCGAACATCTCGCCTAGATTGAGCATGCCGACCGAGCCGCCCGGCATGCCGGGAATGTCCATGCCCTGGAAGGGGCTGGCGGTATCGGCCAGCTGCAGCTCGACCTCCTTGTCGTTCAACTCGCCGTCGCGCAGCTTCTTGCGGAAGCTCTCACGGGCGGCCGTGCTGCCGGGGCCGGTCAGGGCGTCGAGGATGCGCTCTTCGGCGGCGGCTTCGGCCTTGGCCTTGACAGCGGCCCGGCGCTTGTCACGGACCATGGCGATGGCGCTTTCGACCAGGTCGCGGATGATCTGATCGACATCGCGGCCGACATAACCGACCTCGGTGAACTTGGTGGCCTCGACCTTGAGGAAGGGGGCCTGGGCGAGCTTGGCCAGACGTCTGGCGATCTCGGTCTTGCCGACCCCGGTGGGACCGATCATCAGGATGTTCTTGGGCGTGATCTCGTCGCGCAGGGCTTCCGGCGTGCGCCGACGGCGCCAGCGGTTGCGCAGGGCGATGGCGACGGCGCGCTTGGCCTCGGCATGGCCGACGACGAAGCGGTCCAGTTCAGAAACGATCTCGCGGGGAGAAAACTCGGTCACGGGCGGGGTGGGCTCCTCAAGAAGGGTCGAGCACGGCAGATAGGGACTGCGGCGCCCGACTTCACCCCTGCTTCTTCGGGGGCGCCGGCAGGATCTGGTCGAAGACCAGCTTCCAGGTATCGCCGCGGTACTGCCAGACCCGCACATAGTGGCCACGGAAGGCCTTGCCGGCGATCGACCAGTCGGCGTCGCCATAGGTCCAGGCCATGTCGCCGCCGGACGACGCTCCGCCGCCGAGGGCCGCGAAGGTGATCTTCCTGCCCCGGCCTTCCAATTCATTGCGGAAGCTGGCGCAACCTTGGGCCGGGGCCGAAGGCGAACCCTGCACCCGCGCCTCGCAGACCAGCGCGGCCAGATAGGCGGCAGTGACGTCCTGCCCCGCTGCGGTGTTGAGCGCCGCATCGGCCGTCTGCGCGGAAGCAAACGCTGTGGCCTCGTCGCCGGCCGAGGTCTTCGACACCATCAGGTAGCCGGGCGTGCCGCCTGGCCCCGGCGCGTCCTTGGCGCTGCTGTTCGGCCCACCGTCGTAGAGCCACTTCCAGGACCCATCCGCCTGCTTCTTCCAGACCGTGAGGTAGTGGCCGCGGCGCACCCCATTGACCGCATAGGGACCGGTGGTGAAGCCGAAGTCGCCGCTAGCGGCGATGCCGGCCCAGACCGGCCACCATTCCAGCTTCGGGCCGGGCTTGTCAGACTGGGCGGAGACAGCCAGACGGGCGTTGATCGGGTCCGGCTGCAGGACGATGGCGTCGTCGGCCATATGCCTGAGGAAGCTCTGCTTGATGCCCATGGCCAGCCCATCGGCGGCGAACGCCCGCTCGGCCGCGACCACAGGCGCGGGGGTCAACGGCGCGGGCGCCTTGGGTTTCTTGGCGGCGGCGGCAGGCAGGGCGAGCGTCAGGGCGAGGGCGCAGGCGAGAAAGGGGGCCGGCAGGGATCTGATCATCGAGCGTTTCCGCGTCATTGTACTGGAGCCACCCTAGACGACGGATTCCGCCTTTTGATGGGCGCCGCTTCATCTGGATGAGTTCCCTGGCGCACCCGACACGATTCGAACGTGTGACCTCTGCCTTCGGAGGGCTAAGGTTGGCCAAATCCCCGACTTTCCGTGGGTTGCCGTCAGTGTCCAAAATCCCAGTAAAATAAGGAGTTTTGTGCTATCTAGTGTCCAGCAGAT